>JACCXF010000015.1 GCA_013697295.1 Actinomycetota bacterium | reverse complement strand
TCCCCGGACCGCCGTGCACGGGGGGGAACCATGAGTTATGAGGAGCCCGGGAGGCTTCTCGGGCTGCATCACGTGCAGCTCGCGATGCCGCCCGACGAGGAGCAGGTGGCCATCGACTTCTACGAGGGCGTCCTCGGGCTCGACCAGGTCCCCAAACCCCAGGAGCTCGCCGACCGTGGTGGCGTCTGGTTCCGCTCGGGCGACCTGGAGGTCCACCTCGGCGTCGAGGACGGGTTCCGTCCCGCGATGAAGGCCCATCCCGCGTTCCTGGTCGAGGATCTCGAGCGGATGCGCGCGCGCGTCGAGATGAGCGGCTACAAGGTGATCGAGTCCGATCAGTTCTCGGGATTCCGTCGGGTGCACGTGCGCGACCCCTTCGGGAACCGCCTCGAGCTGATCGAGCCGGAGTGAGCGACGTGGACCTTCCCTTCGCGCGCGTTCGGCCCGAAGGTCAGCTTCCGGAGGCGCAGCATCCAGGCGATGCCGGCCTCGACCTGCGGGCGGCCGAGGGCGTCACGGTCAAGCCGGGGGAGCGGGTGATGGTGCCGACCGGCGTGGCCGTCGCCATCCCCGACGGCCACGCCGGCCTCGTGCTCCCTCGTTCGGGCCTCGCCTCCAAGAAGGGCCTGACGCTGGCCAACGCACCCGGCTTGATCGACGCCGGTTACCGGGGCGAGGTGGTGTGTGCTGTCGTGAACCTCGACCTTCACGAGGCGGTGGAGATCTCGGTGGGGGACCGCATCGCCCAGCTCGTGATCGTTGCCGTGCCGGATGTGTCGCCGTGCTTCGTCGAGGAGCTCCCCGAGTCGAGCCGCGGCGCAGGCGGTTTCGGCTCCACAGGTGTGTCCTAGACGCCCGGTTGAAGCTCAGAATCCCCGTCCCTAGGATGATGGGGCATTCTGCGGACGTGGCTCAGTGGTAGAGCACCACCTTGCCAAGGTGGGGGTCGCGGGTTCGAATCCCGTCGTCCGCTCAAGGTCAGTGCGGGTTTCCGTCGCTCAGCCGCCCTCGGCCCGTGACAACTTCGGGTGACAGCACTTCGTCCATCAAAGCCGTGTCGCGCTGCAGCTCGGAGACCACCTCCTGATAGCGGGAGAGGATCCGTGACCTGCGATCGGAGCGGTCGGAAACTCCGAGAGGTGTTTGCAGTAGCCAAGAACCGCAAACGGGCCGGCTGGTCCGTCGAGCAGGCGGCGCGGCGCTTCGGCGTCCCCCTCGAGATCTACGGAGGCTGGAGGCCCGCGACCGGTTGCCCGGCCTGGGACGTTCGACCGGATCGCGGCGGCGTTCGGTTGGCGCGGTCGTTCCGCTAGCTGGGAACCGCCCCAACGCCTAGAGCTTGTGCCAGATCCTCGTCTCCCAATCCTTCCCGACGGTGCCCGCCATCTCGTTGAACTCATCGCCATGCTTCTCTGATGCTTCGTGCATCTGGTCGTGGGACTCCCACTCCTCTAGGAGCGACACTTCGCTGGGGTCGTTCTCGGCGGAGTAGAGCCCGATCGACTTGCCGCCGTACTCGCCGATCTTCGGCAACCACTGGTCGTAGGCGGTCTTGAACCGGGCCACGTCATCGACGCGCACCCTCATCTGCACGAGCACCGACATCCTGTACCTCCTCGACTCGGCTGACGCCTGATGGTCGCACAGTCCCGAGGATCACGCAGGCCGTCCCCTGGGAGGCTCCTCTGTGGCCGCTTCCTCCTATGGAGATGTGGAGCCCTTCCCTAGGGCCTAGTTCTGGAAGCATGCTGAGGAGGTTCGCCGCCCTCAGTCAGCTCGTTCAACTGTGGCCCCTTTGCTAGCCGGCGCCTCGTTCTCGAGCGAGTTGCTGCAGATCCGTCACGCTGAGGTCATCGATCGTCACTCCCCGCAGGCGCCCTCGCAGTGCTTCACGCCGGGAGTCAGGAGATTCTCGCGAAGACCCCGACAGCTGCTGCACCTTGTCCAACTGCACGACCTCCATATCGCCTTGCCATTCGATCTCGAGGGCATCGATCGCCGCCCATTGACGGATGGCCCTCACTTCCACGTTCGCCAGTTCCGCGGCTACGCCGATCGGTACGGATGCGCCTTTGATCAGCATGAAGATGCGTTCACTCCTTCGGTTGGGTGGGAGCAGTTGAGGTAGTGAGTTCACCCTAAGCCAGCAGCAAGGTCCTGCGCATCTGGCTTCGGTTGATGATCCACGGGAGGGGAGCGGAGATGTAGATAGCTCACAAGGTCTAGGCACTGCCTCTTCGCCTTCTGCCCGCCTCCCAACCGGTCCCTGGTTACGGACCTGTCCTAGGCTCGTTCCGGGATAGCTACCTGCATCCGCGTCCTCGGAGCCGCTGTTTCCGATGGCCTCGTGGATGGTCCCGCGAAACTCTCTCGTCTCCTCGTGCAGCCGCCGCTGCGGGTGGTGCCGTCAGAGGGTGAGTGCGGACACGCCGTTGCTGCCGAGGATCTGAGAGATCTCGCCGCCATGGTGGAGATCGTGCTCGATGAGGTGCCAGATCACCCACGCGCGGGTGAACGTCTCCGTGCCGGTGCGTCGCTCGCGAGAGAACTCGACGGCGAGATCGTCCGACGTCCAGCGCCGGAGGCGATCATCGATCATCGTCCAGGTCGCGTCGAAGGCCTCGACGATCTCGGCGGCACCACGAGCGTGATCCTCGTCGTCCACCCGACGTCTTCGAGCGGCAGGTCGGGGACGGTCGTGCTGGCGACGCGGAACATGTCGCGGGTGGCGGGGTCGCCCTCGCCGAGGACATCGCGGAACCAGTAGGTCCGTGATCCCGCCATGTGACCGGCAAGCTGCCAGACCGCCCACTGGTGCGGAGCGGTTCGCAGCGCTAGTTGTTCGGAGGTTAGCTCGCGGATCGCGCTTAGGAGGAGCCCCTGATAGTTGGCCCAGCCGTCGTAGAACGTCCGCAGTCCCTGTGCCTGAGGCACCATGCCGCGCATGGTAGGTGCTTCCCGCCGCTGAGGGTCGCCCCGAAGGCGCAGCCTGCCTCTGTGAGATGGTTCTGCAGTGGCGGAGAAGGCAACATCTGCCGAGGACGTGATGCGAGGAGTAGCAGGTGGCGTCCTCCTGGGCGTGCCGCTGCTCTACACGCAGGAGACGTGGTTGCACGGGCGGAGCCTGTCACCGGTCATCATCCTCGTGGCGTTAGTCGGAACGTTCGCGATCAACGTTGCCCTGTCCTATTA
>JACCXF010000005.1 GCA_013697295.1 Actinomycetota bacterium | reverse complement strand
CCGAGTCGAAGGTGCAGCGTCCCGATCTGACGCGCCAGGGCGACGACCACGACGCAGAGCATCACGACGAGGAGCCACAACACGAGATAAGAAGCTGCCCACCAACCTTCCACGCCGTCAGGCTATCCCGCAGCCTCAGTAATAGGATTCTCGCCCGTGGAACTCTTCGTGGTTCGGATCGCAGGTTCTCTTCTCGCCGCCGCCTTCGCGTGGGCGGCGATCGCCAAGCTCGCGAACCGGCGGGCATGGAGCCGCGCGCTCGAAGGCTATGGATTGGGGCGAAGCACGCAGGCGGTCGCGTTCTGGGGCGTGCCACTCGCCGAAGCAGCGATCATCGTCGTGATGCTGGCGTTCTCAGCCCGCGCGGCCGCCGCCCTCACCGTCGCTCTCCTGGCGTCGTTCTCGCTTGCTCTGTTGCGTGCGAAGGAGGTCAGAGGAGATCGTCTCCCCTGTGGTTGCTTCGGTAAGGCGAGCGACCGCGACTACCGATTGATGCTCTTGAGGAACGCAGGTCTGGGCGTGATGGCTGCGATCGTGTTGCTGTCCGGCCCGGAAGAAGGTTTGCTTGCAGCCGCCTCGACGCCCGAGGCGGCCGAGTTCGCTCCGGCCGCCCTGGCTCTCGTTGGTGTGCTGCTCGCATGGTGGACGGTAAGTCAAACGATGAGCGCGTGGCGCAAGAAGGAGCCCTGATGAAACGTCGACTCTTTATCTCGGTGGTCGCCTTCGCTATCCTGGTCGTGCCTCTCGCCGCGGGTGCCAGCCATCTGGATCTGAACGATGCGAACGATGCGAGCGGTCCATTGGATGTGCAAGAAGTCGGAGTGTGGGGCAATTCGCCGCCGCGCTGGCGCATATTCACCTACAACGGATGGTCGAGCGCCCAGCTCTGGGACCAGGGCTACATCACGATCTATTTCGACACCTACGGTCCCCTGCAGGGCAAGGGCTCGCGCTACGACTACTACGCTCTTCTGTCTTCGAATGGTCGCCGTATGCAAGGCCTCTTGTTCCGGGATTTCAAGTCGCGCAGCGACGTGCGGATCGGTACGTTGCGAACGAGGAAGCCGGGTCGCAGAACCGTGACCGTTAGGGTTCCGGTGAAGAGCAAGATGGAGATCGGCGGGGCGCGCGCTGTCTATAAGTGGTACGTGAAGACGATCTCCAATGGGACGGGGTGCGGCCATGTGTGCATGGATCGCGTTCCCGACGATGGAGGGGTTGCGGAACCGCTCCAACCGGTTCCTTAGCTCGAGGTGGCCCCCCGGCTCGTCGTGCTCGGTTGGGACTCGGCGACGTTCGACATCGTCGACCCGTTGATCCTGCAAGGCCGGCTGCCGGTGCTCGCGGGGATGATCGAGCGCGGCTCCCGCGCTCCGTTGCGTTCGACCTGGCCCCCCATGACCGACTGCGCCTGGACCTCCGCCTTCACCGGACGGAACCCGGGGGCTCACGGCATCTTCGGGTCCTGGTACAGGGCCCCGGGGGCCTACGAGTGCCGCTACTTCTCATCGCGCAACCGCATGGCTTCGGCGGCTTGGGAGCTGGGCGACGAGCGTCGGTGGCTGCTCTGGAATATCCCCATGACCTTCCCGCCGGCTGCGATGAACGGGGTCATGGTCGCCGGCTACGGCGCTCCCCCCGGAGCCCGATTCTGCGCACCCGACGCGTTCCAGGATGAACTCCAACGCAAGTGGGACCCGGCCGATCTCCTCGACCGCGCGCCGCACGGTTCTCTCGAAGGATTCAAGAAGGAGTTGCTCGACGGGCTGGCCCATCAGGCCGAGGCCCTCCCGTGGGCGGCGCGGGAGGCGGGGGCCGATTGCGTGGCCGTCGTGTGGCCACACGTGGACCGTGCACAGCACTTCTTCTGGAGATTCCGCGGGACGAACCATCCTCTTGCATCCGCCGTGGATGAGGTCTACGAAGCCATGGACCGAGCCACCGGACGGATCGTTGAGGCCTTCCCGGACGCCGACGTGCTGGTCGTCAGCGATCACGGGGCGGGGCCCCTCCAAGGAGATGTGAACGTGGGCGCGTGGCTCGCTGCGAACGGGCGCGCCGCGTACGGGAAGAAGAAGACCTCCCTGGCGGTTCGAGCGGCCTGGGCCATGCCGCCCACCGTTCGACGGTTGGGACGACGGCTCGCTCCCGGAGCCGCGCAACGAACCATGGGCGCAACTCTCAGCGGACAGCTTGGCTCCTTCGATTGGGAGCGCACCGACGCGTTCCTGGGAGTCCATTCGGACCTCTGGTTGAACCTCGAGGGCCGAGAGCGGACGGGGAGTGTGACAGCCAGTGACGCGCCGGAGGTGCTGGAAGAGGTGCGGGCGGGCCTCCTGGGACTGCGGGACCCGCGCGACGACGCGCCTTTGTTCGCTGCGGCGCACCGCCGCGCCGACATCTATTCGGGACCGGCCATCGACCTGGCCCCCGACCTCATCCTGGATTCATGGTCCGCGGGCTATCGAGTGGCGCCCGGACGCGAAGCATCGAACCAGCTCGTCGTGCCCCCCGCACAACTCGCGGGCGTGGGCCAGGCGTGGTCCTCGGATCACCGACCTCTTGGGATATTCGTTGCGGCCGGCCCGCGGATAGCCCGGGGCGAGAGCGACGAGCTGGCTCTCTACGACGTGTGCCCGACGTCTCTGGCGTTGCTCGAGCAGCCGGTTCCCCCGGATCTAGATGGGCGAGTAGCGGACCGGGTCATCGAGCGAGAGTGGCTCGAGGCTCATCCCGTCGAGAAGGGAACCGGTGGCGGCACTCGCAGCGTGGAGGGCGGGTACTCACAGGAGGAAGCGGCCTCCGTGGCGGCTCACCTGAAGGATCTGGGCTACATCGAGTAGGCGCTCGGGCGGGCCGATCCGTCAGCGAGGCGGCGGCACGCGTCGCGTCGGTTGCGTTCGCGTGTCGGGGGACCGGCGGCGTGGTTGCGGCGGTCGTCTCCGCTGGCGTTCTGCCGCACGCCGCATGTTCTTCGTGATCGCTCTCGAAGTAACGATCCAACCGATGGACACGGCCACGAGCAAGACGCACGCAACCGTCAACACGGGGTCGCTCACGAATTCGTCGATGCGTCCCTGGGCCAGCAATGTCGCTCCTGCATCCATCATGGTGCAACCGTATAGGCCGGGCTGGCAAGATGGGTGCATGCACATCGGGTTGACCACCAAGACCTCGAGGCTCCAAAGGATCCTCGAGGGATTGGGCACGGTGGTGGTCGCTTATTCGGGCGGTGTCGATTCGGCGACCCTGGCGGCGGTCGCCCACCAGGTGCTCGGACCGGGCTCGCTAGCGGTGACCGCGGTATCTCCGTCGTTGGCTCGTAGCGAGCTAGCGGCTGCATCGGGCCTGGCGCGTCGGTTCGGTTGGGCCCACGCCATCGTGCGAACACACGAAGGTGATCGCGAGGAGTACGCGCGCAACGATGCCGATCGCTGCTACTGGTGCAAGACCGAGCTCTTCGAGGTGCTTGCTCCACTCGCAAGTGAGCGCGGCGCTCGCATCGCCGTCGGAACGAACGTCGACGATCTTGGTGATTACCGCCCCGGTCTGCGGGCAGCATCCGAACGTCATGTCGCTACCCCGCTGGTCGACTCCGGTCTGACCAAGCCGGAGGTGCGGATGCTGGCCGCGAAACTTGGCTTGCCGGCGGCCGAGAAACCCGCGTCACCGTGTCTCGCGTCTCGCTTCGCTTACGGTGTCAGGGTGACTCCGGATGGTCTTCAGCGTGTCGATCGGGCGGAAGAGGCTGTGCGAGCTCTCGGGTTCACGGTCTTTCGCGTGCGTGATCACGGTGATCTTGCACGCATCGAGGTGCCGCCGGACGAGATCGAAAGAGCCGCCTCATTGCACGAGGAGATATCCGCCGCGCTGAGGGAGCTCGGATTCCGTTACGTCGCCCTGGACCTCTCGGGTTTCCGGTCGGGAGCGATGAACGAGGTCCTTCCGTCGCCTAGATTGAGAGACGGGGGCGGCTAGAGTTCGACGACCGGGCACGTAAGGGTGCGAGTTATCCCTTCGACGCCCTGGATCTTCGCCACCACTAGTTGCCCGAGTTCGTCCATGTTGCGGGCGCTCGCTCGGACGATGACGTCGTAGGGGCCCGAGACGTCATCGGCGGATTCGACTCCATCGAGCGCGCGGATGTCGCTGGCGACCCTCGCCGCGTTCACCTGAGCCTGGATCAGGACGTAGGCCGTCACTCCTCCCGCCACGAATCGCCTCCTGTGTCGCTCTCGACCATCGAAAGGTTGTGTGGATTCTATAGCGGGAAGCAGAAACGCTTCTCCGGGGTGGCTAGAGTGGCGCATGATCGATTTCCAGGTCCCCGCAGACCTCCAAGCCGTCCAGCGCAGGGTTGCCGGCTTCGTACGCGCCGAGGTCCTTCCGGCGGAAGAGGCGCTTGGCGACGGGATCGAGTCGGACGAGGCACTCGAGGCGATCGCCTCGCTCCGATCGGCGGCCAGGGCGGCAGGGCTCTGGAACCCGCATCTTCCCGAGGAATGGGGGGGCATGGGGCTCGGCCCGCTGGGCATGGCTCTCGTCTCGCAGGAGTGTGGCGCGTCGGGGCTGGCCTCGTTGGCCCTCAACGCCATGGCCCCGGACGAAGGCAATATGCACCTACTCCTGCACGCCGGCACTCCCGACCAGCGTGAGCGATACCTCCGACCTTTAGCCGACGCCGAGGCGCGGTCCTGTTTCGCTATGACTGAGAAGGCGGCGGGAGCGGACCCCGCCGGCATCACCACGATGGCGAGACGGGATGGATCGGGATGGGTTCTCGATGGAGAGAAGTGGTTCATCACGGGCGCAGCCGGTGCTGCCTTCGCGATCGTTGTCGCCCGCACGGATCCCGACGCCAAGCCACGCGACGCCTACAGCTTGTTCATCGTCGACGCGGACCTTCCCGGATGGAACGTCTTACGGGAGGTTCCGGTGATGGGCACTCACCTTGCGGGCGGTCACTGCGAGGTAGCGATCGAGGGCTGCCGCGTCGAAGCCACCTCGATGTTGGGAGGGGTCGGCGACGGATACAAACTGGCGCAAGCGCGACTAGGTCCTGCCCGCCTGGCGCATTGCATGCGTTGGGTGGGAGTGGCCCAAAGAGCTCTGGATATGGCGTCCGCGTACTCCCTCCGGAGAGAGACTTTCGGCGAACCGCTGGCGCGAAGGCAAACGATTCAGAATTGGTTCGCCGATTCGGCTATCGAGTTGTACGCATCGCGATTGATGGTTTTGCACGCGGCTTATCTCCTCGAGAAGGGCGTGGAGGCGCGTCAGGAGGTCTCGATGGCCAAGGTGTACGTATCCGAAGCCCTAGGACGTATCGTCGATCGTGCGATACAGGTGCACGGCGCGCTTGGATATTCAGGGGACCTTCCGCTCGAACGGTTCTACCGCGACGCGCGAGCGGCGCGGATCTATGACGGCCCCTCCGAGGTTCATCGCATGGTCATCGCTCGCAATCTGCTGAAGGTGGCCATGGAAGGAAACGGAACCAAGCGGGCCACCGGAGACCCCACGTGAGCGACGTGAGTGCCCCTCTGATCGAAGCGGCGTCTCTAGAGGCCTACCTGAATGAGAAGCTCGGAGGCGAAAAGCCCTTATCGATCGAACGACACCGAGCCGGTCATTCCAACGAAACCTTCTTCGTCACGAGGGGGGAGCGCGAGCTGGTGTTGAGGCGGCCGCCGGAGGGCGCCTTCCTTCCGACCGCTCATGACGTGGGTCGCGAGTACACGGTCCTGAGCGCTCTACGCGCAACCGGCGTTCGGTCGCCGGCGACGGTCCTGATGTGCACGGATGAAGGAATCATCGGAGCTCCCTTCTATGTGATGGAGCGCGCGCACGGCTTCGTGGTCAGAGACGAACTTCCGGACGCCTTCGGACCCACCGAGCGCCCACCCTTCGGCGATGAGGTCGTCGACGCGCTCGTGGAGTTGCACGCGGTGGATCTGGAGGCGTGTGGCCTCGGTGGGTTCGGCAAGCCGTCCGGCTACCTCGAGCGTCAACTCCGACGCTGGCGCGGACAGCTCGGATTGACGACGCCATTCACGCGCCCGCTCCCCGACTTGGAGCTCATCGGGGACTGGCTCCAAGGGAGCATGCCTGAGTCCCCGGCGGGGACACTCGTGCACGGAGATTTCAAGCTCGACAACGTGATGTTCGCGCCGGACCCTCCGGCGCGCCTGGTTGCGATACTGGATTGGGAGATGTCCACTCTGGGCGACCCTCTGGCGGATCTCGGATGGTTGGTGTCTTTCTGGGTGGATCCCGACGAGCGCGACGGGGTCTTCGGGGAGTTGAATAGCGCCACGGCACTCCCGGGCTTCCGCACAAGAGGCGAGCTCGTGGACCGGTATGCGTCGGCCAGCGGCCGCCAGGTCGATGCACTCGAGTGGTATCGGGTCCTCGCGGTGTGGAAGCTTGCGATCCTGCTCGAGGGGTCCTACGCCCGCCATCTCGCAGGAGCCACCGACGACCCCTTCTTCGCGAAGATGGAGCGCGGTGTGCCGGAGCTCGCGGGCCACGCTCGATCCATCGCCCGCATATGAGCGAGACGAACATCGACGCCCTCGTCATCGACTTCGGGGGAGTGTTGACCACCTCTCTTCAAGACGCCCTCGCCGCCTTTGCAGAGTCGGCCGGGGTCGAATTGCAGGATCTGGTGCGGGTGGCGCTCGGCCTTTACACGGGCACGGAGGATCCGCTGGTCCATGACTTCGAGATCGGTGCGATCTCGGACGAGGAGTTCGGCGCCGGTCTCTCGGCTCGTCTGCATGAGGTTTCGGGGGTTCGCGTGTCGCCCTACGGACTCGTTGCCAGGATGTTCGCGGTCGATCTCGAAGAGGACATGCTGTCCGCGGTGGCTGCGATCAGGAGGGCCGGATTCAAGACGGCTCTCCTGTCCAACTCATGGGGATCGAGCCTTTATCCGCGCGACAGGCTCGTCGACCTCTTCGATGCGGTGGTCATCTCAGGGGAGGTCGGGATGCGCAAACCGGATCCCCGCATCTATGCGCTGGCGCTCGAGCGGATCCAGGTGGCGCCCCAGCGGTGCGTGTTCGTCGATGATCATCCCGGTCACCTCGCCGCAGCGCGTGACCTGGGGTTGATGACCCTTCTCCACCGCTCTTCACAAGAGACGATCGAGGCCCTCGAGACATTGCTGGGCGTCGAGCTACGCGACGAGGGTCAGCGGTAGTTCGTGTACTGAAGGGGGATGCCGAAGTCCTCCGACTTCAGGGCGTCGATGATCTCCTGGAGGGTGTCCCTGGACTTCGAGGAGACACGCACCTGGTCCCCTTGGATCGCCGCCTGGGCTTTCACCTTCATCCCCTTGATGTGCTTGACGATCTCGCGCGCCTTTTCCGTGGAGATCCCCTGGTTGAGCGTGATTACCTGACGGGCAGTCCCTCCGGCGGCGGGTTGGATGTCGCCGCGCTGTAGCGCCTTGAGTGCGACCTTTCGTTTCACGAGCTTTTCATCGAGCACCTTGGCGCAATCCTTCACCTTCTGTTCGGTGTTCGATCTCAACGCGATCGTGTCGCGCTCTCCATCTTTCGCCAGTTCGATGGCAGAGCCGGTTCCCTTGAAGTCGAACCGCTGCGAGATCTCGCGCTGCGCCTGGTCGACGGCGTTCCTTACTTCCTGAAGGTCGATCTCGGAGACGACGTCGAAAGAAGCTTCTTTGGCCATGGAGGGAGGTTAGCGATGGTGAGGGGGCATGTGCAACCTCAATGGAACAGTGTGTTGAGAAGCGGCATCAGTTCGACGATCCGATCCTTGTTCAGATAGGCGTCGGCCCACTCCGGCCGGCGCTCGAGCACCGCGGAGAAAGCAACGATCTTGCTCTCTGGCGTCACCGCACGGAGGATCTCGGCGGCGCCCTCGCCGTCCAGCCTGGGCAGCTTGTAGTCGAGGATCACGAAATCCGGTTGATTGTGAAGCGCCAGAGCCACAGCCTCGACGCCGTTGGCCGCCTCACCCACGACGCGCAGGTCTTCGGACTCACAAAGGAGTCGAAGCACGTGCCGTATATCCTCGTCGTCATCGACGATGAGGACCGTCTTGTGCGAGTTGTCGCTCACAACTTTCAGCCTGAGGGAGTCCGCCGACGTTGTCTAGGGACTTCGTGAACGCTCGTGAAAAAGAGAATCGAGGAATCTGACCCTCAGCTGAACTGCACCGGGTCACTCTGTGGACGCGTGCGAATGCGCACCGTGTCGGATCCGTTTGTGACGGTGAGCCGGGACTGATACCCAGTGGTCGCCTTACGTGAGGAGGGAGACCGATCGAAGGGAGACGAACTTGCGCTTAGCTTCGCGAAGTCACCTAGCGCTCACCGCTCTACTCATGTCGCTCGTTGTCGCACTCACTGGAGTCGGCACCCTGGCAACCCCCGAGGCCTCACAAGCGAGGCAGCGCGCGGCCGGAAGTGGGTACCGTTTCACGCACGCCGAGCGCTGCTTGATGAGCAAGTTGAATCGCCGTCGCGCGAATCGTGGCCTGCGCCGGCTCGAGTCGGACAAGCAGCTGGGCTATGTGGGCCGGCGACATGCGCGGAACATGGCCGGGGCGGGAACGACGTGGCATCTCGGGAATCTCGCCAACGTAGTAACCCGCTGGCGACGGTTGGGCCAGACGGTTGGCCGAGCTCCCAGATGCCGCGCGATGTTCCGGATGTTCTGGCGCTCCAGCGTCCATCGCCAGATCATGATGGGCAGCTGGCGCTTCGTCGGAGTGGGAGTCGAGCGTAGGAGGGGTCACATCTACGTCCTCCAGATCTTCGAGAGCCGGCGCAACCCCGGGAACACCTTCAGCTACCCCTAGAGGTCAACCCTCGAGCGAGCTGGGGAACAATGCGGCCGCCTCCTCGAGGCTGAGGCCCGGTGGCTCCGCGTCCCGCTCGCTGGTGAAGGGCTCGATCCAGCGGGCGTACCACTTCAACCAGTCGCCGTCGACCTTCGCCTCCGCTAGGGAGTCGTTGAAGTGCCCCACGAGTCCCGACAACTCCGGTGACGCGATCGCCGCCCAGCCCACGGTGGTCTCGTCCTCTCCGACGAACTCGAAGCTTGTTCTCCTGGTGCTGTCGGGATCGAGCCACCGCATTAGGTGTCCGTCCAGCGCGAAGATCGCATCCACCTCTTCGCGCTTCAGCGCGATGGCACACCCCCGTAGATCATTCGTGGAAGACACGGTGGCCGCTTCGACGAGCTCAGCGGCTGAGACGCCCGTTACCTCGTCCACCACCTCACAGACCTCCTTGCCTTGGAGATCCGCGATGTCCTCGATGTTGGATACACCCGGCACGAGCAACCTCTGGTGCGCTATGAAGAAAGGATCCGTGAGGCTGTTGTTACGTACGTTCTCCTCGGTGAGCTCGATGGCTGCGAAGCCGAGATCGGCCTCGCCTCCGTTGACCAGGTTTTCAACCTCCTCCGGCGATGACGCAGCGATGAACTCGGTCTCCATGCCCATCTCGCCGCCAACGAAGATCCCGAGATCCACTGCGAAGCCGCGTGGATCGGCGGAAGTGCCGGTACCGAAGGGAGTCCAGTTCGTGTCCACCGCGATGCGCATGATCCCGGCCTTCTGAAACTCGCCCAGCGGAGTGTCCGCCGCGAACCTGCGGATGGGGTCGGTCTCGGGAGGGACGCACGACGCGGCCACCGAGAGCACGACGAGGCAGAGGAGGGAGGTACGCCTCACCTCAGAGGTACCCAAGCGAGGTCAGTCGCTTGCGTATCGCCTCGATCTCGTCAGGGCTCAGCGGCTCGATGTCGTCTTGTGGCTCAGGATCTGCCGTGTCGGGGTCCGGCTGCAGGCCGTACCTTGCTGCTTCGCTGCGGTGGGACACGAGGTCGCGCATGACGTAGACGGCGAACTCGGTGACGGAGTGGAACCCGGAGCCCTGGATCACCTGTTTGAGCTGTTCGTAGAGGGGACGCGGGATCTTTAGCGTGACGTGTGCGTCGCGCGCGCCTTCCCGCTTCATTCGAAGAGGCCAGAGACGGCGATCAAGGCCAGGGGCATGACGAACATTGTGGCAGTAAATGCAGCTAGCCGGAACTTGCTCTTGACCATCTGGCGCTGAAACTTCCAGATCCCGGTACGCATCTGTGGATAGAAGAACGCGAGAAGCAACACGCTGACTATCGTGGTTCCGACGATCCCGGCCAGCACGATGCGGACCGCAGCGGGAGAGTTGAGCAGGAACGCGGCGAGGAGCGTGTCCCCCAGCGTCGTGATGTTGGCGCCCATGATGTAGGGGAGTATGTGTTCGCGCTTGACGTACTTCTTGGCCACGAGCGGCACCAGCACGGTTAGAGCAACGGATACCGACATCGTCACCAGCGCCACGAGGCAGCCCAACGCGAACATCGGCCACTTCTTCTGGAGCCAACCCAGGCGCGAGTTCTCGATGTCCTGACCCGACATCGCGGGAACCACGGTGTCGATCAACTTGAACGACAGCAAGAGGATGCCCAGTCCACCGACGAAGAGCAGCGCCGCCGGCAGATCCTCGATCCTCGAGAGCATCGATCCGTAGATGACATCGATGAGGTCGCCGAACTGAGCTGGAAACTCGATGTTCAGCGTGCTGAACGGCCCCCAACGCAGGAGGGCAAGGCCGATGAGAGAGCCGGGGATGTAGATCGCTGCGGTCGTTGACAGGGCCATCACCGCCGTGGAGACGGGTTTCATGCGCTCGCCTTCGCGCCCGCGCAGGGCATAGATGACGGCGACTAGCAGAACAACGAACGCGGCTCCCAGACGGGACCCAGTGAGCATCGCGAAGCCTTCGGTCTCGTTGATAGATCCCGCCGCCACCAGCGTCAGAGCCGACGCAGCTATCGGGGAGCCGGACAGCACCAGCAGTGCCCCGAGCCACCCGAGACCGAGGGTGGCCACCGCGTTGCGAACCAGGAGCCCCCCTTGTTTGAGGATGTCGAGGTCTGCCGCTCCCGTCTTCATGACCTGCAGGGCCCCCACGAACAAGAACAGGGCCGTCAAGAAGCGAGCGAGCCACCACAACGCGTCGAATGCTCGCCGGGCACTCGAGCGCGCGTCGACGGCCTTGGCGCGTTCGGGGGGGCGCTGGGAACCGCCCCGAGGTGCGATTGGCTCCGCGACGTCAGTCCGGTCTGTCCGGTCCATAGCCGCCTCTTATAACACTCCTATAGGAGTGTGACAACATCGGGGCCAGGATCGAGGCCGACTGGACGACGCGCAAGAAGGCCCCGCTGGGAGTGCCGGGGCCTTCCGCTGGCTGGCTCGAGGGTAGGAGTGTTGGTTGCCTGCGGGTTAGCAGGAGGGGGCGACTCGCAATGTTGTGCCCGGATCGGCCTGAGACTCGAAGACGACCGTCACCCACATGGTGTTCCCGTCCATCTTGACGCCGACCCCGACGTGGCGGTACTGGCCGAAGAGGACGTTGTCACGGTGCGCCGGGGAGTGCATGAACGCCTGGTGCAGTGAGGTTACGCTCCCGCCGACCCCGACGTTCTCGCCGAGGATGCGCCACTTGGTGACGCGACTACTGAGCGTGCTCGACGGGGTGTGATAGAGGCGGTTCGTGCGGGCCATCACCTTGGTGTGCACTCTGGCGACCTTCGTGAGCTGCTTGTCGATATGCAGGTTCGAACGGCCGGCGCGATCGCGAGCTCCATTCATCTTCTGGACGAAGGAACGCTCGGTGGTCTTGTAGCGCCAGCAGTTGTGACCTGGCCGCGAGGTCGTTGCGTTTGCGGTGAGGCCGGGGAACATCGCAACCATGATGACCGTGGCCACCAGGACTCCGGTGAGACGCTTGCCTAGTTTCATGACTTCCTCCCAGTTCGGTAGCTGGGCTGCCCGCTCTCATGGCGGGCCCCTGGCTTTGCGCCCCTGCGTTGCCGCAGGTTTGCCGTTTCGCGTGGGTCTTCAAGAGCTTCTTCGGCACAAGGGTGAGAATGCTTGAGCCCTTGTGGGGCTTAACACCTGGGCATGTCCATGCGGGTCCCGGGGTTCCGTCTGGACTCAAAGATCACGGTTACCCAACGCCGGCCGTGGCCTCGTGAGATGGCGACGCCCACGTTCCTGTAGCTCGACCGCAAGATGTTCCCCCGGTGTGCTGGAGAGGCCATGAATCGCCGGTGCATACCGCCGACGGTCGACCCATAGGCGACGTTCTCTCCCAGCATGCTCCAGCGTGTCACCCGCCAGGCCAGCAGCTCCGACGGCGTATGGAAGAGTCGGTTGTCCTGGGCCATCGACCTGGAATGAACGCCTGCTACCCGGGAGAGCTCCGGATCGCGGCCGAGGTGGGGCGCTCCCGCCCGCCCTCGAGCCCGGTTGATCTTTCGGACCATGCGTTTCTCGCCCGGGCCGTGTCTGTAGCAACGGGAATCGGCCGACCCGGGGCTCGCCGAAACAAG
The DNA here is from genome assembly GCA_013697295.1 of Actinomycetota bacterium. Taxonomy (GTDB): domain Bacteria; phylum Actinomycetota; class CADDZG01; order CADDZG01; family WHSQ01; genus JACCXF01. The sequence continues at coordinate 33,393 of JACCXF010000005.1, read as the reverse complement.
GGCGGCCGCGGTGACCAGGGCGGTTGTTGCCAGGATCTTTTTGGTTGTGACCACGAGTGCTCACCTCCAGCTAGGAAAAGTCTGGGTGAGCGGCACAAGCTACAGAACGAGCCTTGCGGTTCACATCCCTCGTGATGGGGGTGAAAGGGACACGTAAGAGCCTCAAGTACCCACAGAAGAGTGAATTATTGTCAGCTTCGGTACATCTGTGTTGGTTATTGAGGCGGAGAGCGGAACGAGCGCTTGATCTGCTCGAAGGTTTTCTGGGAGCCGGCCCAGTCCTCTTCCAGGGTCTGGAAGTAGAGGGCGAACCCGTACCGGTCGTCCGCGAATCCGAGATCCAGCGCGTGCAAGGTGGCGCCGCCCTCGTCGTAGGTGAACTCCCAGATCGCAGCGGTGTCCGCCCCTTTGAAGCTCGTTTCCTCGATGGTGATCTCCTGATAGTTCGCGTGGTCCTGGGAGAAGGAAGCCGCCTGTTGCTCCCAGGCCGCCGCCGCATCGGGGCCCGGCTGATCCGTCCAGTCCACCCGAAGGTAGGTGTTCGAGGAGGGGTCCGAGAAGTCCGTGGAGGAGGTGTCCGTCGAGTCGTCCTGGATGGTCCAGCCATCCGGATAGGCGACGCGGTACCCCGTCTCCTCGTCGGTGTATTCGGTCCAGCCCGCGGGCACGCGCGGCTCGGGCGGGGCCTCGGACGGAGCCTCGGACGGGGCCTCGGACTGGGTCTCCTCCGGCGTCGGGGAGGGATCCTCCTGGTTGGCCTCACGCTTCGACGCCGCCTCGTTCGAAGGTCCCGGATCGTCGCCGGCGTTCAGCATGATGAAGATCAGGACACCCACGACCGCCAGCGCCAGCAGGGTCGCTATCACGGGCAACGGGTTGCGCCGGCGGCGCGCCGGCGTGGTCGTACGAGCCGGCTCCGGTTCTCGCTCCGGTTCACGAGGAGCGTCCGCAACAGGAGAGGTCGAGGAGGGCGGGGGCCCGGCCCACGACTGCGTCGCCGAAGGGTCTGACACCTCGGTGGCCGTCAGGGTTGGGACGCGCCCGTCGGCGACATCCTCGAGCGCCTTCCTCAGCTCCGCGGGAGACGGGCGTGAGTCTGGCTTCTTACTGAGTAGGGCCCGCAGCACGGGCTCGAGGTTGCCGGCCCGGTCCGGGGCCGGCATGTCCTCGTGGAGTACCGCGGTCAAGGTGGGGATGGGCTGGCCCTTGTCGAACGGCGGCGCTCCCTCGACGGCGAAGAACATGGTCGCTCCCAGCGCCCAGAGATCGGATGCCGGGCCGCTCCGATGCCCCTCGGCCTGCTCGGGGGCCATGAACGAAGGCGAACCCAGCACGAGGCCGGTCGCCGTGATCTTGGGGTCGTCCTTCAGGGAGGCGATGCCGAAATCGGCGAGCTTCACCCGGCCGTCGCTTAGCACCATCACGTTCGCAGGCTTGACGTCCCGGTGCACTATCCCCTGAGCGTGCGCCGCCTCGAGAGCCGACAGGACTCCGAGGCCCACCTCAGCGGTCTTCTCGGGAGTCAGGGGACCCTCCGATCTCACCATGTCCTCGAGCGTCGGAGCGTCGACGAGCTCCATGACGATGAACGCGCGCCCATCTTCCTTGTGCACGTCGAATACCGTCACGGCGGCGGGGTGGCCGATCCGCGCGGCGGCACGCGCTTCACGCAACGCGCGCGCCTGCATCGAGGCCTGCTCGCTCTCCGGCAACGTATCGGGCAGTTGCACCTCTTTGATGGCTACCTTGCGCTTGAGCAGGGTGTCGTTCGCTTTCCATACGACGCCCATGCCACCCCGACCGAGCTGTTCCTCGAGGTCGTAGCGGCCGGCGACGATGTTCTGGCTGGAAGTGGGCATCCGTAGCTGTGTACCCCAATCTCCTCCAGACCATTCGGTTCTCTTCGCTGGTGAAGAATGAGCGTCCATGAGGCCCCTCCACGAGCTCCCCCTAAATGCTCTGGCGGCGGCTATCGAGGACGGGACGTTCGAGCCCACCGCGGTCGTCGAAGCAACGTTCGAGCGGATCGACGCGTTAGACGCCACGCTCAATACCTTCATTGAAGTCCGTGCCTCGGCCGGGGACGAGGCGCTCCGGGCCGGTGGGCCGCTCGGTGGCGTCCCGATCGCGGTCAAGGACGTGTTCGTCGACGGCGGGCGCTCGCCGACGGCTGGGTCCCGCCTCCGTCCTACCTGGCTCGACGGAACCGCCACGGTGCTGGATCGCTTGCGGGCGGCGGGAGCGGTGATCGTGGGCTACACGAACATGCACGAGTGGTGCCTTGACATGACTTCGACCGTGAGCGCGTTCGGCCCCGTGCACAACCCGTGGGACCCTGCGCGGATCGCCGGAGGGTCGAGCGGAGGCTCGGGCGCAGCCGTTGGGGCCGCGTTGGTTGCAGGAGCTCTCGGCACGGATGCCGGAGGATCGATCCGATGCCCGGCGGCCTGCTGCGGCATCGTGGGGCTCAAGCCAACCTGGGGGCTGGTTCCCACCGATGGCTACACGGGAGATGGAGGCCCCTACGACCATGTTGGACCGATGGCCCGCTCGGTGGAGGACGTTGCGCTGCTCCTGTCGGTACTGGTGGGGCGACGGCTCGAGATCCCGGCCTTCGAAGGCGCGCGCGTCGCCGTCGCTCACACCCCGTTCTTCGACGACGCAGCCGAGGACGTGCGGGGCTCGGTCGAGGATGCGGTCGCGGCTTTCTCCCGCCGGCACGGTCAGGTGCAAGAGGTGTCGTTGGAGGGGCTGGAGGATGCCGTGAAGGGCGTCTCCGATCTGCTGGCCCTTACCGCTGCGCGTATGGGGAACGCGATCGAGACGCGAGCGGATGATCTTCAGCCGTCCACCCTGCGGCTCTTGCGCTGGGGAGCCGGCGCCGGACCGAGCGAGCTCGCCGCTCTTGCGTCAGCCAGAGGGCGCGTGCGCCGGCGGTGGGACGAGGCTCTGGTGGACTTCGATCTCTTGTTGACGCCGACGCTTCCGGCCGCTCCACCCTCGATCGCGAGGCCCACGGTCGAGCTGCCCGCCGGCGCGCTGCCCGCCTCGTCCGCATACCTGCGATGGAATGCCCCGATGAACGTCGCCGGCGTACCGTCGCTGTCGTTGCCGTGCGGATTCACCGCATCGAGGATGCCGGTGGGACTCACCATCTCGGGTCGCCGCGGAGCCGACGAGCTGGTGCTCGCCGCCGGCCGCGCGGTCGAGCACGTCCTCGATCGACAGTTCGTGAATCAGATCTCCGAGCCCGATCTCGGGAGCGACGCAGGTTCCTAGGGCTGCGCCAGCCGCGCGATGCGATGAGAGATCGAACGCTCGACCTCCCTGGCCTGCGCGTCGTCGAGTTTGCTTCCCCAGGGTGTGCGGACGTAGAACACGTCCACAACGCGGTCGCCCAGGGTGTCGATCTTGGCCACCTGGATATCCAGCTCGAGATCGCTGAGGCCGGCGGCGATCGCGAAGAGCAACCCGAACGCATCCGGAGCCCTCACTTCGATCACGGTCGCATCTTGGGATGCATCCTGGAGCATCCTTACGTCCGGCCGGATTGATCCATCCGCGCCGTAGTCGTTCGCTTTTCGCGCAACTCGAGCCTCGACGGCCAGGGCTCCCGAGTACGCCGCTTCGAGATCCCCCATCACGCGCTCCCAGGAACCGGAGGGCGGTGGCAGGACGATGAACCGTTCGAGCGCGTAACCATCGGCCGTGGAGTAGGCCTGGGCCCTCATCACCGAGATCCGGTGGAGCGCGAGCACGCCCGCCGTGCGTGCGAGTGTCCCGGGCCGGTCCATCGCGCACACCGTCACGACTGCCTGGTCGTTCTCGGTCCCGCGATCGATGCGGAACGTGACGCGCCCCGGTCCCGGCCGCTGCAGCAGGAGTCTCACCTCGTCGACCATGTCGGGGATCGAGGCGGAAGACAGGTACGAGGGAGGGAGCGAGTTCAGAACGGCTTCGGATCGCCCGGCCAGGGTCGGTTCGTATGTCTCGAGCTCGCGCGCCGTCGCAACGACGTCGGTGCGCGACGGGATCTCGCCGGTCTCCAGCGCCACGACGGCCTTTCGGTACAGCTCCACGACCAGCGCTTCCTTCCATGGGTTCCAGGCCTCCGGGCCCGTTGCCCGCGCGTCCGCCATCGCGAGGATCAAGAGCAAGCGGAGAACGCGAGGGTCGGCGACGTTCTTGGCGACGGATTCGATGACAGCTCCGTCCTCCAGATCCCGCCGGGTGGCCGTGTCGGCGAGCAGAAGGTGGTCGCGAACCAGAATGGAGACCTCGTCGCCGGTGGAGGGGTCGGTCGCCATCCTTCGACAGGCGGTGCCCGCCAACCTGGCTCCCGCCACCGAGTGGTCCTCGCCGGAGCCCTTCCCAATGTCGTGCATCAGCGCAGCGAGGTAAAGAGCGTCTAGGTCTTTCGCTTCCGCAGCCGCTCGTCCGGCCAAAGGGTGTTGCTCCATCACGCGGCCGATCTCGGCGACCGTCAAGAAGGAGTGACCATCTACGGTCAGACGGTGGTACAGGTCATATTGCGCGCGCCCCCGGATCCCCTGCCATTCCGGAAGCAATGCACTCCAGCCGTTGACTCGGTCCAGGAGTTCGAGGGCGTCGATCACATGTGGTCCCCGCATCGTCACGAGGAAGAGATCGAGCATCTCGTCCGACCAGCGCTCGATCGGATCGCGATCCAAAGTCGTGCGCAGCCATTCGATGCTTCGTCGCGCCACCGGTCTTCCGGTCCGGGAGCGCGCGACTAGCAAACGCAAGGCCACCTCGAGATCGCCACCTTCAAGGGGTTGCTCGACATGAAGCAAACCATCCTCGATCACGATTCCCGTTCCGGCGGCGCGCGCGAAGCCCGATCTGCGGGGGCCGCCGGAGACGCGCTCGGTAAGCATCTCGAGTGCGTCCTCTGAACGATTCTCGATGGTGCGCGCCGAAGAGTGAACGCGTTGCATCAGCTCGTCAACGGCGCCCTCGCCCATCATCCCGACGTGAGCCGCTATCGCCGGCTGCAATCCGAGATGGATGCGATCGGTCTTGCGTCGTACCCGTCCATGTAGGGCTTCCCGAACGGCGAGCAGGACCGAGCCGGGCTCATCCAGAAGCACGTCGCCGGGAGGCACACCTAGGATCGTTCTCACCCATTCGACGGTATGGATGTCGCGCAGCCCTCCGACGTCCTCTTTCAGATCCGGCGCAAGCGACCAGCCGGCCCTGTCGACATCTCGGTGCCTGTGCGAGCGAGCATCCAGGATCTTTCTCACGAGGTGTCGCGCATCCCTTCTGAGCCACCGCGAACGACGGTCCATCAGTTCTTCGTACAGGGCGGTCTCTCCAGTGATCATGCGCGCCGACAACAACGAGGTCGCGGCGTGAAGGTCACCAGTGCACCGGTCGACCGCTTCCCGCGGAGTCCGGACCGCGTGTCCCACCTGGAACCCCCCATCCCACAACGGGTAGAGAAGGCTCTTGATGTCGGTTCCGGCGGAGACACCGCGACCGGTGACGATGAGAAGGTCGATGTCCGAGTGTGGCGACAGCTGGCCCCGTCCGTAACCGCCGACGGCCATGACGGCGATGCGGTCTCCCAATGAAGATTGGAGGATGTGGCACAGCGCGTGGTCGAGCCGGACCGCGCGCTGTGCCGCTGCCTCGGCCCCCGCATCCAGTCCAACCGACTGCGGGAGCTTGATGTCAGATAGCGTCGGGACCCTTCTCACCCGTTCGGATCCTGACGACTTGCTCCGCTGGCACGACCCAAACCTTTCCGTCGCCGATCGAGTCGCTGCGCGCGGAGGCGACGATCGCCTTCACGACCTCGTCGACCTGCTCGTCGTCGACCGCCACTTCGATGCGTGTCTTCGGGATGAAGTCCACTTGGTACTCGGCGCCGCGGTAGACCTCGGTGTGTCCCTTCTGCCGCCCGAAACCTCGTGCGTCCGTGACGGTCATCCCCTGGATGCCGGCGTCCCCGAGTGCGTCTTTGACCTCTTCCAGCTTGAATGGCTTGATCACGGCGACCACCAGCTTCATCAGGCCTCACCTCCTCGTGGTACCGGGATCGGGTTGAGGGCTGGGGCCGGGGACGGTGGTGCGTGGATCGGGGCGCTTCCACCTGATCCTTCGGCGAACGCGTAGCCGACCTCGGCGTGCTGCGAGAGGTCCAGGCCATCTACTTCGTCGGTCTCGGTAACTCTCAGCCCGATGGTCGCTTGCACCAGCTTGAGGATGAGGAAAGTGGCGCCGAAGGAGAACGCGAGGGTGACTATCACTGCGATCGCCTGCTTGCCGAGTAGGGCCGCTCCACCGCCTGCGAGCAGTCCGTCAGCTCCTGCCGGATTGATCGCAGCGTCGGCGAAGATCCCTGTCAGTAGAGCTCCGAGGAGACCTCCAACCATGTGCACCCCCACCACGTCGAGCGAGTCGTCGTAGCCCAACTTGAACTTGAGGCCGACTGCCCATGCGCACACGAGACCGGCGACGAGCCCGATCGCGATCGCCGACAGCGGCGAGACGAAGCCGGCCGCCGGTGTTATCGCCACGAGACCGGCGACGGCCCCCGATGCCACCCCCAGAGTCGTCGCCTTCTTCTCACGGCGTGCGTCGACGAGCGCCCATCCCACCGCTCCCGCGGCCGCTCCGAGGTTGGTGACGAGAAATGCCGATGCCGCGAGGCCGTTTGCGCCTAGGGCCGAGCCCGCGTTGAAACCGAACCATCCGAACCACAGGATGCCCGTTCCCAGGATCGTCATCGTCAGGTTGTGGGGGACCATCGCCTCCTTGCCGAAACCTCTCCTCCGCCCGATGACCAGAACGGCCGCGAGAGCGGCAACGCCGGCGTTGATGTGCACCACCGTTCCACCCGCGAAGTCGAGGGCGCCCAGCTCCCGGATCCAACCACCCGGTGCCCACACCCAGTGAGCCAGGGGCGAGTACACGAGGATCAGCCACAGGGCCGTGAACGCGACGTACCCGCCGAACTTCATCCTCTCCGCGAAGGCCCCGGTGATCAGGGCCGGCGTGATGACTGCGAACATGAGTTGGAATCCGGCGAATGCCACATGCGGGATCGTGGGGGCGAGATCGGCGTTGGGCGCCTGACCGACGCCGGCGAAGCCGAGGAAGTCGAGCCCCCCGATGAGCCCGCCGACATCCGGACCGAAGGCAAGCGTGTAGCCGATCAGGACCCAGAGGATCGAAACGAGTCCGAGGGCGAACATGCTCTGCATCAGGGTGCCCAGCACGTTCTTGGTTCTCACCATCCCTCCGTAGAAGAGCGCCAGCCCCGGTGTCATGAACATCACCAGGGATGACGACACCAGTACGAAGGCGGTATCGCCCGTGTCCATCTGTGCTCCTTCCAGATACGCGGTTGTTACCTGGATTGAATGGAGCGGGTGTTTCGGATGTGTTTCGCAGCCGTTTCCCGCCCGTAACAATCCGTAACACCGCGGGCCGAGGAGGCCGGGGGGCGATCAGGCGAGTCGGGCCGCCGCCTGCTCGTCGAGAAGGAATGTGGCGTCGGCATGATCCGCGAGAAGGCGGGCCGGGCAGTCCGCGACGGGTTCGTCGCTCTGGATCACCCGTCGAACGGCATCCGACTTACCCGAGCCAGTTACCAGGAGCAGGATCTTCTTCGCCGAGAGCATCGCGGGGGGCGTGAGCGTCAACCCCTTCATCCCGTCCGGTCGATCCACGGCCCGGCAGAGCTGATGCCATTCGTTGAGAGCGGGAGAACCGGGGAACATAGCTCCGATGTGGCAGTCCTCACCCATCCCGAGCAGGAGTAGGTCGAGGCCCAGGTCCACGTCCGGACCGATGTCCGCGTGGTACCGGGCGGCGGCAGCGTCCGGGTCATCTTCGCCGGGCATCCGGCGGACCTTGGGAGCACCGACTCTGTCCAGAAGGAGGGTCCGCGCCATCCGGAAGTTGCTCGCCCCGTGGTCGGGCGGCACGCAGCGCTCGTCGGAGAAGAGCACGATCAGAGGGTCCCAAGAGGCCTTCTTCTCGGCCAGCCGCGGATAGATCCTCTGCGCGGTGGTGCCCCCCGTTAGAACCAGAGAGCCCTGCAGGGGGATCGCCTCCGCGATGACGCTCGCCGCGTGGCCCGGATGCCGATCTGGAGAGACGACATCGATCCCGAAGGTCATGCCCACACCTCGTCCAGCCACACGGCGATCCGTTCGGACAATCCGTTCGGCGGGAAACGCAGTTCGAAGAACGACTTGGCCTGAACGAGCTCTGAGTTGCGGAGTTCTCGATGCAGCGCGGCCGCGTCGGAGAACGGGTGGAGCAGGTCGCGACCATGGCCGATGATCAGCGCAGGGTGCTCCATCTTCTCGCGGTCCGCCGGATGAGGGGCCAGTCGGCCGGTGAGCAATCCGTGCAGTACGGCGGCAGAGGGCTCCGGATCCCGTGACAGCAGGTCGATGAGTACATCTCCGTAAACGGACATGCCGCGCGGTGCGACGGCGCCGATCCGTTGTAGGGCCCTGAACACGACGGGCATCTGGGCGTAGGCGATCGTGAGCGGTAGGAACATCGCAGCAGCCGCAGGCGCAGCCCGCTCCAAGACCGGCATCTCGATGATGAGCCCGCGCACGCGTTGAGGGGAATGAGCCACAACCTCGAGGGCCACGTTGGCCCCCAGAGAGGTCCCCGCGACGACAGCCTCGGAGAGATCGAGATGATCCATGAGACCGACCACCTGTTGGGCGAAGAGTTCCATCGAATAAAAGCGCGAGTGATCGGCCTTGTCGGATTCACCGTGCCCCAAGAGGTCGATCAAGACCACACGGTTGTTTCGCTCGGCCAGCGCATCCGCCAGCGGGTAGTGATGAACTCGGGGCAACAGAAGGCCGTGGATCAGGACCAGCGGCCGCTCGGCGGCGCCCCTTTTTCGGCCCCGCTGCTCGTATGAGATCGAGAAACCGTCGAGATTGAACTGCGGCATCTAGCCCTCTTCGACCTGCTCGATCAACTCGCGCTTCAGCACCTTGCCGGTGGAGGTCCGGGGCAGCTCGTCCAGGATCTCCACACGCTTCGGAACCTTGTACGACGCGAGCTGATCCTTGCAGTACTTCTTGACGTCTTCGGCCTTTACCGTGCCGACGACGAAAGCGCCGAGCACCTCGCCGTATTCGTCATCCGGAACACCCATCACCGCGACATCCTCGACTCCGTCCATGTCGTCGAGGGTCTCTTCGATCTCGACGGGGTAGATGTTCTCTCCCCCAACGACAACCATGTCGTCAGCCCGCCCCTCGATGAATAGGAATCCCCCCTCATCGACGTAACCGAGGTCGCCGATCGTCATGTATCCGTCGCGCACCTCTTTCGAATCGCCCGACGTGTAACCCTCGAACATCACATCACTCTTGATGTAGATCTCGCCGATCTCGCCGGGGCCGATTCGGTCGCCATCTTCGTTGAAGATCGCCACCTTTATCCCGGGAACAGGTTTGCCGACGGTGCCGGGATGATCGAGCATGTCCTGGGGCCGGGCGATGGCCACCCACCCAACCTCTGTCGAGCCGTACAGGTCATACAGGACGTCGCCGAACAATTCCGTCGCCGCTCTGCGCATCTCCGTTGACATCGCAGAACCACTCGCCATCACGACTCGGAGACTCGAAAGGTCGTAACGAGACTTGATCTCGTCATCCAGAGTCAGGATGCGCTTGATCATGACCGGCACCAGCGAGCATGCGGTCGCCCCGTGCTCTTCGATCGCGCGCAAGGTTCCCTCCGGGTCGAACTGTTCGGGCATCACGAACGTCGCTCCCAACGCAGTGCCGAAGGTGAAGGTCGCGAGACCGAATGAATGGAACATGGGCGCCGGAAGAACGATGATGTCGTCGCGACTGTAGGGAACAACGCTGAGCAGGTTGGCCAACGCGCCGACTCCGGCTGCGGATGAGTTTCGGGACGCCCCCTTCGGGGTGCCGGTCGTGCCGGAGGTATGGATCACGACCTTAGGTTTCTGCGCCTCCCTGGTGAGGAACGGAGGTGGATTGACCGATTGGTCGCTCAGCAACTCCGCGTAGGAGTAGGAGTTCGCAACTGCGTCATCCTCGTTCCCCACGTAGACGAGGGCCAGGCCCTCGGGAGCGCACTCCTCGACCTGATCCGAGTGCTTCGTGTCGTAGATCAGAACACTTGCCTTCGCCTCGCTGAGCGTGAACCTCAGTTCCTTGGGCTTGGCCCAGGTGTTGAGAGGGCACGCGACCATTCCGAGCTTCTGCGCCCCGAGCGTCGTCTCGACGATCTCGCGCCCGTTCCGCAATAGCATGGCAACGCGGTCGCCGCCCTTCACGCCCAGCTCTTCCAGCATGTGACCGGCTTGATTCGCCCGCTTATCGAGCTCGCCCCAGGTGAGACACCCATCGCGGTCGTGCAGGGCAGCTTTTCGAGCGAGCGAGAACCCGTGCATCTGCGTGATGATCCCGAGCGACGGACCTCTGCCGATCAACCACGGGAGCGAGAGCAGCATCGCGATCGAGTTCTTAGGTGCAAGCGCATTGGCTTTACGCAGTTGCACGATGGTGCGTGGATGAAGGAACTGCCCGATCTGCTTCAGACCATCGCCTGCGGTGGATAGCGCGCCCATCAGACGCCCCTCGCCTTTTTCGCTACCCTCTGGTTTGCACGCGCGAGGTCCTTGATCACGGGATGGTCGAGGTGATCTTCCAGCAAGCGGATGGTTCCAGTCCGGGAGGACTCGACGACGGCGGCGCGATCGTGATGGCGCATGGAGTTCGTTCCATGCTGTTTCAGCTCCGTCAACCACGGACGGATCACGAAGACATCGATCCCCAGACCGCGCGCCTGAGTCACTTCGCGCTTCAAGGCGCGTGCGAAGAGAGACCGGATCAGCATCGGTGGCCACATCCTCGGGTCGCGCGTCAGAAGGGTTTCATCCGTGCGGTAGCCGAGCGGCGCGATGCACAGGATCTTGTCGCAGCCGGCTTCGACCGCCAGATCGAGCGAGGTGGCGCTGAAGGCCCCGCCGTCAACGTACTGACGATCGCCGATCTTCACGGGCGGGAAGACGCCCGGGATCGCGGTGGATGCGAGAACCGCATCAGGAAAGCTGGCCTTCGGCGCACCCTTACGGCCGAAGGGCACTCGCGCCCCCGAGTACAGGTCGACTGCACAGAGGAAGATGTCACGCTTCGGCCATTCGACCGGGAGATCGTTGTGGAAGCGTTCGCGAGTCTCCTCCGTCGAGTACATGCCGGAGGGGAACGCCTTACGGAGCAGGTTCAATGGCACGCGGCCTGCGGCTCCCGGCCGGAAGTAGCCCCGCGACGAGATGGCGGCGAACGCGCCTCCCGTCATCCTCCGAGCGCGGTCGAGGTGTGACGAGTACAAGGGCGAGAAGAGACGTCGCACCTCGTCTTCCTGTTCGTCATCGCCCGCCACGGAATTTGGGTGCACGCCGTGCGCGTAGTCGGAGAAGTCTTGCGGCGTCCAGCCGCTCCTGAGATAGGAGCCTAGGATCGCCCCCGCGCTGGTCCCGACGACGAGGTCGGCCCCCGAGGGGTTCAACCCCATCTCGTCCAAGGCCTTCAGCGCACCGGCGTGATAGGCCATCCCGATCAGGCCGCCGCCGCCCAGAACCAGCCCGCGACTCATGCGCTTGTTATCCCCCTATGGTTGACTGCGGGGAAGCTTAGCCTTCCAGGCAGCGGCCCACGGCGCACGCAGGTGGGCCCGATCGTCACCAACATCAAAGCCACCAACGAAGAGGAGTGAACCGAGCGCGTGTCGCGTAGAGGAATGGCGGGTGTGTGTATGGCCCTGGCTCTGCTGGCCGCAGCTTGCGAGCCTTCAAGGTCCGGACCGGGAGGGTCCGCAGGTCGGGAGGGCTCGCCCGAAGCGGACGGCTCCGCCGGCTGCGACCCGCACGAGGCCCCCGCCGACCACGCCCTTGTGCAGACGGCGACCGAGCCGGCCCCGCTCGAAGCCTCGGGAGGGGCAGAGACCCGGGTTGTGGTGGATGCCGGCGCCGACATCGGTTCGATCAGCCCCCATATCTATGGCGTCAATCACCGGTATCCGTACGGCGGGTTCGGGATCTGGGACGAGGCCTCCGGGGACTTCTATCCTCGCTTCCTGAACAACTTCGAGGAGGCGGGCTTTTCCGCCGTGCGCTTCCCGGGTGGCCGCATCGCCAACACCTATCACTGGAAAAGGGGGATCGGCCCCCCCCAGGATCGAACACCCAACGTGAACGGCGGGGCGTTGCAGCCGGTCACGAACGAGTACGGACCCGATGAATTCGGCGACCTGCTCGAACGGACGGGGGCCGAAGGGAACGTGATGGTGAACTTCGGGACCGGCACCGCGCGCGAGGCCGCCGATTGGGTCGAGTACATGAACAGTCCGGTGGGCGCGAACTCGAACGGCGGGCGCGACTGGGCGGAGGTGCGCGCGGAGAACGGGCATCCCGAGCCGTACGGCATCCATTACTGGGAGGTCGGGAACGAGTTCAACAGCGGCGACAAGGTGTATTGGGTCGGGAGCGACTCCTCTTTTCTCGAGAAAGCTCAGAAGTACGCGTTCGGCGGAAGCACCGAGTTCGCTGAGGACCGGGTGGCGGGTTACGCCGACCACCGTGAGGGGGCCGAGGTCAGCGACGGCTCGAAATCGCAGACCTTCTACATCCGCTACCCGCCGGTCGAGCCGGACAGCGCGACGATCTTCGTGGACGGCGAACCTTGGACGAGGGTCGAGAACCTGGCTGTCGCCGGGCGGGAGAACGTCTACGAGCTGAACGAGGTCACCGGCAAGATCTCTTTCGGCGACGCGCAGCACGGCAACGTCCCACCTGAGGGTGCGCGCATCACCGCCGCGTACACGTCTGGCCCCCATGAGGGTTTCGTGGACTTCTACGCCGAGATGAAAGAGGTCGATCCCAGCATCCGGATCGGCGCGGCCGTCCACAGCGCGGAGTTCTTGTCGACCATGGGGTCGCAGTACCCATACGACTTCCTCGTCGTTCACAGCTACGGGATCTTCAACGAGAAGCCTGCGGGGCCGGGTCAACTCCACGACTTGATGATGCGTCTCCCGAAGGACCAGCTGAAGTGGCTACAGCACACGGAGGACGAGATCCTCAAGTACGCGGGGGCGGAGCGGGCGGAGGAGATCGAGATCATCGTCACGGAGTACGGTCCCGCTCCGTGGCTGAAGCGAGGTATCGGTCAGCTCGACGATCCGCCGGATCACTACCTGCAAAGCCTCGACGTGGCGCTCTACACCGGTCTGCTCATGCGGGACTGGATCGAGCTGGAGATCCCCATGGCCGAGAAACACACGTTGATCGACTTCGATCCCGAGAACCCGCCCGAGGGGTTCACCCGGGTTCACAAGGCCGAGCAGGCGGTGATCGGGCCCAAACCATGCTTCGTTCCCAGCGCGACCTCGAGCATCTTCAGGATGTTCACCTCGATGATGGGTCCCACGAGGGTCAACAGTTGGGTCACGGGCAATCCGACGAAACGGATCTTCGAAGGAACCTCTCTAGCGTCACTTGTGCCGGTCTCGAGCGTCGACGAAGAGGGGAACCTCTATCTCATCGTCATCAACCGCGATCGCTCGGCCGAGGTCGAAGCGGAGGTCAGGACACGCGGCACGGATGCAGCTAGCGCCCTGGAGCTATGGAGCCTGACGGGCCCCAGCTACCTGTCGATAAACACCGAAGAGGATCCGGATCGCGTGAGCATCGAGAGATCGGTGGTGGAGCAACCTCCCGAGAGCATCGTGTACACGTTCCCCCCGCACTCCGCCACGGCTTTCAAGTTCAGCCCCTAGGACGGCTCGACGGACTCACGGGCAATCACGCTCGTCGAGCACCAGGGGATCCAGCGGCTCCTGTTCGAAGTCGAACGCGTCGAACATCGGGGCCGCCCGGCCATCCCGCTCGGTCATCGGAGCCAAACCGTGGAGCTCCTCGATCGTTCGCAGCACGGATGAGAAGTCGTACGTCCGCTTGTCTATGTAGCCGGGTTTCGCCCACGGCGAGATGACGATAGCCGGGACGCGTGGGCCCATCCCGTAGAGGTCGACGTGTGGCGGTGGCACGTGATCGTAGAACCCGCCGTAGTCGTCCCACGTCATCACGACTGCGGTGTTCTTCCACGCGTCACTGGCCATGAGCGCGTTGAGGTACTCGACCGTCCAGTTCTCGCCGCGGCAGATCCCAGCAGCCGAGGGATGGTCGCTGCCTGTCCACGGTGGGATCAGCCACGAGACGCGCGGGAGCCGCCCCTCGGCGAGATCGGCCTTGAAGTCCGAAGCCGGAACGATCTTCTTCCACATCGGACCGAACCTGACATGGCGGATCATCTTCATCGCGTGCATCGGGCCTGCGCCGGAGAAGTAGTACTTCCAGGAGATCCCCCGGTCCTCGAGCATGTCGGGAAGGATCCTGATGTCCGTACACGGTGGCCGTTCGATCCAGAACCTGCTGACCAGTTCGACGATGGACGGGATCTCCTCGAGGCGGTAGGCCTCGTCCTCCTCTTCCTCAGTGAGCTTCTTGAATGACCACATGAGCTCTTGATCGTCCTCGCAGAACTCGCGCGGCTCTCCCGTGCCCACTTGATCCGGTCGTTGGAGATCGACGAAGCGATCCGACTGGCTCGAGATGACCCACATGTGCTCGACCGTTGTAGGTCCGTAGACGGAACTGAAGAATCGGTCGGCGAGCGTGAACCTACGCGCGTACTCCCAGTAGTTCGGGATGTCTTCCTCTTGGTACTGAACGTACGCGTTCAGCTCGCCCTGGCCCGCGCGAATCGAGTCGAAGCAATTCATCTGTCCGCCGTTGATCACGGTCAGCCCCGCAACGAAAGAGTGGTCGACACTCACGGTCGTGTCTCCTGCCCTCCGAAGCGGAACGGTTTCGTTGTCGCACGTGAGGCCCTCGGTAGCGCCCTCTGCCCCCGGGAAGCGGCCAAACATATGATCGAACGTCCGGTTCTCCTTGACGAGGAAGACGAAGTGCTTGATCTTCTCGCGCGCCTGGCTCACGATATCGGCGCGCGCTAGCTCGCGTTCGACCTGGGCGGCGATGCCCTCGGTCACGAAATCCGGAAGACCCTCGATGACGTCCTCGTCGACGCCGGGAGCGCTCGATGCACCCGCGTTCGATGGCTGTTGCGGCGCAGGAGACTGCCCGTCGGCGCCTTCCGGGGAGTCCGTCTGGCAGGCGGAGGCGAGCATCATGAAGCACACCACGAGGACACTCACGGCCCTTATCGGGATCGGATTCCTGTCCACGGGGGCAAGATATCAGTGCACTTTCTCTACCTTGGCCGTCGTCGCAGCGCCAGGACCGGGAGGGCAGCCACGACCAGTAACGTCCCCATCACGATCGTGAGGGTGATGTCCTCGTTGAGGATGATGGCGGCCAAGACCACCGTGGCCACCGGCTCGAGCATCGTTGCGATGGACGAGCGAGCGGACCCTATCCGCGTGATCGACGCGTACATGAGTAAGAAGGCGATCACCGTGGCGATCCCAAGAGCCCCCGCTGCAGGGAAGGCTGCAATGGGCAGGCCCTTGCGCGCGATCAACGAGATGGTGACGAGAGCAACGGCGGCACCCGTGGCCGTCCACCGCGCAGCGGAGGCTACGTCCGTATCGCGTACGGCTACTTGGGCCAGAGTGAAATAGACGGCTACAGCAACGGCGGCTCCGAGCGCGAATAGAGGCCCCGCGAGACCGGAGAGGGGGGTTGCGAAAACCAGCGCCACCCCCGCGGTGCCCAATACGAGCGCTGCGACCAAACGCCAGGTGAAAGGCTCCAGGCGGGCGGTGATGCTGAACAGGCTCGTCCACAACGGATAGCTGTAGAACACGAGCCCGACGATCGCAGCGGGAGCACGCTCCAAAGCAGAGAAGAAAAGGAACGACTCGAGCCCGTAACCGAAGGCGCCGAGCAGGAGAAGCCGGAGGTGACTGGTTCGGTTCCCGGTGGCGACCGGCCGGCGGATCAGAGCGACGATCCATAAGAGAGCCGCAGCTATCGAGAAGCGGGTGGCGAGCAGCGGTAGCGCATCGGCACCCTCCCGATAACCGAGCTTCGCGAAGATCGCAAGGGTGCTGAAGGCGAGCGCAGCTCCCACCCCGAGTGCGACCCCCGCCCCGTCGCTCCGCGGTATTGAGGCGTTCATTTGCGTTGGACCGCTGTTATCGTGGCGCCGACGCTGCCGGGAAGGAATCTCCTCCCCCTTGCGGCGCGGGTCGTGCGTCCCTACGAGGATCCTGGGAGAGACGTGGAAGTCCACTGGTATTACTACGCCGGATTCATCGCGTTCGTCATCGCGATGCTGGTCGTGGACCTCAAGTTCTTCCACACGGAGGAGCACGAGCCGACGCTCAAGGAGTCCGCGACGTGGCTCGCGGTGTGGATAAGCCTGGCGGTCATCTTCGGCGTGATCATTTTCATCTGGCAGGGCAGCGATATCGGGATCGAGTACACGGCCGGCTACTTGATCGAGTATTCGTTGTCCGTCGACAACATGTTCGTGTTCGTTGTCATCTTCACCTACTTCGCAGTGCCTCTGAAATATCAACATCAAGTCCTGTTCTACGGGATCCTAGGTGCGATCATCTTTCGTGGCATCTTCATCGCCATCGGCGTCGCACTGATCAACAGGTTCGACTGGGTCATACCCGTCTTCGGAGCCTTTCTTATCTTTACCGCCTATCGCATCGCGAGGGGCGGCGGAGAGGATATCCATCCCGAAGACAACGCGATCCTCAAGTTCGCACAGAAGAGATTTCCCTCGACGAAAAACTTCGACGGTCAGAACCTCTTCACGGTCGAGAACGGGAAACGGCTCGCGACCCCGCTGTTCATCACGCTCATCTTCATCGAGATGACGGATGTCGTTTTCGCTCTCGACTCGATTCCGGCGATATTCGGTATCACGAAGGAGCCTTTCATCGTCCTGACGTCCAACGTCTTCGCGGTGTTGGGGCTGCGAGCCTTGTATTTCACCCTTGCCGGCGCGATGAACCGGTTGCATCTGCTGCACTACGGCCTGGCGGTCGTGTTGGGCTTCGTCGGAGTCAAGATGATCGTCGAGCTGTTCCACATCGAGATACCCATCTGGCTGTCGTTGGGCGTCATCATCGGGGTTCTCGCGATCACGACGGTTCTGTCCTTGAAGATCCCACCCAAGGACGATGGCAAGAACGACACCTCTTCCGCGCATGGGTAGCGATCGAACGGTAACCATCCTGGGAGCGCCACTGGACCTCGGAGCGTCGCGACGGGGGGTCGACATGGGGCCGAGCGCGATCAGGTACTCGGGCCTGGACGAGCGCTTGGCGCGCTTGGGGATCGACGTCATCGATTGCGGGAACGTGGTGGCCGAGATCCCGGAGGTCGCGGCCGAGACCGACGTCCATGCGCGCTACCTCCCCGCGATCCTCGCAACGTGTGCCGAGATCGCCGCCGAGGTCCAGACGATCGCCGAACGGGGACAGATGCCGCTCGTTCTTGGCGGCGATCACTCGATCGCGATGGGAACACTTGCGGGACTTCACGCGGCTCACGGTCCCGGCGGCGTTCTATGGGTAGACGCTCACGCCGACATGAACCGGCCCGACAACACCCCTTCCGGAAACGTGCACGGGATGCCTCTCGCCGCAGCGCTCGGCCAGTGTGGGTTCTCGATCGAAGGCTTCAAAGAAGCTCCGTGGGCCGACCCAAGCCGCGTGGCCCTCATCGGGGTCCGCCTTCTCGATCCCGGCGAGAAGGATCTGATCAAAGAGCTTGGGATCCGTGTGATGACGATGTCCGACGTCGACCGGTTGGGTGTCGAAGGGGTTCTGACCGAGGCGCTCGAGGTCGTCAAGGGGACCGGGTTCGTCCACCTGTCACTCGACGTGGATGTGTGCGACCCGACTATCGCTCCGGGTGTCGGAACTCCGGTGCGGGGTGGCTTGTCTTACCGTGAAGCTCATCTGTGCATGGAGCTTCTCGCCGAAGCCGACGCCCTTACATCTATCGAGGTGGTGGAAGTGAATCCGATCGTGGATCACGCTGGAGCCACCGGCGCCTTGGCGGTCGAGCTCGCAGCAAGCGCCCTCGGGGAGAGCATCCTGTAGTCACTGCCCGTCCAGCACGCGTCCCTCCATGCCTCCGGCCACCGTGATCACCTGACCCGTCACGTGCCCGGACGCGGCATCGGATGCAAGAGTCACGATCGCGTGTGCGACGTCTTCGGCCCTGCCGATCTTCTTCAAGGGCATGGTTCGGGTGACGCGCGCAACGAGCGCGGGATCTTCAAGGGCATCTCTCGCCATCTCCGTTGCGGTCCATCCGGGAGCCACCCCGTTCACCCGACCATGCGGCGCGATGCGAACGATCTCGTTCTTCAAGCTCATCAAGAAGCCATTCATGAGGGCCGACTTCGCGGCTGCGTAGTCGGCATGGCCCGCCTCTCCGAATAGGCCCGCGGTAGATCCGACGATGACGATGTTGCCTTTCCCGGTGCTGGCGACATGCCGTAGGAACGAGCGACAGGACAGGAACACGGAATCGAGATCGGCTGCGATCGTGGCCCGCCATCGGTCGTACGACAGTTCCCACACGGGCTCATCCTGTGAGGGCCACACGCCGGCATTGGCCACGAGGACATCGAGCCTGCCCAATGCGGCCATTGCGTCCGGCACCAAAGCATCGGCTTCCGCCTCCACGGTCAGGTCCGCCGCCAGGGTCGCGCCGCTCACTTCGGCGGCGAGTCTCGTGGCCGCGTCCTTGCTGGTGCGGTAGTGGATCCCGCAGCGAGCGCCTTCCGCAGCGAAGGCGCGTGTCGTGGCGCGCCCGATCCCACCCGCTCCACCGGTGATCAGCACACCTTTTCCCTCGAGACCCAGGTCCATGCGTGTGACCGTACCCCGCTAAGGTGCTTGCGGATGAAGGACGTCGGGATCGTTGGAACTCCATACGCAGGCAAGTCGACCCTCTTCACGGCTTTGACGCAGCACGGTTCGTCAGGAGGTCGCTCCAACCAGGCGGTCGTGGACGTTCCGGATCCCAGACTGAAGGTTCTGTCAGAGCTCGAGCGCTCGAAGAAGGTCGTGCCCGCCAAGGTTCGGTTCGTGGACGTCCCCGGTGGATTGACGGCGCAAGGGATCGCGGAGTATCGCCAGACGGATGCCTTGTGCATAGTCCTGAGGTCCTTCGGCGCCGACGCCGACCCGGCGAAGGAGTTGGCCGATCTCGAGGCCGATCTGTTACTCGCCGACCTCGCCAGCGTGGAAAGCGGTGTTGAGAAGGCGCGTAAGCGCGCGCGTGGTTCGCAAGAGGGCGCTGCAGAG
The DNA here is from genome assembly GCA_013697295.1 of Actinomycetota bacterium. GTDB lineage: Bacteria > Actinomycetota > CADDZG01 > CADDZG01 > WHSQ01 > JACCXF01. The sequence continues at coordinate 14,046 of JACCXF010000005.1, read as the reverse complement.
CTGGCTGCGCTCGAGCGCGCCCACGAAGTCCTGAATGAAGAGCGTCTGCTTCGCGATGCGAATCTCGATGAGGCGGACCGGAAGGTCCTGCGGGGGTTTGGTCCCTTGACTATGAAACCGTGGGTTCTCGTGGCCAATGTTGAGGAAGGCGGCGAGCTCCCACAGGCCCTTCCTTCCACCGCGATCGCGATCAGCGCCGCGCTCGAGGCTGAGGTGGCGGGGATGGACGAAGGTGAAGCAGCCGAGCTGCTGGCGGGATTCGGGATCGAGGAGCCGGGGCTGAGCCGCGTTATCGCAGCGTGCTATCAAACCCTTGACCTCATCACGTTCCTCACGACGGGCGAGGACGAGTCCCGGGCCTGGGAGGTCCGGCGGGGAGCCAAAGCGCCCGAAGCAGCAGGGGCGATCCACTCCGATCTCGAACGGGGGTTCATCCGCTCCGAGGTCGTGGGGTACGAAGATCTTGTCGAGGCTGGCTCGTGGGATGCCGCCAAGACTCAGGGCAAGCTACGTGTCGAAGGCAAGGACTACACGGTCGCCGAAGGAGACGTGTTGAACATCCGGTTCGCCGTCTGACGGCTCACTTGCTCCCCGGGTACACATCCTCCTCCGACTCGTGCCACGCAGGGTGGTCGCCGGAGGTCTCGACGTTGAAGCCGTACTCGTAGACCAGTGCGCCTCCGTAGGCGGCTCCGAGCGAGACCAAGCCTCCGATGATGAGCGAGATGATCATGACTCCGGCCGGCGTCGCGTTCGAGTCGGAGGCGAGCCGAACGATGATGTTCACGATGACGATCGCGGTCACGGTGAGCATCACGGCCATGTGCCAGTTTGCGGTCCTCCACGCTTGAGTGTGGGGAGCGGTGGACTTGAGCCAGTCCCAGAACCCGGTGAGCGCGGTGGGGATGGACACGATCGCGCCGGCGATGATCGTGAAGGTTCCGGCGCGGAACAGATCGTGAGCGAGACGTGATTCGCCCTCGCCGCGACCGGCGATGAAGGAGATCAGATCGAACACCGCCGCCAGCACGTAAGCGGCAACGGGGATATCGGTGAGAGGAGGGTGCGTGGGTTTACCGGCCCACCCGCGCAGTCCTTTGAACTGGCGCCCCTTCATGGTGAGGGTGGGCTTGATCGAGAACAACCTGGCCATCAGCATCCTCCCTGTGTTGTCCGCCGGCCACAGAATAGCGTTCCGCTTCTCCTAGACTCCATATCGTGACGAGGCCGGCCCAGGTTCGATTCGAGATCGAGTCCTCGCGGGACGTCCGATGTCCGCCCGCCGCACTTATGGATCTGATCCTCGATCCCAGCTCGTGGCCCCGCTGGCAGCCGGAGATCGTCGCGACCGAGGGTCCGGACCGCGTGGCATCTGGAGACGTTGTGCGCGGGCACGCGACCATGTTGGGCTTCAACGTGCAGGGTCACAGCACGGCGGTCGAGACCGCCCCGGATGTGTTCGTGGAGGACGTGATCGTGGGCGTGAGGATGCGGGTGACTTACGCAACCACGCCGTCGGGCGACGGAGCTGTGATCACCCATAGCCTCAGGTCGGATCTACCGACGGGCATCTGGGGACGCGTGTTGTCGCTGTTTCTTCGCTCCAGGCTCAGGCGGATGCAACGAGCCGCCTTGGACGAGCTGGTTCGTCAGGCCGAGGCGTCCTGCTCCTGAATCAGCTCCGCCATCGAATCCATCAGGTCGCGCAGCGAAACGATCCCTTCGGGTCCGTCCATCTCCATCACGAGGAGGTGCCGGAACCCGCCGTCGATCATGGTCTTGACGGCTTCGAGGATGGTCCAGCCGGGCGAGCCGCTGACGATATCTCGTGTCATGACATCGACCACCTTCACGTCGTCCGGATCGAGGTCCGAGGCCAGAGCGTGCATGAGGTCTCGTTCCGTGACGATGCCGCCCACATCGCCTAGTTCCATGACCACGGCGCTACCAACACCCCGGCCGCTCATCGACTTCGCCGCTTGCCGGAGACTCGAGTGAGGCTCGAGCGTCAGTAGGTGCTGGATGGCGACGTCCCTGAGAAGCTTCATGGCGCGAATCTTGGTCCGTTTTGGCGCTTCTGGCAAGGGCCATGGATGCGCTAGCGTCCTGGGATGATCATCGGTGCACACGTGCCGGACGAGGACCCGTTGGGAGCGGCGGCCGCAGTGGGGGCTGAATGCATCCAGCTGTTCGTCGGCCCCCCCCAGTCCTGGAAGAAGCCCCCACCGCGTGCGGACGCGGAGCAACTCCGGGCCTCGGAGATGCCCGTGTACGTGCACGCGCCCTACCTCATCAACGTGGCGTCGCCCAATAATCGTGTGCGGATCCCCTCCAGGAAGATCCTGGCAGGCACCATCGAGCGATCCGAGGAAGTGGGAGCCACCGGCGTGATCGTTCATGCCGGTCACGCTGAGGATGACGTCCGGCGGGGGTTCATGCGGTGGCGGAAGGTCTTCGAGGAGCTCGATACCGAGATCCCGATCCTGATCGAGAACACCGCCGGAGGGGAGAACGCCATGGGCCGCAGGGTCGACGTTCTCGCCGAGCTGTGGCCCCATCTAGCCGACTTCAACGTGGGCTTCTGTTTCGATACGTGCCACGCACACGCGGGCGGCGAGGACCTGGACGATGTCATAAAGCGCGTTCTGGATGCCGTTGGCACGATCGATCTGGTTCATGCGAACGACTCGCGCGATCCTCCCGGGACGGGAGCCGACCGTCACGCGAACTTCTCGGAAGGAAACATCGCGGATGAGCACCTCCTCGCCATGGTCGCCGCGGCGGGTGCCCCAGCGGTCATCTGCGAGACGCCGTGGCCACAGATCAAGGACGACATCGCCTACCTACGGGAGCATCTGACATGAGCGCAACGGTGCAGGCGCCACCCAATCGGATAGTCAAGCTATGGCGGGACGATGAGGGCGATTGGACGTGGACTTATTTGGAGCGCGATGCGGAAGTGGAACTGCAGAGCAATGACTCCTGGCCGAGCAGGGAGGCCGCGCATCGCGCCGCCGAGCTCGCTTATCCCGGCGTCGAGGTTTGGGAGCCGCGTACTTCCGGCGCCGACGCAGGTGACGAGGTCGACCGCAAGAGAGAGGCGTTGTTGCTCCTGTTCGCCCTCGCCCTGCTGGGCTTGCTGTTCTGGGGCTTGAGAGGCCGGGACGTAGGGCGGCGGGACTAGACGGACAGTTTCTTCCTGAGCTGGTCTATGTGCCCCCGCCACTGCACCCCGTACAGTGCCTCGACGATCTTCCCATCCTCATCGATCACGAACGTGCTTCGGTTCGACAACGGAGGGATGCCATCCTCGGGTTCGGCCCTCGCCCCGTAACTATCCGCGAGCGAGAGGTCCTCGTCGATCAGGAGGGGGAAGTTGAGCGAATTCTTCTGCGCGAACGCTCGATGTGAATCCGCCCCCTGAGCGCTGACGCCCAGCACGACGTAGCCGGCTTCCTTCCACTCGGTTTGCGAATCCCTGAAATCGCACGCTTGCGCGGTGCAACCACGCGTATCGTCGTCAGGGTAGAAGTAGAGAACGACCTTCTGCCCACGCAGCCCAGACATCGTCCATCTATGTCCGTCCGCATCCACGGTGCTGAAATCGGGCGCATCCATCCCTGCTTCGAGCTTCACGAATCCGTCCCTTCGCTGTATGGGTCAAGTTTCTCCACCATCGTTTCCTGCAACCATCCCAGCCAGTGGAGCACGGCAAATGCGGGCGCGTTGGGGTCGTCCGGATCCGGTTCCCGTCCCATGTCCTCCTCCGACACCTCCAATCGCACGCCGAGAGCCAAGCGCATGTCCGTGAGAGCCGTTAGCCAGAGGTGCGCTTCGTCCGGAGGAAGACTAGCGTTGACGCGTCCGGTGTCTCCAAGGGTGTTGCGGATGGTGTCCAGCGCACGGAGCTTGTGCGTTCTCAATTCGTCCTGAACCAAGGCGTTGTACTTCCGCGTCTCTTCAGGATCGTCGAAGGCATCCGGGAACAGTCGGTCGTGGACGTCAGTCGTTCCTTCTCCGCTGATGACTTGAGTGATCTCGCTCACCACATGCCTCATCAGCGCAGCCTCCTGCGCGTTCAACTTGAGCTTCAATGACGAGCCATCCCCACGTCTTGCCGACGGCATCAATCGGATTTCGAGAGAGTCGCCCACAGACCGTGGCCGTGCAGTCTGAAGCAGTCGAGCTCGGCCTTCTCGCGACTGCCGCTGGACACGACCGCCCTGCCTTGGTGATGCACCTGCAGCATCAGTTTCGTCGCCTTGTCGCGCGAGTACCCGAAGAGCTTTTGCAGCACGAAGGTCACGTAGGACATGAGGTTGACCGGGTCGTTCCACACGATGACGAGCCACACGCGCTCGAGGTCGGACTGAGTATCGTCCTGGATGTCTTCAATCGTGTCGGGCGCGATCGTCTGTGGCACGAAGAAAATCGTCGCACAGATTCTTGACCGTCGGTTCGGAGACCTACGCTCGTTCTTGACCGTCGGTTCGGAGAACCGACTGCGTCTCTTGACCGCACGTTCGGAGACTTGCAAAGAATCGCGCCTCTTTCTGATCTTTCTCACTCTTTCCCTTGTAATTGGGTAACGCGCGCGCATACACACGAGTCTTAGGAAGAAAGCTCGACTGCCTCGGGAGGCTGACCACACAAAATGGAATTGGAGGCTCGAAACGAGAACGTCCTTATTGAGGAACGAGACGATGTGCTCGCGGCGCGAGCACCGCACGACTTCGACGCGTTCGGGGAGCTTTACCGCCGTCATCTCGACCGGATCTATCGGTTCGTGCGATCGCAGGTTGCGGATAGCAGTACGGCAGAGGACCTGACGGCCCAGATCTTTTTCAAAGCGATGGCCTCTGCAGGTTCCTTCCGGGGTGAGGCCGCATACCACTCGTGGCTCTACCGGATCGCCCACAACGTGATCGCCACGTGGGGTCGTCAGCGGGCAAGGACGCCGCTCGTCGTTGCCAGCCTGCCGGACGCGGAGGACATGACCCCCTCTCCGGCCACTCAGGTCATCCACGGTGAGCAACGAGAGATGGTGCGGGCTCAGGTCGCACAGCTTCCCCCCGCTCAGCGCGAGGTCATCGCCTTGCGTTATCTGGAGGATTTCAGCATCGAAGAGGTAGCCGACGTCACCGATCGAAGCAGGGGTGCGGTTCGCATCCTCCTTCACCGCGCTCGCCTTCGGCTTCGCAGGTCATTGGAAGGAAAGGAGCTGCATCGGTGATGGATCCGTTCGATCGATCGGTAGTGGTTGGGCTCATGAGTATCTCGCCGCGACCCGGCTTCTCAGCTGAACTCTTGAGCGCACTGCGACATGCTTCGTATCTGCCCGTACGCCTTGCTGCGGTTGATCACACAACGCGCGCACCCTGGCCCCTGGCGGGGGCAGTCGCCGGGGCAGCCATCGGCTCCGCCGGCGCCGCGGTTCTCGCCTACCGTCGCCTCGCTCGTGGACGGCGCTTTTGAAAGCCGGCCTGTTCCCCGGCCAGGGCGTGCCGGCCGCCGAAGTGCTGGCTGTTCTTCCCGAAAGTGATGACCTCTTGACGCGCGCGAATGAGGTACTCGGATACGACCTTCGCCGTCGAGTCGAGATCGCATCCCGACGTAAGGGAGCGGCCGTTCCCACGCTCATAGCGCAGCCTGCGATGTTCGTCGCCGGCCTCGCCTCGTTCCGTCGTTCTCAGGAAGCAGGGGCGAACTGGCACGCCTTCGCCGGACATAGCCTCGGTGAGTACGCCGCGCTCGTGGCCGGTGCATCGTTCAGTTTCGAGCAGGCGATGGAAGCCGTGAAGGTTAGGGCCGGCGCGATGCAGGCGGCAGCTCAAGCTAGCTCCGGCGGCATGGTTGCGATCCTCGGACTCGATCTAGATCGCGTCTCTGAGATAGCGGACTCGACCGGTGTGAGCGTCGCGAACGACAACGCGCCCGGACAGGTCGTCCTTTCGGGTTCCGACGATGGTCTCGCGGCTGCGGCGACCCGGGTCCGCGAGGAGGGCGCTCGGTCGGTTCTTCTCGAGGTGAGCGGTTCGTTCCACACACAAGCGATGGAACCGGCGGCCGTAGCGCTTCGCGACGCGCTCGATCACGTGGATGTCCGGATGCCCGAGGTGCCAGTGATCTCGAACGTGACAGCGGCGCCTTATCGGGCACCCGGCGAGATCCGCAAGTTGCTCGTCGAGCAGTTGACCGGTCGGGTTCGTTTTCGTGAGTCGATCGAGTGGCTCTGGTACCAGGGGTTCCGTGACTTCGAGGATCTCGGTCCTGGCCGGGTCGCGGCGGGACTTGCCCAGAGGATCACTCGTCCTCTCCGGCGGGCGGAGGTGAGTGTCGGTGCATGACGCGATGACTGCTGCGCCCGAGACGCTCTTCGCGGTCCCCGAGACAACTCCGATCCGGGAGCGCGTAGTCGTATCTCCGTGTTCCGGACGGTTCGTTTCGTTGCCTCCCGAAACATTCACGAGCGAGGGCGAGTGGGTCGAGCCCGGAACGATCCTTGCCGAGGTCGTGAACAACGGCGACATCGAGCATGTGAAGTCGTCATTCCGTGGCTGGGTCATGGGCATGCTCGCGATCCAGGGTCAACCGGTGAAGGCCGGGGATGCGCTCTTCTGGATAAGGGGCTGTTGATGGGAGCGGCGATAACCGGATGGGGTGTTGCGTTGCCCTCGCGCGAGCTGCGCAACGATGAGCTCGCCGAGAGCCTCCCCGTGACCGCCAAGTGGATACGCGATCGAACAGGGATCGAGATGCGGCGCATTGCAGGCCCTGAGGATTCCGCATCGAGTCTCGCGATCACGGCCGGACACGCAGCGTTGACGCGCGCCGGGGTCGAGCCGGATGATCTCGACTTGGTGATCGTGGCGACTTCGACGCCGGATTATCAGCTCCCGGCGACGGCTCCGCTCGTTCAGGCCGCTCTGGGAGCTGAAAAGGCAGGCGCGTTCGACACCAATGCTGCATGTTCCGGTTTCCTTTACGGTCTGGCGCAAGCGGACGGCCTCATTGCTTCGGGAACAGCCCGGAAGATCTTGTTCTGCGCTTCGGACCTGTTGTCGCGCGTCTCCGATTACACCGATCCATCGAGCTGCGTGCTCTTCGGCGATGGGGCGGGGGCGGTCGTCATCGAGCGGGTCGATGGAGAATCGCGTCTGGGCCCCTTCGTCCTGAGATCCGACGGATCGGGTGCCGGTTTGTTGCGCATCCCTTCCGGTGATCCGTTCCTGCGCATGGAGGGCCGCGAGGTGTACAGGCGAGCGGTCGACGCGATGTCACGTTCGGTGAACGAGATCGTCGAGCGCGCCGGGATGAAGTTGGACGAGATCGATCTCGTAGTCGCCCACCAGGCCAATGCCCGCATCGTCGAGGCGGTGGGCCAGCGCCTTGGACTGCGACCGGACCAGGTTGCACTGAACATCGCGCGGCTTGGGAACACATCGGCAGCATCGATACCTCTTGCTCTTGCACAGGCTAGCGATGAGGGGGACCTCGAGAACGGCGACCACGTGATCATCACGGCTTTCGGGGCCGGCTTCGTCTGGGGAGCGGCCCTGGTTCGCTGGGGGGCTCCGATTGATGGCCAGAACGAGCTCGTGCTGGCGGGTGAGATGAATGTCTGAGCAAGCGGCGCTGGTGACGGGCGCCTCCCGGGGCATCGGCCGAGCGGTCGCTCTCGCGCTCGCCGCCGAGGGGAGGCCTATCGCGATCAACTACCGGTCGGGGGCGGATGAGGCGAAAGAGACCCTCGCGATGGTCGAAGAGCTCGGCGGACGCGGTATCTGCGTGCAGGCTGACGTGACCGATTCCGAACAGATCGATCGATGCTTCTCGGAGGTAGAGAAAGAACTGGGTGCCGTGACGGTGCTCGTGAACAACGCAGGGGTGCGAGCGGATGGCCTCGCACTCTCTATGACCGACGAGATGTGGGATCGCGTCATTCGCACCAATCTCTTCGGAACGTTCGCATGTTCTCGCCGCGCTCTTAGAGGGATGTTGCGAACCCGATGGGGCCGCATCGTGAACGTTTCGTCGATCGCAGGGATACAAGGAAGCCCAGGCCAGGCGAACTATTCCGCGGCCAAGGCAGGCGTTGTCGGATTCACCCGCACCCTGGCGCGCGAAGTGGCAGCGAAGAACATCACCGTCAACGCAGTGGCTCCCGGTCTGGTCACGACGGAGTTGACGGAGACCCTCGGCGAGAAGCGCCTCGCTGAGATCACCTCGCACGTCCCTCAAGGTCGCCCCGGAACCCCGGAGGAGGTCGCGGGAGCGGTGCGGTGGTTGTGTGGCGAAGAGGCCGGCTACATGACGGGAAGCGTCTTGACATTGGATGGAGGCATGAGCGCGTGAGCGGATCACATGCACGAGCGAAAGGAGAAACAGATGGATGAGAAGAGGAATCAGATCCTCGAAACGATGCGTACGCAGCTTTCTGAACGGGGCATCGAGGGAGACAAGGTGCAGTTCGACGCGACCCTTGCTCAGGACCTGGGATTGGACTCACTAGACACCGTTGAGATGACCCTGGGCCTCGAGGAGTCGTTCGGGATCGAGATCCCGGATTCCGACCTCGAGAACGTGGCGACGGTTGGCGACGCGGTCGATCTGATCCAGCGCAAGCTCGCCGTAGGAGCGTGACGGACGCCTTGACCGGGGGTTCTGCCGTGGACCGAACGAGGAATGAAGTCGTCGTCACCGGCATCGGACTGATCACTCCGATCGGAACCGGAACGCTCGGGTTCTGGAGTGCCCTGATGAAGGGCAAGTCCGGCGCGGGGCCGATCAGTGCCTTCGACGCGTCCGGGTTCTCCACGCAGATCGCGTCCGAGGTGAACGATTTCGATCCCTCGGACTACATGCCCGCCCGTGAGGTCGGGCGGACCGATCGCTTCGCGCAGATGGCGATCGGCGCTGCGAGCCTCGCGTGGGAGGAGGCGAGCGGCTCGAAGCTGAGTGTCTCCCCGGAACGCATCGGGGTCGTCATCGGAAGCGGCATCGGCGGGCTCTCGACCATCGAGAAGGAGCACAAAGCGTTCTTGAATGGGGGCCCGCGTCGCGTCAGCCCGTTCATGGTCCCGCGGTTGATGCCGAATGCCGCGGCCGCCGCGGTTGCCATGAAACTTGGGTTGCACGGACCCAATTACGCCCCTGCTTCTGCATGCGCCACCGGCGCGCACGCGGTCGGCGAGGCGACCCGGTTCATCCGCGAGGGCATCACGGACGTGATGCTCGCGGGTGGAAGTGAAGCCGCGCTAACTCCATTGTCGGTGTCGGCCTTCGCGCGCATGGGCGCGCTTTCGACTCGGAATGATGAGCCGGCCCGGGCCAGTAGACCCTTCGACGCAGGTCGCGACGGCTTCGTGTTCGGTGAGGGGGCCGGCGTGCTCGTACTTGAGAACCGACGTGTCGCGGAGGGACGGGGTGCCCGCATCCTTGCCCAGGTGGCCGGCTACGGCGCGTCCGCCGACGCGTACCACGTGACTCAGCCCGACCCGGAAGGCAAGGGAGCGGCGTTGGCTATGCGCATGGCACTCGCAGATGCAGATGCTCGGCCGGAGGACGTCGACTACGTGAATGCCCATGGGACGAGCACCCCGTACAACGATCGCATCGAGACGCTCGCGATCAAGAACGCCCTGGGCCAAGAATCGAAACGCATCCCCATCTCGTCGACCAAGTCTCAGTTGGGGCACTTGCTGGGCGCCGCCGGAGCGGTTGAGGCCGCCGTGTGTGCGCTGTCGATCGAGCACGGGATCATCCCCGGCACGATCAACCTCGAAGAGGACGATCCCGACTGCGATCTTGACTACGTCGGCGATGGTCCCCGCGATGGAGCGATCCAGGTGGCTCTGTCCAACTCGTTCGGGTTCGGGGGCCAGAACGCCTGCCTGGTTCTGAGGGCGGTATGAGCGAGGCCAGCCGCTTGGACCCTGGAGCAACGGGAACCGTGCGCGATCTCGAGGGTCGCGTTGCGCTGGTCACCGGGGGGACCCGTGGGATCGGCCTTGCGATGTCGCGCGCCTTCGCGCGGCGCGGCGCGAACCTCGTCATGGCCTACCTCCGCAACGGTGACGCAGCTCGAGCTGCAACGGCCGAGCTCGAGGGCGAGGGCGTGAAGGCGATGGCCGTCAATGCCCACATGGGCGAGGAAGCCCAGATCGACAAACTCTTCGACTCGGTCGAGGAGACGTTTGGACGGCTCGACATCTTCGTCAGCAATGCTGCGACCGGCGTCATCAAGCCGGTTCCGGAGCTCAACGAGCGCGCCTGGAGATGGACGATGGACGCGAACGCGCGCGCATTCTTCTTGGGATCACTACGTGCCCGGGCATTGATGCCGGACGGTGGAAGCATCATCGGTCTGTCCAGTGGCGGCGCCAACCGGGTGTTGCCCGGCTACGCAGTCGTGGGGACCTCGAAGGCGGCCATCGAGGCTCTCGTGCGTTACTTCGCTGTGGAGCTCGCCCCCGAGCGGATCCGCGTGAACGCGGTATCGCCGGGCGTGGTCGACACCGACGCCCTGAAACACTTCCCCATGAGGGACGAGATGCTCGCGACAGCGCGTACGCAGACGCCCGCCGGTCGTCTCGTCACCCCCGAGGACGTCGCTCGCGCGGTCGACTTCCTAACGTCGGACGACGCGTCGATGATCACCGGTCAGACGATCGTCATCGACGGCGGCGCGAGTCTGCTGGCCTGATGCTCGGCGTCGACGTCGTAGACATCGAGAGATTGCGGAGGAAGCTCGAGTCCGTACCCCGGCTCGAGGCCAGGTTGTTCACCAAAGAAGAACGCATCTATTGCCGCTCGGCTTTCGACCCAGCGGAGAGCTTTGCAGGGACATTGGCCGCCAAAGAGGCCGTGATCAAAGCTCTGCGTCTCGGTCCACTTGTGGCCTGGTCGTCGCGCATCGAGATCGTCCGCATGCCCCAAGGGGTTCCCCATGCCTCGGTGCGCGGCGGCCATGGCCCATCCACGGAGGTTCCGATCTCCATCTCGCACGACGGTGGAGTGGCCGTCGCGGTCGCCCTCGCTACCGCCTGACCACGCTCTTCACAGGTCAGACCGAGCGGCTGAGCCCCGCCGAACTACTAACCGAGCGCGGTCAGATAGCGCCCGGCTAGCCGTGGCGGCTAGTAATGGTGCCTAGGGGCCATAGTGATCGTTCTGGACGGCCCGGGACGGTTCTAGTGATCGTGCTCGGCGTCCTCGGACTCCTGCTTGGTCTCGTGCACCGTGCCATCGGGGTGCTCGGGCGGCGAGTAGAGCGAGTACAGCTTCAGCTCTTCGTCTCCCGTGTTGACCACGTTGTGCCACACGCCGGCCGGAACGATGATGGCCCAATCGGGACCCACGTCGTGAGTCTCATCCATCTGGTCTTCGCTGCGTCCCAGCTCCGCTCGTCCGTGACCCTGCTCGATGCGTAGGAACTGGTCGAGTTGCGGATGGGCTTCGAGCCCGATGTCCTCTCCGGGGGCGAGGCGCATCACAGTCAGCTGCGTGTGCTCGCCGGTGTAGACCACGGTCCTGAAGTTGTCGTTGTCGAGTGTCGTCTGCTCGATATCGCCGACCCAACCCAGCATGTGTTGCCTCCCGATCTCCTAGTCAAGTCCTCTTGGTTACGTCGTGTACCCGTGGGAGTTGTTCCAAACGCCTGCTGCTCCTACCGCCTGGGATCGACTGGGCGGACCGAGTGCCCCCCGAACTGATTACGGAGCGCAGCCAGCATCTTGGCCGAGAAGGACTCGTCCTGGCGTGATGCGAACCGTGCGAAGAGGGCCTGGGCTATGACGGGGATGGGCACCGCGTTGTCTATCGCGGTCTCGAGCGTCCACCGGCCCTCGCCGGAGTCTTCAACCCATCCCTCGACGCGCTGCAGTCCAGGGTCTTCTTTCAGCGCTCGCGCGGCGAGATCCAACAACCACGAGCGAACGACGCTGCCGTGCCGCCACACCTCGGCTACCTGCCCGAGGTCGAGGTCGAACGGAGACGACTGCAAGAGCTCGAATCCCTCGCCGTATGCCTGCATGAGCCCGTATTCGACCCCGTTGTGCACCATCTTCGTGAAGTGTCCCGCCCCGGATGGACCGACGTGCGCGAAACCTTTCTCGGGGGCGAGGGCGGCGAAGATCGGCTCGAGTCGCTCGATGGCCCCTTTCTCCCCACCGAGCATCAGGCAGTAGCCCTCTTCCAGTCCCCACACGCCCCCCGACGTGCCGGCGTCCACGAAGGACACCTCTTTGGGGGCGAGGGCCTGCGCTCGCGCCATACTGTCCGTGTACCTGGAGTTTCCGCCGTCTACGAGCGTGTCACCCGACTCCAGCAGCTCACCGAGCTCCGCCACCGTCCGGTCCGTCACGTCCCCTGCGGGGACCATGATCCAGATCGCCCGAGGGCCCTCGAGCTGGCTGACGAGGTCTCCCAGCGAAGCCGCCCCGATGGCCCCTTCGGTCGCCATCCCCTCGACCGCCTTTTGGTTCACGTCGTAAACGACGACCTCGTGGTGGTGGCGGAGAAGACGGCGGGTCATGTTCGCCCCCATCTTCCCGAGGCCGACCATTCCGATCTTCATGTGGTCTCCTTCCCGGAGTGTGGGTAGCCTTATGGGCACTGACCAACCTCGGTAGGAGGAATGCGTGCAGGAGACTCTCGCAGTGCCCGATATCTCGTGCGATCACTGTAAGCGTGCGGTGGAGGGCGCGCTCGGCGACCTCGATGGAGTCAATGCCGCCACCGTCCGGGTCCCCGAGAAGTGCGTCGACGTCGATTACGACCCCGCCGTCATCGAACGAGACAAGATCTTCCACACGCTCCAGGAAGCGGGCTACCCGGCTTCCATCTAACGGGGTTGCAAAACCTCGCGGGAAAGGTGACCTCTCAGCCAGCCCCCTTCAAGCTGCGGCCCGTCCGGTGGCGAGAAGTCAAGGCACGGGTCCTCCGCATCGGGGTGGGGACTGTTGGGCTCGGCCAACTGCCGCCTTGAGCCAGCGAGTGGTTCCTTGCGGCCATGTCACGTCGTCCTTGCCAGCTCCTGGATACGCCAAAAGGGCTAGCTGCCATTTGTTATTGGCGGCCCTGTAGCTCTCCCACGCGAAGTTGCTGTCGTCGAAGTAGAGGGTGTAGCTGTGCTGCCGGCCGACCTCCTTTTCCGTTTTCGAGCGCGTGACGTTTGGATCGAAATCCGGAGTGAGCATGATGGCGTAGATCGCGTCCTCATATTCCGGGATGTCGATCCACAGCGCCGCCCCGGTGTCCCGTATTTCCTTCTGCCTCAGCGGGTGATCACCAGGTGCGCCGAAACTAACGAGGACATCCTGCAGCCAGCGTCCTGGGACCGTTTTGCCGTAGCTAAGGTCGCGAGATTGCGGTTCGCAAGCTGGACCATCACTCACGGGACTCGAGGCGTCCCGACCCATGTGTTGCGCTCGTGTGGGGGCGTCGTCGGTGCACGCAGCGAAGCTCAGAAAGGCGAGCGCGGCTGTCAAAAGGACCTTCATCACACTGATTCGACGCAGCCCGGCGCCTCTCCGTTCGCAGTTTGTGCCGCGCCCTCCTAGCTTGACGGCTTGACAGTTAGAACCGTGGGGGGATCCCCTCAGGAGCGCCGTCCAACTCCCGGTCAGAACGCCGCGCCGAGCAATTCCCGATCGCGCACGCTCTCATCCAGGCCACTCGCATCGGGTGGCGGCCCAACGTGCATGTGGCGATCTGGCACGTAGGTCCCTGCCGCGAGCGGTGGTGGTGCATTGATGTCATGCCGGGAAGGTGACTCGGTCCCGGGCGCGGGCCCGAGGTCGAGTCGCAGTGGGGGATCCGGGCCCGGGTCGTAGCGCCGTCCGCTGCGCCGGAACCAGGTCGCCATCGAGTCGTCGTCGAGCGCCACCCGCCACCCATATTCGTGCACCAGCTTGTGATGGAAACAACAGACCAGCGTGAGGTTGTTGAGATCGGTCGTGCCCCCGTGCTCCCAGTGCACGATGTGATGCGCCTGCAGGAACGAACGCGTCCCACAACCCGGGAAGCTGCAGCCGTGATCCCGGT
>JACCXF010000344.1 GCA_013697295.1 Actinomycetota bacterium | reverse complement strand
CCAGATCCAGGCGGGGAAGTACACGCTTTCTAAGGGGCTGACTCCGAGGGACGCGCTGGCACAGCTCGAGAAAGGTCCCGAGATCGAGTTCGTCTCGATCACGTTCCCCGAGGGGTCGTGGATCGTCGACTTCGCCGCAACTCTCGACCAGGAAACGCACATCAAGGGCAAGGACTTCATCGAGGCGGCGACCTCGGGAGAGATCCGCTCCGAGTACCAACCAGACGACACCGACACCCTCGAGGGACTGCTGTTTCCGTCGACCTACCAGATCGTCGAGACGGACACCGCGGAGTCCGTGGTCCAGCGCCTCGTGGACGAGATGGAGAAGAAGACCGCGGAGGTCGGGTTCGAGCAGGCCGAACGCACGGGTGTGTCTCCGTACGAAGCTTTGATCGTGGCTTCGATGATCGAGAACGAAGCCGCGCTGGATGAAGAGCGGCCGAAGATCGCTCGAGTCATCTACAACCGACTCAACCAAGGGATGATGCTGGGGATCGACGCGACCGTCCTGTACGCGATCGGAGAGCACAAGGAGTCGCTCACGGAAGCCGATCTCGCCGTCGATTCTCCCTACAACACGCGCCTGGTGACCGGTCTGCCCCCGACGCCGATAGGCGCCCCAGGGCTCGCCTCCTTAGAAGCGGCGGTCCAACCAGCGGATGGCGACTGGTTGTATTACGTCCTCGCCGATTGCGAAGGACATCACGCGTTCAGCGAGGGATACGACGAGTTCCTGCAGAACAAAGCCACTTACCAGGAACTCGTGTGTTGAGGGGTCAATCCCACTTCGCCGGGATCCTCGGCTGGCCTCTCGAGCACACGCTGTCGCCCCCGATCCACAACGCTGCATTCAGAAGGATCGGGCTGGACTGGATATATCTCGCCTTCCCGGTGCCGCCGGAGAACCTGGGAGCAGCAGTGGCAGGGCTGCGAGCTCTCGGGTGCACCGGGGCGAACGTAACCATGCCGCACAAGGAGGCCGTCGTCGGCCTCCTTGACCAGGTTTCCGGCGACGCGGCCTCGGTCGGAGCGGTGAACACGATCCAACTTGTCGGGGACGCCCTCATCGGCCACAACACGGATATCGATGGTTTCCGCAACTTTCTTACGGATGACGCAGGTCTCGACGTGGCCGGGCGGGCTGCCGTCATCCTCGGGGCAGGGGGCGCGGCACGAGCGGTGGTTCGGGCGCTCGACGATCTCGGCGCGGCCCGGTTGACCGTGGCTGTGCGTGCCGTGGAGCGAGGGGAGGCGCTCGCCGCGCTGGCGGGTGCGGCCTCCCTCGAGGTGGTCGAGTGGAAGGACGCCGAAGCCGCGGTGGAGAGCGCCGACGTCGTGGTCAATGCCACGCCCCTCGGGATGCGTGGGGAGCGGCTGCTGGAGGGGGCCCGCTGGCACGAGGGTCAGTGCGCAGTGGATCTCGTGTACCACCCGCACGTGACTCCGTTTCTCAGGCAAGCGGGGGCGCAGGGAGCTCAAACGTGGGGAGGACTGGGCATGCTTATCCATCAGGCGGCCGCCTCATTCCGGATCTGGACCGGTCAGGATCCGCCTCTCGAGGCGATGTCTGCGGCCGCCGTGCGGCAGCTGGCAACGCACTCCGAAGGGCCCTGAACATCCGAGAGCATCTATTCGGACAAGTGACTTAACTCCGCCACGCGGCGTGCCGAAAGACCATCAGGTGTGAAGTGCGACGACGCTTGCCGCTAAGAGGAGGAGTTCCCGAATGAACAAGGCCGATCTGCTCGCCGCTTCTCTGGACGAGTTTCTAGACGTCTCCCCAGACGTCGAGGCCGCTGCCGTAGTCAGCACAGACGGTCTTCCCATCGCATCCGCCCTCCCGCCGTACGTGGAGGAAGACAGGCTTGCCGCCATGAGCGCCGCCCTGCTGACCCTGGGTGAGCGCGCTGCCAGCGGGCTCGGCAAGGGCAGCCTGGCTCAGGTCTTCGTCGAGGGTGAGCACGGGCACGTGGTGCTCATGTCGGCCGGCGATTCAGCGGTGCTGGTCGCCGTGACGTCCGGCGAGGCCAAGGTGGGTCTCACGCTCTACGAGATGCGCAAGACCGTCGCTCAGATCTCACAGCACATGGATTCCACGCCTTCGAGTGAGCCCGGCCCGGTGCAAGAGGACATCGTTGAGAAGTCCTCCGCCGATATGGTTGCCGCCATCGAGCCGACGACGCCGCCGCCCTCCACCACATGGGGGCCGCCTCCGGCAGCACCCAATGCCGAACCTGTTTCGAGCTGGCAGTAACCACCGGTAGAGCAATCTAAGGGAGCGGGCAATGCTTAAGGGAACGCTGGACGACTTCACTCTGCCGGACATGTTCCGGTTGATGTCGTTCGCCAAGAAGACTGGGCGTCTCGATGTGGACCGCCGCGCGGGCCACGGCAGCGTGTTCTTTCGCGAAGGAGAGGTCTATTACGCGGAGTCAAGTCTGACGAAGATCCCCTTGGGCCAGAAGCTGCTCCGAGCAGGGGCTATCACGGAGAGTCAGCTCAACAAGGCACTGGACACGAACGCCGAGAGCGGAGAACGCGTCGGTGAGATCCTCCTAACCACCGGAGCGGTGGATGGCGAACAGCTCGAGGCCGCCCTCCGCGCGCAGATCGAGGATGCCGTCTTCGATCTGTTGCGCTGGGACCTAGGCGAATTCTCGTGGGAGCCCGGAGCGGTCGTCGAACCCGAGGTCGGGATCATGGTCAGCGTGGAGAACCTGATCATGGAAGCGTCGAGGCGACTCGACGAGCTCGAGGTAATCACGCGCAAGATCCCTTCGGGGCTAACCGTCTTGAAGATGGCGGACAAGCCACCCGAGGGTGCCGTAGAGATCAACATCACCCCCGAGGAATGGCGCATCCTGGTCCTGGTGGACGGCGTTCGCACGGTCACCCAGATCGGCGGGGTGGTCGGTCTCGAGGAGTTCGACGCGATGCGAACCCTTTACGGTCTCGTGTCCGCTGGTTTGATCGAGGTCAACTCGACCGCGGTACCTGAGGCGGACGGCGAGTCCGACTCGCCCGTAGCTTCCGAGCCGGTCGAGGCACCCGCCTATGAAGACGATGCGGTTGCGAACGCCACCGAGGACGACGCTCCCGAAGACGATGCAGTTGCGGACGCGGATGAAGTCGCCCCCGAGATGGATTCTCTTGACGCGGAAACGGGCGAGGTCACCGCCGCGGTACCGGTCGATGAGGATTCCGGCGACACAGGGGCGACCGCAGAGAGCGTCGCCGGCTCTCCCGGCGACGACCTGATCGCCGAACAAGAGGCGGTGGATGAAACCTCCTTCGACAACACGGTGTTCGACGCCGAGGCGCAGGCCGTCGCGGAGGCGTTCGGCGAAGCCGCCCAGGATCCCGCTTCGGCCGACGACCTCGTCGACCAGGCGCACGTACAACTGGACCCGTCGGAACTGATCCAGGACCCGGTTGCTGCCGACGAGGCGGGGAGCCCGCCGGAGAACTGGTTCGTGGATCCATCCGTTCCGGTGGACTCGTTCGACGTACCCGCTCCCGGAGAACTGGAGACCACCAAGCCTCCGAGCCCGGCGGATTCGATCCTGAACGAACTGCTAGGCGATGTCCCCGCAGATGGACAACCCCTGGAGCGAGCGGAAGGTGAGCCGCCCGACGCGCCTCAGCCTCCAAGAGACTCGGCTCCGCAGCCTCCGGCCGATGCGCCGCGGGTTGACCGGGCTGCTGTTGTACGAGAACTGGCCGGACTGTTCGGTGATGAAGAGCGTCCCCGGTCGCGCGCCTCCAGCCCGGCACGTCCGGGGGAACAGGAAGCGCCCGATGCAGCGGACGAGGATCAGCGCAAGCGGGTCGAAGACGACGACCAAGTCAACAGAGGGCTGATCTCGAGACTCATCGACGGGGTCAAGGGTCTCTAGCCCGCCTCGCAGGCGGATCACATCATGAGTCCACGAGGGCAGATAGTTCGCAAGAAGCGATCCACCAATGGTGTCGTAGCGCGACCGCTGAAGGTCGTTGTAACCGGGCCCTTCTCGGCCGGCAAGACAACATTGATCAAGACGATCAGCGAGGTAGCGATCGTCGGGACCGAACGCGACGTCACGGACGAGACGAAGTCCGTGAAGGCTCGAACGACGGTCGCGATGGATTTCGGCCGGATCACGTTCGCTGAGGACCTCACGCTGTTCATCTTCGGGACCCCGGGACAACGTCGCTTCGA
>JACCXF010000315.1 GCA_013697295.1 Actinomycetota bacterium | reverse complement strand
GATACCGGTTGTCCCGCCGGCGGTACTCGGTCCTTGCGGGGTTGCATTGTTGGCCGTACAAGGGATTCTCGATGACCGACTCCTGCGGTTCGTAGTGCGTCGGCATGGGTCCGTCCAGAAGCCCGTTCGGTGCGAAGAGCCACCCGACCCCGTCCCCCTGCATGATGAAGGGGTCCGTCCCCGCCAGCGTGTCGATCCCCGTGGCGTCCGCGGGCGGCTCATACGAGGGGGATCTGTCCGCGATGAAGTCGGGCACATCTTCGCCCGTCCACGCCTTCTTCTCCTCGTCCCACCACACATATCTCTTGCGTTCCGACCAGGGGTTGCCCTCGGGATCGGCGGATGCGCGGTTGTAGATGAGGCGGCGGTTCGCGGGCCAGGCCCAACCCCACTCGGGGGCGACCCAGGTCTGCTGTGTGGCCGGCCTACGACGCGCCGTTTGATTCACTTCGTCCTTGTAGGAGCCGGAATAGATCCAGCATCCGCAGGCAGTGGTCCCGTCGTCCTCGAGATCGGTGAAGCCGGATACAGCGCCCCCATCACCCATTCGATAACCGCTGATCTCTTTCAGAACGGATGCCGCATCCGGTTCCTCGTGTGGGCCCTTCGTGGGGTAGTCCCATGTCAGGTCGCTGATGGGTCGGTCGCGCGCCTCGCGCGATCCCTCGTAGAGCTTCTTGAGCCGGCGACCGAGGTGGTACATGAAGTGCAGCTCGCTCCTGCAGCCACCCGGGGGCTCGAGGGCAGCGTGGTGCCATTGCAACAGACGCTGGGTGTTCGTGAAGGTGCCGTCTTTCTCGGTGTGGGCGGCGCAGGGGAAGAAGAAGACCTCGGTCGCGATGTCCTCGGGGCGCACCTCCCCCCGGGTTATCTCGGGCGCCACACGCCAGAACTCCGCGGTCTCCGTCGGAGCGAAATCTCTCACCACGACCCAGTCCGCTCCCCGCAGACCTTTGCGTTGGAGCGCGCCGTTCATGGATCCCACCGTCGGGTTCTCGCCCATCACGAAATAGCCCTTCACCTTGCCGTCGGCCATGTCCGCTACCGTCGCCATGTGCGAGTGATCACCGGTCAGTTGCGGCAGATAGTCGTAGCACCATCCATTCGAGGGCGTAGCGGCGTCTCCGAACCACGCCTTCAGAAGCGAAACGATGTACTTCGGGAACTCGGCCCACCACCCGGTCTGCGACCCGTTGTTCTGGACGTAGCTCTCGAAGTCGGTGTCAGAGGTCGATTTCGGCATCGGTAGGTAACCCGGCAGCAAGTTGTAGAGAGTCGGGATGTCGGTCGAACCCTGGATCGACGCGTGGCCGCGCAGGGCGAGGATGCCGCCTCCGGGCCGCCCGATATTTCCGAGCAGCAGCTGGATGATCGCGGCCGTGCGGATGTACTGGACCCCCACAGTGTGTTGCGTCCAGCCGACCGCGTAACAGAACGCCGATGTGCGCTCGCGTCCGGAGTTGTCACAGAGCGTCTCCGCGACCCGGAGGAAGAGTTCTGGCGGTATCCCGCAGACTTCTTCCACCATCTCGGGTGTGTAGCGCGCGTAGTGGCGTTTGAGGATCTGAAGTACACACGAGGGATCCTGAAGCGTCGGATCGCGATGCCTCGCCTGGACCTGCGCCCCATGCTCCGACTCGGGCTCGCCAGAGAACACCTCGCGAGGGCTCGCCGCCGGTGGCTTCTCTACGCCCTCGTACTGCCAGGAATCGACCTCGTAGTGACCCTCTTCCGCGTTCCAGCCGCTGAAGAGGCCGTCCAGGTCGTCCGTGTCCTGGAAGTCTTTCGACACGATGGAGGCGGCATTCGTGTAGTGGACGACGTACTCCTTGAAGTACCGCTCGTTCTCGAGGATGTGATTCACGATCGCGCCCAGGAACGCGATGTCGGTCCCGGCGCGGATCGTGACGTGGATATCCGACATCGCGCTGGTGCGCGTGAAACGAGGATCGACGTGGATGATCTTTGCTCCCCGCTTCTTGGCTTCCATGACCCAGCGGAATCCGACCGGGTGGCACTCGGCGAAGTTCGAGCCCTCGATAACGATGCAGTCCGAGTTCTTCAGATCTTGCTGAAAGGTGGTGGCTCCGCCTCTACCGAACGAGGTCCCCAGACCGGGAACCGTGGAAGAGTGTCATATCCGAGCCTGGTTCTCGATCTGGATGGCTCCCAGTGCAGTGAACAGTTTCTTGATGAGGTAGTTCTCCTCGTTGTCCAGGGTGGCGCCGCCCAGATGCGCAAACCCGCGCGTTCGCCGAAGCGGCGATCCGTCATCGGCGGTGTGCTCCCAGGCGTCGTCGCGAGCCTTCTTGGTTCGCTCGGCCACCATGTCCATGGCCTTCTCGAGTGGGATCGTCTCCCAGTCCGTCCCGTAGGGCTTTCGATAGAGGACGTCGTGAACGCGGTGCGTCCCGGTAACCAGCTGGAATGTCGCAGCTCCCTTGGGGCAGAGGCACCCCTCCGAGATGGGGGAGTCGGGGTCACCCTCGATATCGGTGATCCTGTCGTCTTTCACGTACACGAGCTGGGCGCAGCCGACCGCGCAGTACGGGCAGATGGACTTGACAACCCGATCCGCCTCGCTGGTGCGGGGTGTCAAGGTCATGCTCCGCTCGGAGAAGGCGGAGTCGCCGAGAGCGGTGAGGTCGCGTCGTCTTGCCTGGCGAAGAACGGGCCATTTGAGAATGGGATCGAGCGACTCGAAGCGACTCACGAGCTTCCTTCGTCTTCCGGCGGCACCCTGGCGGAGGAGCCTAGCGGATAAGGGCACATTCGAGCTAGGAAGCTCGGCGCCCCCGCCCGCGGTGCAGGTAGTCGCCGAGGATCCGGTCACCGAGCTCGCCGCTGACGATGGGCCACGCTTGCCCTCCGGTCAAGCTCGCCAATCGATCCATGAATGAGGTCAGCCCGGGCGCCTCTTCGAGCATGAAGACGTTGATCTGGATGCCCGAGCGAGCCAGACGAGCTGCTTCGCGCAGAGTTTTTTCGAGCGTCACGGGGACCGGAGGCCAATTGAAGAGTGCGCTGCCGTCCTCGAGCAGATGAGCGGTCGGCTCGCCGTCGGTAACCATGATCACTTGCTTGATGGGGCAGCGGTCTTCAGCAAGCAGACGGCGAGCGAGCAAGAACGCGTGCTGCATGTTCGTGCCGTGCACTTCCTCCCACCCCGCCGTAGCGAGTTCGGCGGGCTTCATCTGGCGCGCGTAATCGGAGAAGCCGATGAGGTAAAGACGATCCTCGGGATACTTGCCCTCGATGAGAGCGTGCAGCGCTAGGGCCATCTTCTTCGCGGGGATCCAGTGACCGCGCAACGGCATCGAGAAGGACAAGTCGAGAAGTAGAGCCGTTGCCGTCCGCGGTCGCGCCTCCGTTTCGATGACTTCGAAGTCATCGGGTGTCAGGCGCACTGCTGAACCCGGCTCGGACCGAGTTACCGCGTTCAGAACGGTGCGTTCGACGGAGATCGGATCGGAGTCCCCGAACACCCAGGGACGGGTCTGCCCGGTGGGTTCGGCCTGACCCCCGCCGGCGCGATGTGTCGGTTCCCGGCGCACTCGGGCGAGCACTCGCGTCAGTGCCCGTTCGCCGAGCAGCTTCGCCCCCCGCCCGGTCACTTCGAGATGACCCCTCGATCGCTGGAGGATGCCCGCCTCCTCGAGGGCCTTCTCGATGGCTTTCAATCGCCGGAGATCCCGAACCGCATCCTCGCCGAGGGCGCGATGAAGCTTCTCCTCGTCGACGTCGTCGAGCGTGGCCCCTGGGTAGGCACCTCCGAGCGCTTCGGCCAGGTCGTCGTATTCCGATACGCGTTCGATAGCGTCAACCGTTTCCGACATCGGCATGGAGCCCTCCCCCCACCCCGGAACCTGACGGTCCCAGGAGACGCCGGGCACCATGTCGCGGAGTGACTGAGACAGTTGATCGACCTGAAACGCGAGGTCGAGATCGTCGAGAACAGCCGCGGAGAGTTGGGCGAGCTCTGCGCGTTGTTCCGGTGCCATGCTCGCGAGCATGCTGCTCATCGCTGCCATACGCCGCGCCATCGCCTCAAGAAGCTCCTGGAGATTCCTCGGTTGCTCGGGCCAGAAGTCGCCGTACGTCGCCATGAAGGACTCGAAGTCGTAATCGTCCCCTCTACGATCGGCGGCGATCATCTCGTTCAGTTCGGCGAGCATGTCCTTCACACGTTGTAGGTCCTCGGGTTTCAGATCGCGCATCGATCCCGCGATCTTGGTGAAATACGAGTTCAGTACCTCGGTCTTTAGCTCCTCGAGGAGCTGGTCGAAGCGGCGCCGGGCCTCGGTCGATTCGAACTCGTAGCGCTTCATGGCCTCCAGCTTCTGCACCGGGGCGTTCGGGAGCGCGCCCAGCTCGAGGTGTTTCTCGAGACCCTCCGGTCCTCTGCGATCCAGCTCCTGCCGCTCTGCGCGCTCGATGTCCGCGAGTTGCTCGCCCAGCCGGGCGAGAGGCCCGGACAGGTTGAGGTTCTCGCCGGCCCTTTCGCGCCGCTCGCGGAGGGCGCGGATGAGATCGTCCGTACCCCTCATCCCGCTCATGCCTCGACGACGGATGTCTTCGAGCGCCCAGTTGGCTCCGTAACCGGCGAGCAATTCGTCCGACATCTCATCGAGGAGATGGCTTACGTCGATGTCGGGACCGAACGGGTCCTGCTCGCCATCCCAGCGTGAGTAGCGGGCTCTCATCTAGTTGCTCTCGAAGATCCAGGAGCCGTCGTCGTCGCCAGGCGTCTTGTTGAGCCTCTTGCGGAGATGCAATCCCTCGAGAGCGAACTCGAGCGCCCCGGCGGCGGCCGAGGGACTCTCGTCACCCACCTCCAGCTTCCTCAAGACGGGCTCGACGTCCGCCAGGGGGCTGGACGAGCCCACCTGCTCCAGCAGGTCCTTCGCCGTGGTCAGATCGGACGTCTCGACCTCGAGACCGTCCTCGAAGCGCTCGACCAAGGTAGTGAAGTCGTGTCCTCCGACCCGATGCGTCCATACCTGGAGCAACGCCTGCTTCAGAGCGCGCTCGAGGATGAGCTCTTCACGGCCCTCTTCGAGGGCATCGAACTCGACCCGTCCGAGCGACGCGGGAAGGATGGCCCAAAGGTCGACAACGCGGGGGGCGGCCTCTTCCTCGCCCCGTCGCACCGCCCGGCGAAGCGCGCTGGCTACCAGCGTCTCGTATGCGCCGATCGAGAACCTCACCGATACCCCGCTGCGTTGATTGACTTGAGGACTGTTGCGCAGAACCGATGTGAAGCTAGCGATCACTTCTTTCAAGTAGCGCGGGACGTGCACCTCCATCCCAGAAGGTGGGGGCGCAGCTTCTTGCTCGACGATCTCGATCTCTTCGTCGATACGGCGCGGATAGTGGGTCCGGAGTTGCGCACCGAACCGGTCCTTCAAGGGTGTGATGATCCGGCCCCTGTGCGTGTAGTCCTCCGGGTTGGCGCTAGCGATCAGTACCATGTCGAGCGGCAACCTCACGCGATAGCCACGCACCTGTACGTCCCGTTCCTCGAGGATGTTCAGAAGGGCCACCTGGATCCGCTCGGGCAGATCCGGAAGCTCGTTGATGGCGAAGATCCCTCGATTCGTCCGTGGCACGAGGCCGTAGTGGATCGTCAACTCGTCACCTAAGTACCTGCCCTCGGCGACCTTCATCGGATCGACGTCTCCGATGAGGTCGGCTACTGACGTGTCGGGAGTCGCCAGTTTTTCGGAGAAGCGATCGTCCCTCCGTATCCACGACACCGGCGTTGCGTCTCCGCGCTCTTGGACCAGGGTGCGGCAGCGGGAGCAGATCGGCCGGTAGGGGTGGTCGTTGACCTCGCACCCTTCGATGGCCGGAATGCTCTCGTCCAGGAGCTCCGTCAGGTGGCGGATGAGACGGCTCTTCGCTTGACCTCGCTCGCCGAGAAGGATGATGTCGTGTCCCGCGAGAAGCGCCCGCTCCAATGTGGGTATGACGGTGTCCTCGAAGCCCACGATGCTGTCGAAGAGCCTGCCTCCGGACGACAGGCGGGTCAGCAGATTGGCACGCAGCTCCTCTTTGACGCTCCTGTCGGGGTAGCCGGAAGCTCGCAGCTCCCCCAAGGTCGCGGGGGCGGGTGCCGGTGACATCGAGCCACATTACAGTCGGCCCCGGGCTACAGGGACGGGGCCGAAGGCATTAGGTTCTGGCGATGGACGAAACGTCGCTGCTGGCGGTCACCGCGATCGGCACCGACCGACCAGGGATCGTCGCAGCGGTATCCGGAGCGCTCTTCGCGCTCGGATGCAACCTCGAGGACGCAACTTCGACCATCCTACGAGGCCACTTCTCGATCACGTTGATCGTCAAGGCGACCCGATCGCTGAGCGTCGACGAGGTGGAGAAGGCCCTCAGCCAGGTCGGGCGGGACCTCGACCTGACCCTCACCGTTGGCCGGGTGGAGGAGGCGAGTCCGACCGTCGTGGACCCATCGCACATCGTCACGGTGTACGGCGCCGATCGACCCGGCATCGTGTTCCGCGTCAGCGATGCCTTGGCTCGCAAGGGGGCGAACGTCCATCAGCTCGCGTCTCGCCTGATAGGTGATGTAGCCGCCCCGGTCTACGTCTTGATGCTCGAGATCGTGCATCCCGATCCCGAGGGTCTCGAAGCAGAGATGGAGGGGCTGGGGGCCGAGCTAGGAGTGGACATCAGCGTGCATCCTGCCGGCGCCGACATCTTCTAAACGTGGCGGTCCGCGCGGTGGTGCGACTTCCGGAACGCGTCCTGAAGGTCCGATGCGATGAGATGGGCGAGGGGGATGCGTGTGAATTGGTCCAGGACCTTCTAGACACCATGGAGGTTGCGCCGGCCTGCGTCGGCCTTGCGGCACCACAGATCGGAGTGTCGCAGCGAGTGATCGTGGTCGACGTC
>JACCXF010000307.1 GCA_013697295.1 Actinomycetota bacterium | reverse complement strand
CGGCAAGGCGCTCCACCCAAACTGGCACATGCTGCCGGTTGGTCTCACGATCAGCTTCATTCCGCTGATGATCGCAGGCGGACTGCTCGAATCGATCCACGAACGCCTTCTCGAGATTCCGCTACTGATCCTCGGCGTTGGTTGGGTGTTGCTCGGATACGCGATCGCCGAACATGGGCACAGAGGCGGCGAAAGCTTCCCACCTGTCTAGGGCCCCAGAGCCCGGGCTTCACAAGCTACTACGGCACTAGTAGCGACTCCCGGACTGTGGGAAGCTGAGGTCATCGAGACGGCGGGGAGGGAGCCTCATGTCCAGACGTAGCGGCATCGTCCTCATGACGGCGGCCTTGCTTGCGGCCGTCGCCCTCGCGCTGCCCGATGGCATCGCTCAGTCGGGCCGTACGGACCCTCGCGTCGTGGTGCCCCGCCTCCCGGTCGCGTTCTACGTGCTCCTGGTCCTACTCATCGCGATGGGGATCGTTGCGTCGATCTCGGTCGGCTTCGAGCGTAAGGAGCGGCCGGGTCGCGCTCGGGGCCTTCGTTTCATTGCGGTCCTCCTCGTCGCGCTCGCGCTGTGGGCGGTGTTCCCCCCGATCCAAGAGGGCGTAAGCAAACTCATCGATGCGATCGACTTCAGTGCCGGCGATGGTGAGGCGTCGTTCTCCGACGAGGATGCCAACGAGGCGAATAAAGCCTTGGAGCACGACCGTTCCTCTGTCTACGGCGCGATCCTCACTCTTCTCCTCGCCGTCCTCGTCCTGGGCTTCGGAGCCGCCCTCTTCTGGGCGTTCAGGTCGCAGCGGCTCCCCGAGGGGGACACCGATGCGATCCCGATCCAAGACGCGATGAACGCCGGCCGCGTCGACCTCGAGAGCATCACCGACCCACGGGAGGCGGTCATCGCGTGCTACTCGCAGATGCGCAGGGCTGCGGTGTCCGCGGGAACGAAGGTCGCTGCCTCCGACACCCCGATCGAGGCGCTGGCCCGCCTGCTGCAGCATCATCGCGCCTCGGAGAGAAGCTCGACCCGTTTGACGGAGTTGTTCGAGAGGGCTCGCTTCAGCCCACACCAGATCGACGAGAGCATGCGCCTGAGCGCACTCGATGCTCTCGACAAAGTGCGCGCCGAGATGGAAAGGCGCTAGCTCATGTGGCAAAAGCGCATCGACTTCGCGCTTCTCACCATCATTACCGGCGTGCTCGCACTTACGTTTCCTGATCGGGTCGCGCTGGTTGTGTGGGGCTGGGCGTTGCTGGCGTTCCTTTATGCGGGCGCCGCTGTCGCACGCAGGGTGCGATCTCTCTCGGATCCGTCGGGTTCTCCGTTCGAAGAAGCGATGCGCGTGAACCCGGCACGACCCGGACGTCCAGCGGATCTTGAGCGCCTCGAACGGACGATCGGAGTGAAAGTCTTCGAGCCTCGTGAGTTCGACATCCAGGTGCGACCCTTGCTGAGAGCGCTGATCGAACATCGACGGGCTCGCAGCTCAGCCGACCTCGATCCTTATCTGGCCGATCTTGCCGGCGCGCGACCCGCGGAGGATGTCTTCGAAGGAACCATCGGGATCTCGGATATAGAGTCTGCCCTCCACAAGATCGAAGCGTCACCATGACTACCCTCGAACAGACCGTTGAGCGGAGCGGCCGATTGCTCGACGAGATCGAGCGGGTCATCGTCGGCAAGCGGGACGTGCTCGAGCTCATCCTGATCGGCATCCTGGCGCGGGGCCACATCCTCCTCGAGGACTTCCCCGGCCTCGCTAAGACCTTGATCGCCCGATCCTTCGCCGAGGTGCTCGGGATGGAATTCCATCGCATCCAGTTCACGCCGGATCTTCTTCCCGCAGACATCACCGGATCGTCGATCTACGATCAGCGCGAGGGGCGATTCGAATTCCGCAAGGGCCCCATCTTTACGAACCTCGTCCTCGGCGATGAGATCAACCGCGCCCCGCCGAAGACCCAAGCTGCCCTCCTCGAGGCGATGCAAGAAAATCAGGTGACGGTCGAGGACGTGACTTATCCGCTTGCCGAACCCTTCGTCGTCATCGCGACAGAGAACCCGATCGAGTACGAGGGCACCTATCCCCTTCCCGAAGCTCAGCTCGATCGCTTCCTTCTGCGGGCCGGCATAGGGTACCCAGACCGCGACCAGGAATGGGAGATCCTGCGCCGGCGCGTCGAACGAAAGTCAGAAGACGCCCACCTCGACAAGATCGTGGACGCTGGAGACCTGGTGGAGATGCAGCAGAGCGTCGAGGACGTGCATCTCTCCGAGAGCATCGGCTACTACATCGTCGACCTGGTGACCGCGACGCGATCGCACCCCGACGTACAGGTTGGGGCCAGCCCGCGTGGGGGCCTGGGTCTCATGAAGGCGGCGCGCGCCAGAGCGCTGCTGTCGGATCGGGACTTCGTCACCCCGGACGACATCAAGGCCGTTGCCGAGGCCACGCTCGCACACAGGCTCACGCTTCGGCCCGAGATGTGGGTAAAACGTGTAGGCGGCAAGGAGGTTGTGACTTCGGTGCTCGCTACGGTCCCAACCCCTCCTCCCGAACCGGGATGAACCGGCGGACCGCCAAGCTAGATGCCTGCTTCGCGGGGGCGGTCGTCTCTCTGTTCGCAGCGCTCGCCCTCGGTCGGGTTGAACTCGTCGCTCTGGTGTGCCCTCTCGCCGTGGCTCTCGCGTTCGCGTCGACGGACGAGGTGCCGGACCTAACCGACGTCCACGCCGAGCTGTCCGACCCTTCTCTGGTCGAGGGCGAAGAGACGACGCTGGTGGTCACGGCCGAGGCCACCGCCGCGGGAGAGCTCGAGCTCGGCGTCCCACTCCCTTCCGGGCTGGAGGTCGTCACCGGCGACCCCCGGATCGCCTTATCGCTCTCGGAGGGCGACGCCGTTCGTCACGAGATGCGACTCGTGGCCAACCACTGGGGCAACTACGAGCTCGGAACGATCGCACTGAGAGTCTCGGCCCCCGGCCACATGGTGGTGATGGATCGCGTCGTGCATAACGACATACGACTGAAGGTGTATCCGGCCTTCGACCGGATCCAGAGAGGCATCACGCCGGCGGACACTCATCTGTTCAGCGGAGACTACGTATCGCGCCTCATCGGAGACGCCATCGAGTTCGCCCAGGTAAGGCCCTTCACCTATGGCGACAGCGTTCGCCGGGTCAACTGGCGCGTGACCTCGCGCCGCAACGAGCTCCACGTGAACCTGACGCACGCCGAACGAGACGCAGACGTCTTGATCTTCCTGGACACGTTCACTGATGCTGCGGTCGCCGATCGCACGACGTTGGATAGGACCGTTCGGGGCGCGGCCGCCATCGCCCAACATCATCTCCGGCACAACGATCGCGTCGGCCTCATTGGATTCGGAGCGATCAGTAGGTGGTTGACATCCTCGATGGACCGCACGCAGATCTACCGCATCGCGGACTTCCTGCTCGAGGTCCAGGAGCTCTTCAGCTACGCGTGGAAGGACATCAATCAGCTTCCGCCCGGCACCCTGCCGGCGGGCTCGATCGTGATCGCCCTGTCGCCGATGATCGACGACCGGTCGGTCGGCGCGCTCGCCGACATCAGCGCACGAGGCTTCACCCTGGTGGTCGTCGACACTCTCGACGAGGGGGCCGTCGTCCCGGGATCGAACCCGGCAGAACAGACGGCGCACCGACTGTGGAGGATGCAGCGTGCGATGGCGCGCGACCGCTTCGCCCAACTGGGAGTTGTGGTCGTGGGGTGGGGGGCAGGCGAGGGCATCGAGGCCGCCCTTGCGCGAGCCCCTCGCCGAAGAACGGGAGCCGTTAAATGACGAGGTGGATCCGAGCGGCCTCGACGATCCTCGGCACGGTGCCGCTCGTATATCCGCTCGTGCTCGTGTGGGCGCCCGCGGTTGCCTGTCTCGCTGCCGCAGGGTTGCTGGCACTGACCGCCGCCATCGCCGCTCCTCGGCGCGTCGGAGCCAGAGCCTGGGTTTGGATCGTGGTGGCCGAGTACGGGATCGCACTCGGCCTCGTGCAGGACCACGTCGATACCGGAGCCTTGATCCTGGCCCCGATCATCCTGATCGTGCTGGAGTGCTTGGACGTGCTGACTCTGATGGATGCGGGAACCGTTTGCACTCCCCGCTTCATCGTGGCCAGGGCCCGTCGCTTGGCAACGGTGATCGTCACCGGAGGCGGAGCAGGGGTAGTGATCATCCTCGCCGGCGGGATCGACGCCGGGAGTCATCCCGTTCTGATGGTGCTTGCGGTCGCGGCTGCCGTGGGCGTTCTCGGCGTGAGCGTGAAGGGTTGGACGCGCAGCACGGTCCATTAGAAGGAAACTCCTTCCATTGACGCCCTCCGCTGGGTTCGTCGAGCATGGGCTCGTCCGCGCCGATCCTGGAGGAACCCAATGCCGACGCAAGTGCTCGAAAGCGGGGGTCTGAAGGTCAAGCTCGAGCCAATCTCGGGGGGGCAGCACGAGATCGTCGAGGATCCCCAGGGGTTCCTGGCGAGATCGAGTCTCGGTGCGGAGCTCAGCGGCGCAAAGCACCGCGTCGTATCTTTCCAGACCGAGGACGACGAAGACACCGACGAGCCCGTCAACTTCGAGGCCACTGTCTACGACTACACGAACAGAAGAACCTTGGTCGCTTCCGGCAGCGTGGACGATCCCTCGGCGGCATCCATAACCGAGACCAGCCGGCACCCGCACCCCGATCCAGACGAGCTTGCGGAGGCCGTTGACATCCTCAAACGCGACCCGGAGTTGGGCCCCGACATCGAATCGGGAGCGCTCGAGCCCTATCAGGCGATGCCTCCGTTGCTCAACAACACGCTTCCCGACGGAAGCGTCGAACGCACGGTCAACGTCGGCCTCTACTCCGCCCAGCGCGATGTGCGCCATCGATTCGCTGCCGTCAACATGGTCACCAGTCGAACGACCCTTGGGCCCACCGGCGCGCCGCACGAGCATCACAGAGACTGCGGAGTGCGCGGTGTCGACTCGTGCCCACCGACACGCGGGTCCGGAAAGGTGCGCGTCACCGTGATGAAGGGCTCTCAGGAACTGTGGAGCTTGGTGGTCGTCAAACCGGCGATCTCGTCAGGAGCGAACGGGTCGGGCGTTGAGCTCAGACGCGTTCGGTACCGAGGCGACAAGGTCCTTCAGCGGGCGCACGTTCCCATCCTCAACGTCGAGTACGAGCGGACGGGCAACCTGGATGGCTGCGGTCCCTCCTATCGCGACTGGCAGAACGAAGAGGCATGCTTCAAGGCGGAGGGCGAGAACGTCCTCCCGGGTTACCGGGCCTGCACGGAACCCGCCGAAACGATCTTCGAGAGCGGTCGGGATGGGGGCAACTTCCGCGGCGTCGCGTTCTACATCCGCAATCAGCAACTATTCCTGGTCAGCGAACTCGCTGCCGGCTGGTACCGCTACGCAAGCGAATGGCGTCTGCACGAAGACGGCACGATCCGGCCGCGATTCGGCTTCAACGCCGTTCGCAACCCGTGCACGTGCAAACCTCACCACCACCACGCCTACTGGCGATTCGACTTCGACGTTGCCGAGATGCCGGGGACCGTGCAGGAGTTCAACGATCCGCCGCTCGTGGGTGACCGCAACTGGCACGACATCGCACGCGAGACGCGTCGTCGGAAGCGACCATCAAGCGAGCGCAAGTGGCGCGTGCGGAATACCGACGGGAAGGGTTACGAGCTCATCCCGAGCGCCGGCGACGGTCAAGCGGACGATTTCGGAGTCGGGGACATGTGGGTCGTTAGAAAGCGGCCGGGTCAGATAGAGGACGGCTTCGGTCCGAACCGCGCTCGCATCGAGCAGTTCGTCAACAATCAATCGGTCAAGGACGAGCGTCTCGTGGTCTGGTACGCGGGCCACTTCCGGCACTCGCCAACCGGCAACGGCGACCACATCGTGGGCCCGCGCCTAGAGCCATTCAACTGGTAACGCCGCGGTGAGAGTGAGAGTCCGGGGCACTGCATAAATAGCGCAGTTCAGCGTCGGTACCTCAGCGGGACCGACCAAGGCGTAGGACTCGGATCACGTCGCCCGACGCGCTCCCCGGCGGTACCAGGCCGCTACCAGCACCACGAGGGCCAGGATCCCCAAGATGATCGGGTCGGAGTCTCGGCCCCCGTTTCCCTGGTCGATCACGTGCGCTAGGGCGTGCATCGCGCTCCCGATCCCCACTCCGCCAAGTGAGACGAATAAGACGTCGGAGGAGACCACCGTCAAGAGCAGGACCGCGCCGAGCCCGATCTGAAAGGCGCCGACGTCGTGAAGGAAGTGCTCGTTGTAGGGGCGCCAGGGCGCGATCTGCTCGAAGAACGAGCGCGAGTCGAGGAACGCCCACAATCCGAGGCCGACGAACGACAGACCGGCGACAACCGCCACGACGCGCGGAAACCTTTCACGCATGGTTTGTCTCGCGGAACACTTTCCAGATGCTGCACGTTCCAGGTTCCATGCTGCTCATTCTTCCAGATACATTCCCCGTGACGATAGCGTTGGCGGCCGTCATCGGATGCGAGGAGCTTCAGTTGCGGGTTGTGGCACCTCGAACTGCGACATTTTGGACAACCCGTCGGCCGAACATCTGACTTGGATCAGCCGATGCCGACACCTCGCTCGATCCAACGCACCTACCTCCTTCTCTTGCTCGGAAACACGTTGTCGGCGTCGCTCATCTGGGGGATCAATACGATCTTCCTGCTCGACGCCGGGCTCTCTAACTTCCAGGCGTTCGCAGCCAATGCCTTCTTCACCGCCGGGATGGTGCTGTTCGAGGTGCCGACCGGGATCGTCGCGGACACCGCCGGGCGCCGCACCTCCTACCTGCTCGGGACATTGACGCTGAGCGCGTCCACCCTCCTTTACGTGTTGCTCTGGCAGATCGAAGCGCCGTTCTGGCAATGGGCCGTGGTCTCGATCCTGATCGGTCTCGGGTTCACGTTCTTTTCCGGCGCAGTCGAAGCGTGGCTGGTCGACGCTCTCACTGCGACCGGATACACGGGCGAGATGGAGACCGTCTTCGGGCGCGGCCAGGTCGTGGCCGGAGTGGCGATGCTCACCGGCTCGGTCGCAGGAGGGTTCATCGCCCAGCAGGCCGGCCTGGGGGTGCCGTTCGTGCTCCGCGGCCTCATCTTGTTAGTGATGTTCGTGGTCGCATCCAGGCTCATGCACGACATCGGGTTCACTCCCGACAAGAGCGGCCGGCCGCTGGCACAGATGCGCAGGATCGTCTTCGCCTCGGTCGATTACGGCTGGCGGGTCCCCGCGGTCAAGTGGCTGATGGTCGAGGCATTCTTCACGGGAGGAGTCGGCATCTACGGTTTCTACGCATTGCAGCCGTACTTGCTCGAGCTTTACGGCGACCCGAACGCCTACCAGATCGCCGGTCTGGTTGCGGCGATCGTCGCCGGAGCGCAGATCATCGGCGGGGTGGCAGCGCCTCGCATCCGCCGGCTCTTCCACCGCCGTACCTCCGCGATAATCGCAACGACGGCTCTGGGCGTTGTCACGCTCGGCCTGATCGGAATCATCGAGAACTTCGTGGCCGTGATCGTTCTGATCGCCGTCTGGGGTCTGCTGTTCGCGGCCTCGATGCCGATCCGCCAGACTTACCTCAACGGCCTTATCCCCTCCCAGCAACGGGCGACGATCCTCTCATTCGACTCCCTGATGGAGTCAACCGGTGGAGTGTGGGCTCAGCCGGTCCTGGGTCGGGCCGCCGATGTGTGGGGGTACGCGCCGTCGTACCTGTTGGGAGCCGGCATCTCGGCCCTGGCGCTACCTTTCCTCTTTCTGTCCAGACGGCAGAACGCTCCCGCTGACACCGTCGAGGTGGCCGAGGTCGAGACCGATCGCCAGCCTGTTTGAATCGGCCGCCATATAGCGGGGCCCACCACTGGAGTCGCTCAACTGGTCGCGATCGGAGCTGATTCCTTACCTTCCCAGGCCCGTACCCGGGACCTTCACGTCGACCCAAACAAGCTTGTGGTCCGAGCTGGGGAAGGGGAAGGTCCCGACGAGGCGGAATAGCGGGTCGCTGTTGAGCGGCCAGAACACCGCTGCGTCCGTAATCTTCAAAGGCCTGCTAGGCAGTACGTAGTCAACCCTGAGGTTACCGGGAGCCGAGTCGGCGAAATCTGCGGTGTCGAACGACGGGTCGCCGATGTGGTTTCCGTTTGCGCCACCCTGCAACTCTGCCTGCTGAGGACCGCCAAGACTGTCGGGTGTGACCTTGGTGCGGACCCAAGGTAGTTCTAGGATCTGCTGAGCGGCCCCCGGGATGCTGTCGCCGTCGAAGGGATCCGAGTTGTAGTCGCCCATGATCACGAAACGGGAGCCGGGTTCGAGGCCGCCGGTTCCGCCCGCATCGTCGTAGATGTAGTCACCCGCGTGAGGTGTCACGTAGTCGGCCCAGAAGCGAATCTCGTCGAAGTTTCGGCGTCCGTTGCGGTCCTCGGCCCCATCGAACACCGGTGGAGTCGGGTGCGCAGCGAGCACATGAACCACCTTCCTGCCGATCTGGATCGGGATATCCCAGTGGCTCTTGGACGACAGCGGCAGCACCGCGAGCTCTTCGGCCGAGTACCAGTCGGTGGGCGCTGCGGTCGAGGCGTCGTCCGGCAGCAGAGCGCCGGGCATGTCCTTCCACAGGAAGCTTTGGAACGTCCGGATGTCACCTTCGAGGATGGGATAACGGGAGTACAGCGCCATCCCAAACTGGCCCGGGAAGAACCCGAATCCGAGCGCGTCATCCGGCCCTCCCACCGAACCGTTGTTGTTGAGATCGAAGCCCGACGGGATGCCCGTGTTGGAGGGGGCTGCGTAACGATATGGGTACGCGATGGGGTCGGCACCATAGTGGGGAACCGAGAGGTAGTTGTCCTGAAACAATCTCAGCGCGGTGCCGTCGGGGTCGTAGTCGAACTCGTTGATGAGAACGACGTCGGGTCGCGTGCGCTGAATGATCTCGGCAACGGCCGCCGCTTGCGGGTCATTGGGCGAACTGAGATTGGATATCAGCTCTCCGGAAAACCTGCGATTAAGCGACGCGTTATACGTCGCGAAGCGCGCCTCCGCGTGCGAGTTCACAGCTGCGCCGGCGGGCGCATACGACAGCGTCGTCAGCGACAACGCAGACGCCAACACCCATCCCAGAAACTTCCTCATCCCCTACCTCCCGTCGCCCGAATGTTTCCGCGCCCGAATGCTTCCGGTCCGCACGCTAGAACCTCATTTGGAACTCCGTATGAAGCGCACTGGAACTCACGACGAAGCTGATCCATACCGAAGCGAGCGAGAGCGCCGCCAGCCGGGTGAGGGTTGACTCAGAGTGGCCATGCATGACCGTCTGGTACCCAGCCCAACGAAACATTCCAGTAATCGCGTTGCTCGACACAGAGCCCCGCATCCGAGAAGCGCAACATGTCGCAGCCCGCGATCGTGACGTTGCCGCCTAGTGACTCGTCGTTGAGTGTCGCCACGTAGATCGTGAGAGCCTGAGCGCCCGAAGCGGCCCATACGTCGAAGCGGGACTGGACGTCGCTTTCGTCGGGGAAACAGCGGTCGAGGTAACCGGCGACCCCACCGGCTTCCGGGTCGCGCAGAGGTGCCGAGCGGTGGACCGCGTCCGGCCCGTAGGCAGCAACGATCGCACTGGGGTCAAGGGCTTCCCAGCCCTCTTTCCAAGCGCTGATCCAGCGAGCGGCCCCCGCCCTCGTCGTTTCCGTGTTGCCTTCGGTTAAGAGTCCCCAACCCTCATGGGGTTGAACGGCCGCTTGCTCTAGATGCCAGTACTCGCTGAGGCGAGCGCACCGCTCGCCGTCGAAGTCGAGGAGAAGGCAGCCGGGCAGAGTGACATCATCCTCATCGTCCTTCATGACCGTCCACCACTCGAGGGCTGCGCGGTCGCCGTCCACGAGCGGGTCACCCATCCACACGCGCACGTTGCTCTGTGAAGAGGTTGCCCGCTCCCAGTAGGCACGGATCGCGTCTGTCCCAGAGTGCGGTTCATCGAAGATGGACGATCGATACGAGGCATCCGGCGTAAAGAGTTCGGCCACGGCATCGGCATCGGCCTGCTCCCACGCCCTCGCGTAGGCATCCGCCCACCGGCTTAGCGATCGTTCGTCCACGACGATCACTGTAGCGGCCCGTTCCGATTGGAGCCCTTCGACTGATAGTTGGCCGGTCGTTGTGCGCGATAAGCCTCATCCGCTGGGCGGTGAAGGTTCGACCAGGTCGGGAGAGACTCGCTTCGAATCATCTCTGCTCTTACCACTCAGGACTACTCGAAGTCGGGAGGGGGCTGGGGGCGGGCCCGCGACTTTTCGGCGGCGAGCTGCATGATGCGCTGATTGCCCGTGGCCCACTGGGCGGTTGCCACCAGGCCGACGATCCTCCAGGTGTGGCCGGTGCCCGCCCGGCGCAGTCTGAAGTCATATCGCCCACCCAGCGTGAAGAGCGGGTCCCCTGCGACGTCGCAAGCCGGTGGACCGCTTGAAATAGGCGAGGCAGGTGCGTCATCGTCCTCGACGTGGACTTGGTGATTCCCGATCAGGTGTTGGGTGACATCGAGCCCCTCGAGGGCGCCCCGCCACCCGGCAACCACTTCGCTCCGGCTGAGAGTGGCCGCCTTGCCGCCCCGGAGCGACGTGTTGTCGATGGCGACCGTCTCCCCGAACAAGTCACCCAATCCTTCCCACTCGCGGTCCACACCGAAGCGTGCCCGCTATAGCGTGCACCGCTGGCTTATCCGCGTCGCTACGCCCCGTTGGAAATAAGACCCCAGGCGAGTGGATCTAAGGCCGTCGCCCGATGTGCACCCACCCCTCTTACTCGTAGCTTCGCCTTAACAGACCCGACAGAGGAGGAAACGATGCACGCACTACTGGTCAACTCCAGCTCGGAGCTCGTGCAGCAGCACATCGACGATCTGCGCCGGAGCGGTGCACAGGGACGACTGGTGCGGAGGCTGCGGAGCAGCCAGGCGCGCGGGGACGATCTACGCAAGGCGCCTGCGGTACGGCTCCAACGAGTTGGCGCTCACTAGTTGAAGATCACCGGCCCCATCAACGTGGGCGGGCCAACCCCCGGCGGCCCCGCCCACGTTGGCAC
>JACCXF010000269.1 GCA_013697295.1 Actinomycetota bacterium | reverse complement strand
ATCTGAACCCGCAGACCCAAGAATTCTCGATGGACTAAACGGATATGCCTCTCGTGGGGCGGGTGCCACTGCCGCCCCACGAGGCAACCGACGAGCCCGCTCTTGCCGGATGTTGTCAGCAACAGGGGGACGCGGCGTCACGCAACCCGAATCAGCTTCGTACGTCGCGTCTTGAGAACGTGATGAGGGCGACGATTACGCGCGCCAAGATGGCCACCAAGCAGCCGATCAGGTAAGCGAAGTCGAAGCCTCGGATCAAGGGGTCGGCTGCCACGTAATGGTGAAAGGGTGAGATCCAGGAATATGCATCGAGCTCCGGCACAAGCGAGGTCAGGGATTCCCATACATAGGCTGCTGCCGCGACCGATGTAGCCGAAGGCGGCTCCCTTGTGTCCTGTCCCCCGCGCTGAGGGCTATCGCCACCGCACCAAAGCCGATTGCGAATAGAACTGCATCAAAGGTCGCGGCCGCTAGGCCCACAATCGAGATGCCGACGTCAAAAGCGGCGACGGCTACTTGCGTCCGCCTGTCACATGGGCTTGCATGGAGTCGTGAACGAAACGCCTTTCTCGGTCCTCGTCGCGACAACGGGCCGCGGTATCGAACGCGCCAAGCGTCGCGATGTCGGGTGGGAGATCGATCGGCATCTCGTCGACCTCGACGTGCGGACGCTTGCTGGAGTTGATCGCACGGTTCTCGCTGGGACGCAAGGCGTGGGCCTGCGGAGGTCGGACGACGCCGGCGGATCGTGGGAGCGATCGGGGCTCGACGACAAGATCGTGAAATCACTCTCCTTCTGTGCTGCGCATCCCGAGGTCGTCTACGCAGGGACCAAGCCGCCGCACGTGTACCGCAGCGAGGATGTTGGGCGGACCTGGAGAGAGCTCGAGTCGTTCCGCGACATCCGCGGACGATCGGTATGGCGCCAGCCGGCGGAACGACCATCTACCGCCTACGTCCAGGCCCTTGCGTGTTCACCGCGCGATTCCGATGTGGTGGTCGCCGGGATGGAGGCGGGCGCGGTGGTGCGCACGGATGACGGGGGGCGAACGTGGAGCCAGCATCTGAAGGGCTCGTGCCGCGACTGTCACACGCTCGCCTTCCACCCCGATGGCGAGCACGTCTTCGAAGGCGGCGGCGGCATGATGGCTCCCGGGGTGGCCATGAGCGGCGATCGCGGGCGGACGTGGCAGCGGCCCTCGGACGACCTCGACATGAAGTATGGGTGGGCGGTTGCCGCGGATCCGGCGCGTCCTGATCGCGTCTACATCTCGCTTTCCCCTGGACCGATGAGGGCCCACTCTAGCGACAACGCACAAGCAGGGATCTTTCGACGGGAAGGCGACGAGCCGTGGCATCTG
The DNA here is from genome assembly GCA_013697295.1 of Actinomycetota bacterium. Lineage (GTDB taxonomy): Bacteria > Actinomycetota > CADDZG01 > CADDZG01 > WHSQ01 > JACCXF01. The sequence continues at coordinate 680 of JACCXF010000269.1, read as the reverse complement.
CTCGAAGGTGGGCTTCCTAAACCGCTCGACCACATGCCCTACGCCTTATTGACGCACTCTCAGACCCCGGATTACGTGCTTGCGGGGCTGTCCAACGGAGAGATGTGGGAGACGGACGACGCGGGGGAGAACTGGCGCCGCCTGGACACTGCGTTCACCAGCATCCACAGAGACCTCGTCGGGCTGTAGGCGGCCGGCCGTTCGCGCGGGGCGCCCGTGAGCTCCGGAAGGCGAAGAGACAGGCTGCGGGAAGCAAGGTCTTGTTATGTCCCTCCCACGCCGACGGCGCTGAATCTGACTGACGGCCCGGCGATCCAAAGGGCAGATACGGCACTTCACAGTGATCCGATACCGGCCCGTTAGTCAGGAACCTGATGCTCCTCGAGGAATCACTGCGCTTACCAGGCCGGTCCGGCAGTTGCACCCCTCGCCTGCCGATTCAGGAGGGAACAGGTTGGTCGCTGGCGCGCGGAGCTCATGTTGGGACTCGTGGCCTACTCCGCGTTGCTGCTGCGACTCAAAGGCAGACCCGCAGTCTCCCAGTCGGGAGCACCTTCAAGCAGTTTCTTGACCCTGTACCCCTTACTCTTCAGAAACCGAGCCGCTTCGGGGGCAAGCGCGCACAGCGGGCCCCGGCAGTACGCAACTATGTGCTTACTCGTAGGAGGCTCTCTGAAGCG
>JACCXF010000265.1 GCA_013697295.1 Actinomycetota bacterium | reverse complement strand
ACTTCCAACCGGGACCTGGACGCACACGGACGCCTTGCCGGTCTCGACGCCTAGGAGAGGGCCACGAGCCGGATCCCGGTCGATCCCCCAGGAGCGGATCTCGCCCCACTCGATGGGAGCATGCCCGTCGGCCCGCCCGGACCAGTGGACGATGAACCGGCGATCCGTCACGTACGCGTACCCCTGCTTCCGGCTCTCCGGATCGCGGGCGTGGGCCCAGTACAGGATCGCCTCGCCATCCTCGAGGTAGGGGCGAGCGTGACCCTCGATCTGCTTGGATCGCTGCTCCCCTATGAAGCTGCTGACTCCCACGAGTCGCGTTCCTCCCTCGTTCGTTCGTTCGAGGAGCCGGCGGAATACCGGAAGCGAGTACGCCCGGAGGGATTCGAACCCCCGACCTTCCGGTCCGTAGCCGGACGCTCTAATCCACTGAGCTACGGGCGCATTGTCCCCGAAGGCTATCGCGACGCCACGACGACCTCGACCCGTTGGGGTCGCCGCTATCTGGCGGAGGCGCAGGGATTTGAACCCTGGAAGGGGTTTGAACCCCTTAACGCATTAGCAGTGCGCTCCCTTCGGCCGCTCGGGCACGCCTCCCGGTGGAGGAATGATAGCCGTCGAGGGCTATCCCTCCGGTGGGGGCTCGAGCGTGCTGCGCTCGATCTCGAACTCGCTCCCGGCTCCCCTGAATCGGACGTAGTCGACCGCCACCGGAGCGCCCAGGCGGAAATAGACGATCTCGGCCTCGAAGGCCAGCTCCGTCTCGGCCACGAACGACCCGAGCCCGGTGGCCCCCGTGGAGCCGACGGTCAGAATGATGGTTCCGTCCCGCTGCTCGATCGATCGCTCGTGCGTGTGACCCGCCAGCACCAATGGAACCGAGCCTACGGACGTGGCCGCTAGTCGAGCGTCGTGAACCGCGAGGATGTCCGGCGCCTCACTGTCGACCTCGGCGGCGACATCTTGCGCCTCCTCCGCCCGGATCTCGTTGCCCTCTTCTGTGGAGGTTTCGTTCGATGCTGTGAAGGTCGGATCTGCCCATCCCAGGATGGAAACGTCCTCGACTTCGATGCCGGTCTCGTCGAGCAGCTCGACGTTGGCGACATCATCGAGCTGTGAGCGGTTCGAGAACGAATCGTGATTCCCCGGCACGAACAGATAGGGGACCCGGATGCTTCCGATCAATGCTCCGATGCGTCCCTCGATCGTTTCTCCGAACGAGGTGAGGTCCCCTGTGTCGATGACCGCTTCGACATCGAACCTGCGGGCCAGCTGTTTCGTCACTTCAACGCCCAAAGGATTCGAATGGATATCGCTGACGTGAAGGATCGACACGCTGTCCTCCGACGGACTGTCATCGGGTTCCGCGACGAGGGCCAGTAGCTGGGACAGCCTGTCCGCCCCGGTCTCATAGCGCGATCGAAGTTCCTCGAAGGACTCCACGCCACGGTCAACCGCTTCCATCACCTGCGGCGCGCGCACCAGTTCACCCGTGAACTTGGGCTGTTCGAAGGCATCGACATCGAAAGTGGCCGCCGAGAGCAACACGCACGTGCCTGTGGCGATGGCGCCACCTGCGGCAGCCGCCCCCACCGTCGACCACCGCCGACGAGGGAGCAGGGCTCCCGTGAGCGCGCCGATAACGACGGCTCCTACCACCAGACGGATCGCGAGCGCCGCCGCTAGTCCTCTCAGTCCGTTCTCCAATTGAACGGCGAGCTCATCGGTCCCCCCCACCTCCAGCACGTCGGCCAGAGCCCTGAAGTCGAGTCTGCTCAGCTGAATGTCGAAAACCAGCGGAGAAGTGTGGGTCGGTGCCGACACCGCTCCTAGAGGTGGAACGATCACCCTCGTGAGGCCGACGCCTGTAGTCGTGCGGGTCGCAACCGATGCCGGACCGAGATCGTAGTTGGTGGCCGGGATGAAACGAACGCCCAGCAGGGCGACCATCCCGCCAAGGGCGGCCGCCAGCATCAACCTCCCCACTTGGGAACGAAGGCCGCGAGAATGGTCCACGCCAGCGAACATACGACGCCCCGAAGGGAAGACGATGAAGACGAAGATGTCAATGATCTGTGTGGTGCTGGCGATGCTGGGCGTCCTGGCCCCGATGGCTCCAGCGACGGCGCTTCCGCGTGGTCTCCGCGTGCGGACATACAAGAGCGATCTTTCGTTTCCCGTCGACATGTCGTGGGTGACCGGAACACGCAAGGTGTTCTTCACCGAGAAGAACACCGGGAAGATCCGGATCCTGATCGGTCAGCGGCTGAAGGGCCGCGCGTGCGCGAACCTGGACGTCAACAGCGATGGAGAAGGCGGCGCCCTGGGGATCGAGCTTCATCCGAACTTCAAGCGCAACCACTTGCTGTACGTCTATTACACCAACGCTTCGCCGCTAGAGAATCGCGTGACGCGCTTCAAGGTCGTGAGGGGTCGATGTAGGTTCCCGAAGCGGATCCTCTCCGGGATCGACGCCTCCGGCCGATACCACCACGGAGGTCAGCTCGAGTTCGTCGGCGATCACCTATTCGTCTCGACCGGCGAGAACCATGACGCCGCTCGAGCACAGGACACGGACTCACGTCAGGGGAAGATCCTCCGTTTGGATCCGGATGGGAGCATCCCGGATGGAAATCCCTTCAGCACCGCCGGGGATCCGAACCCCGTCTGGAGCTACGGGCATCGCAACCCGTTCGGTCTCGCCCGTAAACCGGGGACACAGCAGCTATACGAGACCGAGAACGGTCCGAACTGCGACGACGAGGTCAACCGCATCCTGCCGGGCCGCAACTACGGATGGGGTGCGAGTTACCAATGCGGGACCGCGGGCAGCGGAGAGAACCCGAAGAGGCCGCTGTTCCGATGGAGGGATCCGGTCGCGGTCACGGACGCCTGGTGGTACGTGGGCGTGCTCGGCCGTCTGAGCGGTGACCTCTATGCGGGCGATTTCAGCACCGGCCGGATCCATCGCTTCGATCTCAACGACGCCGGAACGAACATCCGCCGACACCGGATCATCCACGACTCGACCGGGAACATCACCGACGTGTCGAAGGGCCCCGGCGGATGGCTCTATTTCATGACCTCGTCGGCGATCTACAAGATCACACGCGACTGAGACTCTAGAGGTAGGTCCCTTGCCCATGATCGGGTGGCGTCGCTTCGCCCGGCCCCCCCGCGCCTCCGGGAGGCCCCCCCATCGGAAGGCCGGGTCGCCTCATCTCTTCAAAGCGCTGCCTGGTCTCCATCTGCTGGGCGAACAACATCGCCTGGATGCCGTGAAAGAGTCCCTCGAGCCAGCCCACCAGCTGCGCGTGGGCGACGCGCAGCTCGGCATCACTCGGGGATTCGTCGTTGAAAGGCAGGCTGAGACGGGTCAGTTCCTCGCGCAGCTCGGGCGACAGGATCTCGGCTAGCTCGGTAACGGACGTCTCGTAGATATCGCGCAGGCGGGCGCGACTGGCATCGTCGAGCGGCGCCTGTCGAACCTCTTCGAGGAGCTGCCTCGCCATCGCAGCGATGCGCATGACTTTGGCGGGATGCTGAACCGCCTCCGCCCCATCGGGCTGCTCCTTGGCACCCCCCGGTGCTTCCTGTTGGTCGACAACCACAACGTTCTGATCTTCGGTGGGTTCTGCCATTTACGTTGCCTCCATAGAGAAGAGCGAGCGACGCACATCGCCGCTCGCTCTTCCAGCCTACCCACGGCGCGTCTCGCTAATCGGTCAGCAGGGCATGCTCAGTCTGGTTCCGGGATCTCTTCGGGCTTCGAAGACGATCGTGGCCCAGAGCTTGCCTTGCGTTCGGTGCCGACACCCACGAACCGGAAGAGTTCAGAAGGATGTTGGCACGGTGCACGGGGCTGTTCATGAATGGTCTGTGGAGTCGTTTCACCCCGCCTGCTGCACCGATTCTCACCGAGACGCCGCCAGCGCGTGACCCGCCGGCCCAGAACATCGGAGGGGTGTGGTACAGCGCGCGGCGCCGAACCATTCCGCTGGTGTGGTTCCGAGCGACCCGCGACAGTTGAGGGTCCAGACGAAGCCGGTTGTCCCCCGTCGCCAGACGGGCTGCGTTGTTCTTCTTGGCCAGGCGGCGCTCCCATCCGACCGCTTGGAGCCTGTGCCTGCCTGGGTTGATCACCCATCCCGCGCGGCTGAAAAGCGACCCGGCCTGGAAAAACCTGTCTCATTTCGGACACTTCTCCCGCACGCGACGCCCTGAACCCCATTGTTCCCGCACGACGGGCGACCCACAATGGGGGGGCACGACCTTGACGCTCTCACGCACCTCCCGAGGACGGTAGATGCACCAGAACATCGCGCCCAAGAAACCCGATAAGCGTCGCCGGATATTCCAGGCGGTTTTCTCCATCGTTGTGGTGGTCGCCATCTTCGGGTTCGCCCTCCCGAAGTTCGCGGACTTCAGCCAGGTCTGGGCGGTCATCGGCGCCATGACCTGGGTCGAGATCGGGACCCTGGTACTCGTTGCAGCGTGGAACATCGCCACCTACTGGCTCGTGATGATCGCGGCGTTGCCGGGATCGAATCTCTGGCAGGCGATGAAGGTGAACCAAACGTCGACGGCCGTCGCCAACACGATCCCAGGGGGCGGCGCCATCGGCATCGGCGTGACCTATGCGATGTACTCGGCCTCCGGCTTCAGCAACACCGAGATCTCACTCTCCGTCCTCGTCTCCGGCATCTGGAACAACTTCGTGAAGCTTGGGATGCCCGTCATCGCCCTGGCGTTGCTAGCGCTCCAAGGCGACGTCACGCCGGCACTCACCACGGCCTCGTTTATCGGAGTGGCCGTGCTCATCGGGGCGGTTGTCCTCTTCGCCTTGATCCTGAGGAGCGCCGCCTTCGCCCAAGCCTTCGGCGAACGTCTCGGTCGGGTTGTGTCCGCCCTCCGTAAGGTCGTTCGGAAACCACCGGTATCCCTGCGGGAGCCGGTGGCCCGCTTCAGGACGGATGCGATCGAACTGCTGAGGCGGCGGTGGCTGGCCCTGACGGCGGCCACGGTGGTGAGCCACTTCTCTCTGTACCTCGTCCTCCTCGTAACACTGCGGAACGTGGGGGTGTCCGAGGCCGAGACCTCGTGGATCCAGGTCCTCGCCGTGTTTGCCTTCGTCCGGTTGATCTCGGCGCTACCGATCACGCCGGGCGGGGTGGGAGTGGTCGAGCTGGGTCTGACGGCGGGTCTCGTCACGGCGGGGGGGGCCGAGGCACAGGTGGTCGCGGCCGTTCTCGTTCATCGCTTCCTGACCTGGGCCCTGCCGATCGGGTTCGGGCTGGTGGCCTACCTCAGATGGAGGGCCGGGGCGGAGGAACGACGCCAGCGGGCCCAAGAGCGGCAGGCGGGCCTCGCCGCGGAAGAGCAGCCGGCTCGATGAGCGACGTGCTGCCCAAGGTCGTCGGCGGCACCTCTAGGCGCCCGCGCCGCCGACGTCGTCGGCCCTCGGGAGAAGCGCCCCCACTGCCGCACAACCTCGCGGCGAGCGGCAAAGTGTTACTTGCGTCCGCGATCGGCTTGATCCTCCTGCTTCTGGTCATCGCCATCACCAGCGACCTCAGCGCCCAGATGGACCGCGCCGAAGGTTCCCTGCTGCGGGCCTTGGCAGAAACGCGGACGCCGGTCCTGACGACGATCATGGAAAGCCTGGACTCGTTGGGATCGAGGTGGACGATCGGGATCCTGCGGTGGGGCACGATCCTGGCGTTGCTGGCGTTCAAGCGCTTCCGCCACCTCTTCGTCCTACTCGGGTCCCTGCTGATCGGTGGGTGGATCACGACGCTCATCGCCATGGCTGCGGTGCGTGCCCGTCCCTTCGGTGTCGACATCATCGGGCACTGGCAGGGATCGTCACTGCCTTCACGGCCGGTGGCCGCCTTCGCGGCGACGATGATCGGGATCCTGTACTCGCTGATAGTTCCCGGGCGCCACCGGAACCGCGCTAAATGGCTGGCCGCAGCGTTGATCCTCCTGCTCTGCGTGGCGCGCCTGTATCTCGGCGTCGACCACCCACTTGATGTCATCGTGGGCGCGATCCTCGGCGTGACGATCCCGATCGTTGCCTTCCGGATGCTCACGCCCAACGAGGTCTTCCCCGTTGCCTACAAGCGGGGTCGCACCGCGCATCTCGATGTCGGCGGCGCGCGAGGAGAAGCCATCAAGCGAGCTCTGGACGAGCAACTCGGGATCGACGTCGTGAAGATGAAGCCCTTCAACCTGGAGGGGTCGGGAGGATCCACCCCGCTGTTGTTGACGGTGGCAGACCAGCCCACCGGTCGGTTGTTCGCCAAGCTCTACGCGAAGAATCATCTGCGAGCGGACCGCTGGTACAAGCTCGGTCGAACCCTTCTTTACGGACGCTTGGAGGACGAATCCTCGTTCTCAACCGTTCGTCGTTTGGTGCAGTACGAGGACTACATGCTGCGGGTGATGCACGATGCCGGCCTGTCTTCTCCGAAATCACACGGTTTCGTGGAGATCACACCCGAGCGCGAGTACCTCATCGTCACGGACTTCGTCGAGGGTGCTCACGAGTTGCTGGACGCGGACGAGCTTGACGACGCGACCATCGACTCGGCTCTCTCAAGCGTGCGCGATCTATGGCAGGCAGGTGTCGCTCACCGAGATATCAAGCCTTCGAACATCCTGGTCCGCGGGAACGAAGTCTTCTTGATCGACGTGGCCTTCGGGCAAGTACGTCCCTCTCCCTGGCGGGAGGCCGTGGATCTCGCGAACATGATGATCGTTCTCGCTCTGCGAAGCGACCCGCACCTGGTATACGAACACGCACTCAGGTACTTCACTCCGCAGGAGATAGCCGAAGGCTTCGCTGCGACTCGAGGGGTAACGATGCCCAGCCAGTCGCGCAAGATGCTGCGGAAGGACCGCCGAGATCTCGTGAAGACGTTCCGTCACCTGTGCCCGAAGCGACGCCCCATCGCCATCCAGCGCTGGACCTGGCGACGTGTGGGCCTCAGCGCGATGGTGATCCTCGGCTCCTTGATCGCGATCGGGATCGTCACCGGGAATCTGCAGGGAGCTGGTCTATGGGCCGGCCAACCGACCTATTCCGTCGTTTCGAGAAGTCCCGAATGCGGGGGCCAGTTCGAGGGCGAGCAGATGGTCCTGGCGGCCCAATCGGTGCCATCGGCAACCTTGCTGCCCTGCATCAGCGCTCTCGAAACCGGATGGATGTTCGGAGGCATGCGGGTCTTCGATGGGACGACCGAGTTCTTCCTCGACTCGGACCGGGCGGGGATACGCGCCGTGCACGTCCGGCTTTCCACCGACTCCTGTGATGTATCCGGTGCAACCGAGGTGCCGTCGGATGAGCCCGGGTCGCGGAGATTCGAAACCATCGACAGCGTGCAGGGTCGGTATTCCGGAACGAGGTTCTACACGTTCGCCGGAGGGTGCGTCCGCTATCGCTTCAACTTCCCGGCCGAGGGTCAGGCAGAGCTCACTACCCAGATCTCACGTTCTCTCGACCTCGAGAGCCGCTCAGATCTCGCCGACGCCTACTTCGAGGACACCGGGCTGCGTTTCTAGAACCCGAACGACGACGAAGATTCAATCGCGCGTCTCGACTGTCGATATAGAGAGCAGCTGCACACACCGCTCATGCTTGATCATGTTCGGTTACTGCACTCACAGCTGTTAAGGTGACAACACGGACGATCGTTCGTCCTGTGAGATTGCTTCCCCTTCCTCCTCCAGGCGGTTTCGGGTAGTTATCTCCCCGAATGCAACGCCTCGCACAGCGCGAGGCCCAAGGAGTTGAGATGAACCAAGAGTCGTACACAGAGCTTGACGTATCCACGCCCTCGCTCGAGGTGGTCCCGGACGAAGGTCCGCGCCCATCCTTCGAGGAGCTGGGGATATCCACACCCACCATCCGCGCCCTCGCCAAGCGGGACATTCATGGCCCGTTCAAGATCCAGGCGATGGTCATGGCGGACGCACTGGCCGGACGCGACGTCCTGGCGAAGTCCCGCACAGGCTCGGGCAAGACGCTGGCCTTCGCGATCCCGATCGTCGAGCGCCTCAGGGATGGCGGCAAGCGTCCGGCCGCACTGATCCTGGTCCCCACCCGAGAGCTAGCGTCGCAGGTTGCGAACGAATTCAACGACATCGGTCGTGCGAAGGGGTTACACGTTGCCGCAGCCTATGGAGGCGTGAGCGTGCGTGAACAGGCGAAAGCAGTGGGTCGGGCTCACATAGTGGTAGCGACGCCCGGCCGTCTCGAAGACCTCGCCAGCAGGAACCTCATCTCGCTCGACAAGGTCCAGGTATTCGTTCTAGACGAAGCCGACCGCATGATGGACATGGGCTTCCAGCCACAGGTGGACCGGATCGTCCGACGTT
>JACCXF010000253.1 GCA_013697295.1 Actinomycetota bacterium | reverse complement strand
GACGTCGGGACCTGCGGCCAGAACCTCCACGTCCACCCCGCGACCGCGGAGCGCATCCGCGAACAACCCGGACTTGCCCGCTCCGAGGACGCACATCCTCACCTCGACGCATCTGGAGGCTAATGCGGGAAGGAGTTCAAGGAGGTGTCGTTCCGACCCTCCGATGCCCGTGACCTTCTGGATGTGGAGGATCCTCACGCGGCAACCCTGCCCGGTGCGGAGCGCGAAAGGTATCCCTGCGTTTCCCCGGTGGCATTTCGACTCACGGAGACGAGCATCCCGAGGAAGATGGATGCGAGGACCGTCTCCACCTGCCCTCCGAAGATCGGGTTGTCGTTCCACCAGATCAAGATCAACAGGAGGCCCAGCGCCATGAAACGAACTTCCGAGGCAAGCTCATGGTCGACCCTCATGTGGTGAATGAGTCGTCGGATGCCCAGCGCACTCCTGGCCATGGCAACAGTGAAGAGCGCGAATCCGATCAACCCCAGCTCCGCCAAGACCTGCACGTAGGCGTTATGGACCGAAGTGGGCGTCACATCCGGGAAGAAGTACGGTTGCACGCTGGGAAACTGATCGCGCAGCGCGGCTGCGATCTCCCCAGTCCCGATGACGGCAGGCGACGAGCTCCTCTGCCAGCCCACGCCAATGACCGGCTCGCCAGCGAAGATCCGCCAGCCCGCCGCCGCGACGACCGTCCGGTGCGTAGCGGAGCTAGAACCGAACCGCGGCGAGGTCGGAAGAACCTCCGGCCTCGAAGCGCCGATCAAGGCCACGGCCACGAAGAGGCCGAGCCCCGTCACGAGGATCACCTTCACGACTCGGTCGGTTCCCTCACTTTGCCGGCGTTGTCGCAGACCATGGCCGATCCCGAGAACCAGGGCGGTAGCGATCATCGCGGCGACCGATTTCGAGAGGATCAATCCGACCATCCCGATGCACCCGAGCGCCAACGTGGCAGGCCATGCCTGACGGAACCGGCCGGAGAAGCTCAGCAGAACCAACAAGCCTGACACCAGGGCGAGCGAGTTCTCGTTCAGCAGTCCGCCGAACCGGTCGCGTAGGATCGATGGCGCCCCAGCCTCGATAGCCTGTGCCAACGCGACGATCACAGCCGCGGTGCCCGCGAGTGCCACGATCTTGAGGATCCTTCGAACATCCACCGGCGTCGTGACCGAGGCTGCCGTGAGCCAGATCAACGACGCCGTCTGCGCCAATCGCAGCCAAGAGACCAACGAGGTCTCCAGATGCCCCGGGTCCACGAGTGCGACCTTCACGATCGTGAGCCCGACGAAGCAGATGAACACCAAGATGCCCGCTGTGGGGATGCCGACCGCCGCGCCGGTCAGAGCGCCCGTCCGCTGCGCGTCTGTCGGGCGAGGGGCGATGACCCATAGCACCAATGCCGCGTAATACGCGTCCGCGACCTGGAGATCGACAGGACCCACCTGCACCGTCAACGCCTGCCCTCCGAGCGTCGCCAGCGCCGCGACGGCCCCGATGCACCCGGCCGGCCCGCTCACCATGAGCCAGAGGCCGAGAGCGACGGCTCCCACCAGCAAGGGGATCGCGGGGAGACCGAGCGTCGGGGCGAGGAGAGGGACGGCCGCCCCGAGGAGCACCCCGATCAGGACTACCGGCAGCCAACCCACAACATGGATCAATCTGCCCGTCCGAGCGATCATGGGACGCCGCTTTCCGTGGGAACCAAGCCAGCCGCCGGAGGCGGCTCGGGCCCCGATCCGACGTCGTTCCATCGTCTCCACATCGGTCGCATCAGGCCGGCCATGACGATGTTGAAGAGCAGGTTCCCCAGCCCAAGCGACGCCGCGACCCCAACGAACCCCCATGACCCCACGAGGGCCCAGGCAACTCCGAGAACCACGACGGCGTAGATGGCGTATGCCTTCGTCCAGAAGCGGACCTGCCCCGCGGCGTAGTAGAAGGGGCTGAGGGCGAAGAACACGGCGCTGGCCGCGGTCCCGATCAACATGAGTTGTAGTCCCGTACTTATCTCCTTGAATTCCGTCCCGAAAACGAGGGGTACGAGGATCGGCACCAGTGGGATGGCTGCGAGCAGTGTGAGTCCAGTCGGAAGGCCAGCGCGGATCGTCCAACGCTTGAGTGTCGCCATCACCTCCTCCCGATCGCCTGTCGCCCACCGAGCGGAGAGGATGGGATACGTGACCCTTCCCAAAGAGGTCTCCACGTACGAACCGACAGTCGTCACCGACGTGGCGAGACGGAAGTACGCGGCTTCGGTCGGACCGCGGAGTCCGCCGAGCAGGAGCAGCGGAACGTTCAAGACCAGTGTGCCGAACGTCACTGCGAGATAGTTCCAACCGAAGAACGACTTGAATTCCGGCTTGATGGGCCACACCGTATCCCTGCGTGTCGTCCTCCACGCTCCGAACCCCTCCCGCTTCAGTGCATGGTTGGCGGCCAAGAACATGAGAGCGCCCCCCAGGGCCTCGCCCGCGCCCGACGCCAGCACGAGGCCCACCCTCCCGAGACCGGAGTGGAGGAGCACCAGGACGAACAGGAGCGTCATCGCTCTCGTGCCGACCTGAAGGATCGCGAGCCATCGGAACCGGCGGAGCGAGGCGAGGATCGCCCAGCTCGTGCCGCCGAGCGAGGCGAAGGGAAACGACGCAGCAAAGACAACCGTCCACAGAGCTGCTCCGGGTAAGTCGAGCAGACGTTGCGAGACCCACCAACTCGTACCAGCGACGACCATCAGGGCGGCGATGGCGGTGGCTGCATCAAGCCCATAGCCCAGAACACACATCCCTTGGAACTCTTCACGCCGGTCGGTCGCGAGATAGCCCGACAGGTACCGGAGCGTGACAGTCATCGACTTGACTCCAACGAGAGACCACACGAGCATCGGATAGCTCATCACCAGAGCAGCGAACCCGTAGTTCCGCGGTCCCAATGCGCGAGCCGCCACGATGGCGATGATGAATCCGAAACCCGCGCTCAAATACTGGGCAATCGAAAGCAGCCCGACATCGACCGCAACCGGGTTCCGGATGACTCGAGTTGCCCTCCTCATGTGACACCAATCCCACGGACTGCCTCGTCGTAGAGATCCTCTACCTTCCTGACCGCGGCATCGATATCGAAGTACTGACCCACGCGCTCGCGCGCGCGCAGTCCCATCTCGCGCGCCCGTTCCCGGTCCCTCAAGAGAGCGATCACAGCAACCGCCAGCTGATCGGAGTCTTCTGGGGGTACGAGCAGACCAGTTACCCCGTCGTCGATAACCTCGCAGATGCCATCTACTCGAGTCGCTACCGTCGGTAGACTCGCCGCTCCCGCCTCGGCGAGTACCAGTCCAAACCCCTCCCACAGAGATGCAAGCAAAAACATATCGCTGGCCGCAAGGATCAAAGGAACATCGCTTCGAGCCCCGAGGAAGCGGACAGCATCGGATATGGAGAGCGTCGCGGTCAAATGTTCAAGCTGGGGTTGCAATGGCCCTTCCCCAACTAGCAGCAGCATTGCTCCTGGAAACGCTGCACGGACATGCACCATCGCTCTCAATAGGTTGGCGTGTCCCTTCTGGTTCGTGAGGGACGCCACAGACACGAGGATCGGACGCTCTCGAGGCAGACCTAGGCGGCTGCGAGCTTCGTTACGGGAGGGAACGTCGTGAAACCGCCGGATATCGATGGCGTTATGGACTACTCGGGTCTTCCCCGGGCGGTAGCCAACCTCCCCTTCGCAGAAGTGACGCACGGCCTCCGAGCATGCAATCATCCTGGTAGCGAAGGTTGAGGCCGCCCTATCGAGAAGGCGAACCTTTGTGGCCCAACCCCGGTGGGTATTTTGGACGTGGCCGATTCTCACGGGGACGCCCGCCAGCCAGCCAGCCGGGAGTCCGTACCAGCAGGATTCGGGCAAGTGCGTATGGAGCACCTGAGCGTCAAGCCTCCGGAGCGCACGCCAGACCCGCAGCCAGCCTGATACCTTCAACCTCCGGTCCAAATGGAGGGAGTGTGTCGCGATTCCCGCTTCGGACAGGTAACCATGCAACTCCCCCGTGCCGTAGAGGCAAAGGACGTGCGGCTCAAAGCGCTGCCGATCTAGTCGCCGAATAACCTCCACAGCAAAGCGTTCTCCCCCACCGACGCCCAACGAGTTGACGAGATGGATGACGCGAATCACGGTTCCGCCGAGAAAAGCCTGACGCCCCTAGATTGAAGCGTCAATGAGTGATCCGATTCCTGCTCGTCCGCACGCTAGACCGAGGCCAGATGTTGCCCGCGCGACCCGTGGATCGGCGCAACGCCCGTCTGAGAGGCCAACCCTGCCCGCCCAAGACCCCGCTGTGTTGCTGGTGTTGTCACAGGCTCCTAGCCAGAACGATATCATCATGGTCGAGTGCACAGTAAGTTCACGAACTTCGTCTGACGCAACCACGGATCGAGTTCGTCGGCGCTCGCCACCTGTTCGATCCTCCCGGTCGACTCCACGATGATCGACGCTTCGAACCCAAGTTCCTGGATGAGCCCCAACAGCTGAGCAGGAGTGAGTCCGTTCCCCGCAAGCGTGAAGGGATTGCATTCGACGATGAGAGCGACATCGGGCGAGCGATTCAGCAGACGTTCCATCCCACGAAGGACTTCCAGCTCGGACCCCTCAACATCGATCTTCACGAGGTTTGGCCGGACGCCCTCCCCAAGGACATCGTCCATCGCAACTGCCTCCATCGTGATTGCCGCCCCCTCCTGTCTCTGGGGGTCCGCAACGTGAGAAACCCTGTCGCGCGCGGAATGGAGGTCTCTCAGAAGGACCACGTCTCGTTGCTGGTCCAGGAGGGCCATGTTCAAGCAGCGGACGTGCGGGAGTCGCTTGGTGTTTCGGACGAGGATTCCGAAGCTCTCCGGCTGTGGCTCGAAGGCATTAACTCTACCCTGCTCGCCCACGCATCGGGCAAAGAGACGTGTGTAGTAGCCAAGATGAGCTCCCACGTCAATCGCAGTCATTCCGGGCCTCAACAGCTTCCGCGCCACTGCGCTCGTTCCCGGCTCATATGTGCCGAGAAGATAGCGGTAATGCGTGTAGGGTTCGGTCACCGGGAAGTAGAAGCCCCTCAAGCGTCCATACAGTCGGACGCCAAGCCGGGCGGCACTACGCGCAATCGGATGCAAGACCCCTCCACGCCGCTGGAGACCTTCGTACAGCCGCATCATGGTCGGTGAGACATTCACTCCGGTTCAGCCTTGGTGGCCAGAACGGCCCAGCCAATCGCGTCGGTACTTTCGAATCGGTCCCCTATTCGGGCAAAGAAACTGAAGAGCAAAGACATCGGGATGGAGTAACAGAGAACGACTGCGTGCCTAATCCTAGGCGGCAAGGGTTCAAGCCGTCGGTACAACTCTGAGCCCACACCATCCACCAAACGGCTCCCCACCAGCGAGAACAGCCCCCCGATCCGCCTCGTCTCAACGACCTGAAACCCGTGTGACTCAAGGAGTTGCCAGAGACCGTAGCAGGTGTACCGGCGGTAATCTGTCGGCTCATAGTGGAGATTCCAGGACATGGGGGCTGTCACGAGCAACGCCCCTCCAGGCCTAAGGACCCGCACCGCCTCGATCATGACCGCATCCGGATCCACAACGTGCTCAAGGACCTCGGTGCAAAGAATCGAATCCACGCCGTTGTCCGCAACTGGCAGGCGCTGTGCGTCGGCGAGGATATCTGCGCGACTGTTAGAGACCGCGTCGATGCCTGCGTACTTCCTTGCGCGGGTCAGAAGTGGCCGGTAAGGAGCCTGACCGCAGCCTACATCGACCACAAGCCCGGACAGATCGTCAGCGAAGCGCTGAATCGCGTCCCGATAGAGACGCTTGTTGATATACAAGAACGTCCGTGTAAGGAAGTAGTAGTTGGAGAGTTTGTCTTCGGCGGCCTCAGATCGTGCGCTCATGCCTGCGCCGCCGCAGCTTCGCGCTCGATGTGTTGCGCGCGGGCAACCACGAAGTACATATGACCCGATGCAAGCTGTAGCAGGCGGACCATACTTCTCTCCAAGGGGCCACTGAACTGCTCGCTGCCGAACACCCGCCGGAGCATGGCAAACAGGCGAACTCGCCGCCCGGGTGGCAGTGCGGCGACTTGTCCCTCCTCCAATCCCTCGGCCCGGGCAGCCATGAGTCGGTCAAAAGCGAGCCGTACCAAACCGATTTCGCGTAGGCCTAGGCTGATGCCGGTTGGAACCACTGTGACTGGAGCGAAACCTGCGGCCCGCAGGGCGCCGACTATCACCTCGTGCGGAAACTCATATTGGTAGAAGCTCAGGTCACTTCTCGGCGTCCGCCCAGGCGGATCAGAACCGAAACGCTTCACAGATCGGACCGCCAGACCACGCCAAGATCGATACAGGCCCCCGGGAGCAAACAGACTCCTACGCCAGTCGACCCAGCGCTTCAAAGGGCTCAACCGCGGCACGCTGAGCAGTAGCAGGCCTCCGTTACCCATGACTCGCCTATGTTCCTGCAAGGCCGATCTGGGGCCTTCCTCGAAATGCTCGACGACACCCAGGGAGACGACGCAGTCGAACGACCCATCGCGGAACGGAAGCCGTGTGACGTCTCCAGCGACCATTGGGGGCGCTCCGAGTCGCCGTCGGGCTTCGGACAGAGCCTCGACGGCAAAGTCGAGTCCGACGGCCCGACAACCCAGCTCGCGCAGGAATGCGAGCACTCGACCGGAACCGCACCCTGCTTCCAATACCCTCGCACCGGGTTGGACCCGCTCGGCCACGAGACGCACAACCGGATCCAGTCCCTCTCGCATGCGCATGAGTTCCACATCCAAGTTGACGGCATCCCACGCGTGGTCCCAGAAAGCCGGTGAAGCACCCCCGGCCCCGCCGTCGATGAAGACCTTTCGCATGGTTGACATGAAACGTCGGCCCTCAGAGGGCATGAACGACCCCTTCGACTCCGCTATCGATCCGAACCTCCCAAGAGGTGATACTGACCAACTCCTGATCGTCCTCCCGCTACCACCTGGATGACGCCGTCCGCCCAGTGAGTCAGGCTATGACCCGTCCCGACGCGGTGGCGAAGTTCGCGACCGATCTCTTCGCGGACGTCATGGTTCGTCAACACCAGTTCGACGACCCGATCGGCCAATCCCTCCGTGCTCCCATCGGGAAACTGAAGCGGCAGCGGCAGATCGTGCAAGACCGGTGCGAAGGCCGGATTGGAGACGAGAGCTGGTCGACCCGTCGCCATCGCCTCGAACACGACCTTGTCCCCGCTCCCAGGGATCGTCGTGTTCACGAGCGCATCGCACCATCGGATCAGGTCCCGCGTCTCGTCACGGGGAACCCCGCTCTCGAGCGTGATCGCCTCCAGCATCCCGAGCTCGTCGATCAGCTGCTGGAGCTCTTCCCGGTGCCGCCGCTCAGGAGCCGTCGTGGATGGCCCCACGATCCGCAGTCGAACGTCGGTGCCCTGCTCACGGGCCCGTGCGATCCCGCGGATGGCCACGGGGTATCCCTTCGAGGGAGATGTCCGTCCCAGCGCCAGCAACCGAAGCGGGCCGTCCGGTGACCGCGCCCCCGCATAGGGAAACGCCTGCATGTCGATCGCTTGACCGATGGCGAGAACCTCTCTCTCCCCCGGATATGCCCCGGGCAGAGACGTGAGAACCACATCAGCCAAGCGTTCGGCCAGGCGCAAGCCGGTCGACCGCGCCGGATGTGCATACCACAGGATCGTGCGGACGCCGAGAGGCTTCGCGATCGGCGACGCGAGATTGAGGTACACGGGACACATGTGGGCAAGGAGTGCATCGGCCGGCATCCGGCGTGAGAGCTGTGCCACGGCCCGCTCGTAGCGCAGTCCCCGAATCGCTCGCCCTGCGCCGGCCTCCTTCCCCAGGGACACCACCTCGGCGCCCAGATCGCTGGGCACGGCCCGCACCTCGTTGGCGACGACCGCGAGCCGGTCGCAGCGCGCCGCTAACGCGCGGGCGAGGTCGGTGCTCGCGCCCAACACGGGGTCGGCGGCATCCAAAACCTGCGTCACGAAGATGATCCGACTCACCCGGCACCCACCCATGCGGCAAGCCGCGAGATCCCGCTCTCGAACTCCGCGAGTGGGTCTCGCTCGAGAGCACGGCGACGACCCTCCCGTCCCATCTCCAGGACTTCGTCGGGGTCCTGGAACAGCTGGACGATCGCGGAAGCCAGCTGTTCAGGGTCCTCGGGCGCGACGAGCCTGCCGTTTCGACCCTCGTCCACGAGCTCGGGGAGACCTCCGACCTTCGAGGCCACGACCGGCCGTGCCCGGGCCATGGCCTCAAGGGCGACCCGGCCGAGCCCCTCGGAGCGAGACGGCACCACGAGACAGCTGCACCGGTCGAGCAACGTCCTTACCTCGGAGCTCGACAGATATCCCACGAACTCGGCCGTCCCGTTCAGGCCGAGGCGCTCGCAGCGCGCGCGGAGATCCTCGCGCATCGGGCCGTCGCCCCCGATGAAGAGCCGTGCCCCCGCGATCTGCGCCGTGACCCGGCTCCATGCCTCGAGCAAAACATCGACCCCCTTGGATCGGTCCAGCGCCCCGACATACGCAGCGCGAGGCTCCACCGGCGGGAGGAGGACAGGGGCCGCGAGGAACTCGGCCATGTCGCTGTAGGCGACGAACCGGTCAAGGTCGCCACGGTAGCCGGTCTCCCGGACCAACCGCTCGAGCCACCCGCTCACCACCCGAACCCGATCCCCCCGACGGACCGCCCACGCAGCAGCCCGGTCCGATGATGAGGCTATGGGGCGCCTGGCCGGCCCGCCGTACAGTCGGGCAGCGGTTCGCCAGTCGCCGTGGACCTCCACCACGACCCGAGGGCGGAGGGACTTCGGCAGCGCTCTCGTTAGCAGTAGCACGCCGAACGCTTCGTAGGGGCTCTGGCACACGATCGCGCACCGCCTCCTACCCGCGGCGAGCGACAGCGCAACCGCAGGTCCGAAGGAGTAGAAGAGAAGTCCGTCGAGGCCTGCGGGTCCGGTCGCGGGAAAGCGCACCAGCCTGGCGCGTCCCGCCGCCCGTCTGCCCGGGCGTCCCACACCGACGATCGTGGGCTCCAGGTGGCGCACGAGGATCTCGAGCTTGCCACGGAATCCCTCCGTCATCGGGGTGGGGATCTTGCTCTTCCCGACGAAGATCGCCCTCGGCTTCCCCGACATGGCTCGGTCGAGCAGCTCCACGATCTGCGACGCGCATCGATCCATCCCCCACTCAGCGCCGGACCGGCGGGCACCGTCGGCCAGACGTTGTGTCACCTCCGCGTCATCTCGCAGTGTTTCGAGAGCGCGAGCGACCGCTTGGTGCGACGCATCCCCCAACACGATCCCGTTCTCGCCATCGCGGAGGACCGATCGCGTGCCACCGACAGGCAGAGCGATGAGAGGAACACCACAGGCGAGCGCCTCGATGGCCACATGCGGCAGACCTTCGTAGTCGCTCACCAGCAGCAACGCATGCGTCTGAGCCAGCCGTTCGAGCACCTCCTCATGTGGAAG
>JACCXF010000248.1 GCA_013697295.1 Actinomycetota bacterium | reverse complement strand
CTCGAAGGACTCCACATCTCCACCACGACGTATCGTGCATCGGCAGGCCCACCCTCTAGACGATGAAGGAGCCCAATGAGCAAGTTCGCGATGTTCGGAAAGTTGGTGGCTCATCCAGGACAACGTGACGCCCTGGTCGACGTTCTTGTCGAGGCCGCGTTCACTCTGGGGAAGATGCCCGAGTGCCAGTACTACATCGTAAGCGTTGTGGAGGACGAACCCGATGCCGTCTGGGTGACGGAGCTGTGGGCCGATGAGGACGCTCATGCTCGATCCTTGCAGAACGATGCGGTAAGAGCGCTCGTGCAACGTGGGATGCCGCTGATCGCCGAGATGCCTCAGCAAGAACGCCTGACGCCGGTGGGTGGCAAAGGATTGGATTGATGGTGGGCTCTCGCAGCCCGACTAACGAACTCGGATACCGAGGACGCGGTGCGAAGCTAACGCGGGATCAGACGGGTTGCGGTTGCTTTGAACGAGGCGATCGCCGTCATCCCTTTCTCGAGCCCCAACCGCTCGGACGAGGCGGACGTAAGCTCCGCCACGACCGGACCTAGACGAACTCGAGTCCGGTTCCCAAACACAACGCTCGAATCGATCGGAGCGGTGATGTGGTTGAGCGTCGACCCTTCGGCGAGTTCGACTGAAACGGCGACGTCCCATGGATATACGACGACGTCCACCTCCCCCTCCGCCGCGTCGGTAGAGTAGACCCTGTGCCCGCCCTCGAGGTCCACCCGACTCAGCCCATCACCGGCTGCACGGGCACGGCCTTTGATGACATTCGCTCCCGTAAGGCTGGCCACGAAGCCGTCGCGCGGCGCCGCCACGAGCTCCGATGGCGTCCCCACCTGAAGCAGCTTGCCGTCCGCCATCACCGCGATCGTCTCGGCCAAAGCGGCGGCATCCTCGAAGTCATGGGTTACCAGAAGCGTCGGGATCGCGACCCCCCCGAGCAGATCCCTTAGCTCCGCACGAACCTCGTTACGCAGGGCGGGATCTAACGAGGCCATCGGTTCGTCGAGCAAGAGGACGAGTGGGTCCGTGGCCAAGGCCCTGGCCAGCGCGACGCGCTGTCGCTCACCGCCGGACAACGAGACCGGACGTTCATGTTGTAGGTCGCGCAGACGCATACGCTCCAGCATCTCGTCCGCCCGGTCGGTTCCTCCGAACGCCACGTTGTCTCGCACGGAGAGGTGAGGAAAAAGCGCGAAGTCCTGGAAGACCATCCCGACGCGCCGCTTCTCCGGTGGCAGATCGATACGCCGCTCCGAGTCGAACCAAGATTCGTCCCGAAACCCGATCCGGCCTCTCATGGGCCGCTCCAGACCGGCGATGGTGCGGAGCAGCGTCGTCTTCCCGCTGCCTGATGGGCCAGCTATCGCCATGAGTCCGTGATCGAGGTCGAACGAGAGCTCGACGTCGAAGTTCCGGCGCGCTAGCGCGAAGTCAACGTGAAGGGATTCCACGATGGCACCCATCGGATCGCGGTCAATAGCGCAGCGCTGATCAGAACCAATAGGACGCTGATCGCGATGGCGGCCTCGAAGTCCTGGTCGAGCTCGCCGTAGATCGCGAGCGGAAGCGTTTGCGTAACTCCTCTGAAGCTGCCAGCGAAGATGATCGTGGCACCGAACTCCCCGAGCCCGCGTACGAAGGCCAGAGCGGATCCCGTCGCGAGGCCGCGGGCGGCGAGAGGCAACGCCACGCGACTGAAGACCCGCCACGGAGAGGCGCGAAGAGTCCGGGCGGCCTCAAGCAAGCCGGTGTCGACGCCTTCGAAGGCGACGATCGCCTGTCTGACGAAGAAGGGACTGGCTACGAATACGACCGCGAGCACTACCGCCGCCTGGGTGAACGAGATGGATATCCCAAGGACATCCATCGTCTCGCCCAAGAGTCCCAGCCGGCCGAAGACGCTCAACAGTGCGATCCCCGCGACGACTGGCGGGAGAACCAACGGAAGTTCGATCAGAGCGACGGTCGCCGAATGACCCCTCCATCTCTTCGTTGCTAGGAGGTAGGCGGCCGGAGTGCCGAATCCCAAGATCAACAGATGAGCGATCGCACTCGTCTTGAGCGTCACGATCAGGGCGTCGAGTGCGACCCCGCTCCCAAGGGCCGCGATGAGATCGCCGGGAGATACGCGCAAGAAGAGCGCAACCAGAGGCAACAACAGGAATGCGACGACGACGGCACACGCAATGATCAACAGCAGTTGGAACCAGCGCATCAGGGAGTTCCGAAACCTGCAGCCTCGAGGGCCTCTACTCCTTCATCGCTCAAGACGAGATCGATGAAGGCTTGCGCCTCGGTCTTCCGTTCGCTCTCGGACACCACGGCGATCGTGTACTCGACGGTCGGTTGTGCCTCGGCCGGGAGCTCGATCGACAAGATGTCTTCCTCTGCAGATCTGACGTCGGTGGCGTAGACGAATCCGGCATCCGCCTCCCCTAACGCGATCTTGCTCACGATCGCCTTCACGTCTTCCTCTTCACTTACGACGCTTTCCAGTACAGCGGTCGCGTCGAGGTTGTCGAGGACCTGACGCGTGTAATCACCTACCGGAACCCCTTCGGCCCCGATCACCAGCCTGACGTCTGGAGCGCTCAGGTCGTCGACCGACCGGATTCCACCGGGATTGTCCTCCGGAACGGCAAGGACGAGCCGGTTGGTCGCGAATACGACCGGTTGCCCGACGACACCTTCGTCGTGGAGCTCGGCCGAGTAGTTGAGACTTGCGGCGGCCAGTACGTCTGCCCCTGCGCCCTCCCGCAACTGCAGCGCCAGGTCGTCCGAACCTGCGAACTGATAGCGAGCCCTGGGTTCGAGCTCTGGGAAGACCTCGGTGAGAGAAGACGCAGCGAAGACCGTCAGGGGGCGGGAACCCGCGTCGGCCCCGTCGCGCCCACAACCACCGGTGACCGCGAGCATCGCGACGAGCACCGCGAGCTTCGTCATCGCTCCACCATCACCGAGGTCGCCTTCACAACCGCCTGGGCCTCCATCCCGGGGCGCAACCCGAGCTGCTCGGACGCTTCGCGCGTGATGATCGCGACGACTCGCGTTGGTTCAGTCACCTGGATCTCGACCTGCGCGAGCAAGCCATCCACGACGATCTCGCGGACTACACCCGTGAAGCGATTGCGCGCGCTCAGCTTCGAGGAACGTTCGCCTAATAGGCGGTCGATCTCGGAAGCGGGCACCACTCGCTTGTTCGCTGAGTCGCGTTGCGTCTGGATCCGGCCTTGAGCGTCCCACCGCCTAAGAGTGTCGAGGCTGATGCCCAGGAGGCGGGCCGCCTCCCCGGCGGGGTGGAGCTGTTTTCTCCTAGGCATTACCTAAGTATAGCGACACAGCCCGTGGTGGCACTCGGGAACTACCGAGCTGTTCGTTCCCGTGGAACGCAACCTACGTGCTCGTTAGCTGCCCCGCAAACCCGAGCTGCTCGGACGCTTCGCGCATGATGATGCCCCTAGCTGGAGACCGACTCCTCCCAGGCGGAAGTGAAACGGCTCACCTCGCCGCTGTCATACCCAACGACTAGTACATCTGTGTCCGCAGCTGTGAAACCGTCCGCGACGACATCTGGAC
>JACCXF010000247.1 GCA_013697295.1 Actinomycetota bacterium | reverse complement strand
TACCTCACCGTCGTGCTGGCGATCCTTCAGTCGACCGGACTGGCTTTCCTGTTTCATAACGGATCCATCCAGGATGGTGCCGGAAATCCGGTCGACCTGATCCCTAACTTCAACGCATGGCGTGTGGGGCTGATCGTGCTCTCTCTCACCGCCGGCACGGCCCTGATCATGTGGTTGGGCGAGCTCATCACGCAACGAGGCATCGGCAACGGCATGTCGATCCTGATCTTCACTTCGATCGTCTCGAGCCTTCCGAGTGAGGGCAACGCTATCTACCAACAAGAAGGACTCGCCCCCTTCTTGATAATCATCGGTATCGGCCTAGCGATCGTCGTTGCCATCGTCTACATGGAGCAAGGGCAGCGACGGATCCCGGTTCAATACGCCAAGCGAGTGGTGGGTCGGAAGATGTATGGCGGGAGTTCGACATACATACCGCTCAAGGTCAACCAGGCAGGAGTCATCCCGATCATCTTTGCGTCCAGCGTTCTCTACATACCGACCATGTTGCAGAACGTGATACAGGACAATGTTGTGGGTCGTTGGATCTCGAACAACCTCGTGAATTCCGATAGTCCGACTTACATGATCGTGTACGGGATCCTGGTCGTGTTCTTCGCCTACTTCTATACGGCGATCACGTTTAACCCTGCCGACGTGGCGGACAACATGAAGAAGTACGGCGGATTCATCCCCGGCATCCGCCCGGGACGTCAGACCGCCGACTATCTGGATCGCATCCTGACTCGGATCACTCTTCCAGGCGCCTTGTTCATCGCATTCATCGCCTTGCTGCCGTCGGTGTTCCTCGCCGTCCGAGACATCCAGGCCTTGCCCTTCGGTGGAACATCCATCCTGATCACCGTCGGTGTGACGCTCGAGACGATGAAGCAGATCGAGTCACAGTTGATGATGCGTCACTACGAGGGTTTCCTAAAGTAAGCATGCGACTCGTGATCCTCGGCCCTCAGGGGGCGGGCAAGGGTACCCAAAGCGCCCGCATCGTCGAGAAGTACGACATCCCCGTCATCGCGACGGGCGACATGTTCCGTTGGGCTATCTCTCATGAGAACGAGGTGGGCCAGGAGGCTCGCGATTACGTCCGAAGAGGCCGGTTGGTTCCGGACGAACTGACGATCGAGATCGTGAGGGGGCGCCTATCGCAGGACGACGCCTCGGACGGCTTCCTACTCGACGGTTTCCCTCGAACGCTCGCCCAGGCAGAAGCCCTCGACGTCATCCTCGAGGAACGCGGGCAGGCGCTCGACGCTGCCCTGGCTATCGAGGTCCCCGAGGAGGTGTCGCTGCGGAGGCTACTGGGGCGTCGCGTCTGCTCGAACTGCGGTCGCAACTATCACCTCGACTCGCCCCCGCAGGACAACTGGACCTGTGATCGGTGTGGCGGGAAGGTCGAGCGCCGCGCGGACGATGACGAAGAGGCAACGATCCGAGAGCGCTTGAAGAACTATCACGACAGTACGGAACCCTTGAAGTCCTACTACGAGGAGCGGGACACTCTCAGGGTCATCCCGGGCGAGGGCACGATGGATGAAGTCTTCGATCGGATCGTGGCGGCCCTCTGATGATCTACAAGAAGTCCTCGGAGGAGATCGCTCTGATGCGGAAGGGGGGAGTCATCCTCACGGATACCTTACGTCGTCTCGAGGCCGCACTCCATCCCGGCGTCTCGACCGCCGAGCTGGATGCTATCGCCGAAGAATCGATAGAAGGTGCGGGAGCCCGTCCATCCTTCAAGGGTTATCGAGGGTTCCCGGGTTCGATCTGCTCCTCGCCCAACGAGGTCATCGTCCACGGCATCCCGTCGCCGGACGTGATCCTTGAAGACGGCGACATCGTTTCTCTCGACGTGGGTGTTCTGTTCGATGGCTTCCATGTGGACTCGGCATGGACTTTCCCGGTCGGTTCCGTAGACCCACAGACGTCCGAGCTCCTAAAGGTGACCGAGCAATCTCTCGAGGCAGCCATCACCCAGTGTCGACCTGGGAACCGCTTGGGTGACGTGGGCTTCGCCGTCGAGGAAGTCGCGAAAGCCGCCGGGTATGCGATCGTCAGGGAGTACGTCGGCCATGGCGTCGGGCGGGCGCTTCACGAAGAGCCCCAGATCCCCAACTACGGTCCCCCCGGACGCCGAGAAGTGCTCAGCCCAGGGATGACCCTTGCCATCGAGCCGATGGTCAACGCGGGATCGGCAGGCACCGTGGTCCTGGACGACAACTGGACGGTCGTCACGGCGGATGGCAAGCGCTCGGCGCATTTCGAGCACACCGTCGCGATCACCCCCGAGGGGCACGAGGTCTTGACCCGGCGCGACCCCATCTGATGCCGCTGACCTGCGGGAATGCCGCACACCGCGGTTCGACGGCCCAGGTAGCATCTGCTAATCTAGGCGGCCGGTTCGGCCCCCAAGTTTCGCGCGCCCCCGCAGGAAGTATGAGTGTTATTCCCATGACGGTGTGGGAGGGGGGCGCTTTTTACGGGCCGAACGCACCAGGGGAGCCCAGCCGGATGTGGATCCGGCAGAGGCGCTTCGCCAGACCAGTTTGAGAAAGAGTAGGGACGCCGCGCGTGGCCAAGAAGACAAAAAACAAGGAACAGAAGGTCCAGAAGGAAGAGGGCATCCAGATCGAGGGGACGGTCATCGAGCCACTCCCGAATGCCATGTTCCGAGTCGAGCTGGCCAACGGTCACAAAGTGTTGGCGCATATCTCCGGAAAGATGCGGATGCACTACATCCGCATCCTTCCCGGTGACCGCGTCCTGGTCGAGT
This sequence comes from Actinomycetota bacterium, assembly GCA_013697295.1. Taxonomy (GTDB): domain Bacteria; phylum Actinomycetota; class CADDZG01; order CADDZG01; family WHSQ01; genus JACCXF01. Next base: position 4,851 of record JACCXF010000247.1, on the reverse strand, counting down.
TATCTCCGTACGACCTGACCCGTGGTCGCGTCGTCTACAGGTACAAGTAGGAGCGTCATGAAGGTCCGTCCGAGCGTCAAGAAGATGTGCGACAAGTGCAAGGTCATCAGGCGGCGTGGCCGCGTGATGGTGATTTGTTCGAATCCCCGACACAAGCAAAGACAGGGATAGGAGACCCAGGTTGGCTCGAATAGCAGGTATCGACCTTCCCCGAGACAAGCGTCTCGACATAGCTCTGACCTACATCTACGGCATCGGCCGCACGCGGTCGCTTGAGTGCTGCGTCGGCTCGCAGGTCGACCCGACCACACGGGTTCGCGATCTGACCGATGAAGAGGTCGTTCGCGTCCGCGACTGGATCGGCTCGAACTACGACGTCGAAGGGGACCTGCGCCGCGACGTCAATCAGAACATCAAGCGCAAAGTCGAGATCGGTTCCTACCAGGGGGTCCGGCATCGTCGGGGCCTGCCGGTCCACGGACAACGCACACACACGAATGCAAGGACGCGCAAAGGACCCCGCAAGACGGTGGCCGGCAAGAAAAAAGTGAAGAAGTAGAGGGGAATACGGTTGGCTAATCCTAAGAAGTCAAAGAAGCCCCGTCGCCGGGAGAAGAAGAACGTCGTGCATGGCGTGGCGCACATCAAGGCGACGTTTAACAACACCATCATCTCGATCAGCGATGTCGAGGGGAACGTCTTGTCATGGGCGTCCGCCGGCAACGTCGGTTTCAAAGGCTCCCGAAAGTCGACGCCCTTCGCCGCCCAGCTGGCGGCCGAGACCGCGTCGCGGCGGGCCCAGGAGCACGGCGTAAGGCGGGTCGACGTGCAGGTGAAAGGGCCCGGTTCCGGTCGAGAGACGGCGGTCCGATCGTTGCAGGCCTCAGGCCTCGAAGTCATCGGGATCAAGGACGTTACACCGGTGCCACACAACGGCTGCCGCCCTCGGAAGAGGAGGCGCGTCTAGTGGCTCGTTACACCGGCCCCGTCTGCAAGCTGTGCAGGCGGGAGAAGACCAAGCTGTTTTTGAAGGGGACGAGGTGTGAATCGCCGAAGTGCCCCATCGAGAAGGGTCGCCCTCCCCCCGGAGAGCACGGCCGAACGCGCGTGCGCGAGAGTGAGTATCTGCTCCAGCTGCGCGAGAAGCAGAAGGCGAAGCGGTTCTACGGGATCTTGGAGAAGCAGTTCCGCGGTTACTACGCGGAAGCGGCCAGGTCCAAGGGAGTCACGGGCGAGGAGCTCATGCGTATCTGTGAGTCCCGCCTCGACAATGTCGTTTATCGGTCTGGACTGGCCATGAACCGGCCGATGGCTCGTCAGTTCGTGTCTCACGGGCACTTCGAGGTGAATGGCCGCAAGGTCAACATCCCGTCGTACCGGGTACGTCCGGGGGACACCGTGGCGGTGCGAGGCCGCTCGAGGAAGATGGGCCGGATCATCGAGAACACCTCCTATGCGGAGGGACGCGAGATCCCCGACTGGCTGAGCTCGAATCTTCGGGACATGACTGTGGAAGTGCGCGCTCTTCCGGAACGAACCCAGATCGACGTTCCGGTTCAAGAGCAGCTCATCGTTGAGTACTACTCCAAGTAAGCCTTGATCGGCAGGAGAGGAGTTACATGAATCTGTTGATCGTTCAACGTCCTCAGATTTCTGAGGAGGAGATTTCCGTTAACCGAAGCAAGTTCACCATCGAGCCCCTGGAGCCGGGATTCGGCTACACGCTCGGGAACTCGCTGAGGCGCACGCTGCTGTCGTCCATCCCAGGAGCAGCGGTGACGCAGATCAAGATCGATGGGGTGCTGCACGAGTTCTCCACCATCGAGGGCGTGACCGAGGACGTGACGGACGTGGTCCTCAACCTGAAGGAGCTGGTGATCCAGAGCGAGAACGAGGAGCCCTCGAACGTCCATCTGCGAGTGAGCGGCCCGGCCGAGGTAACGGCCGGTGACGTCGAACTGCCGGCGGGCGTTGAGATCCTCAACCCGGATCATCACATCGCAACCCTCAACAAGAACGGACGCCTGTCGATGGAGCTTCGGATCGAGCAGGGTCGTGGGTACGTTGCGGCCACGACGGCTCCCAAAGAGGCAATCGGAACCATCCCGATAGACGCCTTGTTCTCGCCCGTCAAGCGAGTTACCTATGAAGTCGAGCCGACCCGCGTCGAACAGATGACGAACTACGACCGCCTCATCCTCGACGTCGAGACGGACGGCTCCCTGTCCGCGTCGGACACTCTCTCGGCCGCTGGTTCGACACTGGTCGAGCTGTTCCAGCTCTTCTCGAGCGTCGGTGAGGGCACCGGCGGTCTCGTTCTTGGCCCGGAGACGGGTGAGGATGAGGCGTCGGGAGTCATGGCTCAGCCGATCGAAGAGCTTGACCTAACCGTTCGCTCTTATAACTGCCTGAAGCGCGAGGGCATCACGACGGTCGGCGAACTCGTCGAGAAGTCGGAGGATGACCTGCTCGAGATCCGCAATTTCGGTCAGAAGTCGATCGATGAGGTCAAGGCGAAGCTAGTCGAGATGGGACTCGAGATGAAGAAGAAGGACTTCTAGAGATGCCCCAGCCGAAGAAGGGCCCGAGGCTCGGTTCGGGTCCCGCGCATCAGTCGTTGATGCTGCGCGGCCTCGCGCGCTCCCTCTTCGAGCACGAGCGGATCAAGACCACGGAAGCCAAAGCGAAGATGTTGCGACCCTACGCCGAGAAGCTCATCACGAAGGCAAAGAAGGGGGGCGTGCACCAGCGACGATTGGTGCTATCCGAGGTCGAGGACCGCGCCCTGGTGCATAAGCTCTTCGACGATATCGGTCCTCGTTTCGCCACCAGGAACGGCGGCTACACCCGCATCCTCAAGCTTGGGCCCCGCAACGGAGACGCAGCGCCGATGGCTCTGGTCGAGCTCGTCGAGAAGGGAGCCCGAAAGACGGCGACCACTTCGGTTGACGAGGACGAAGACTCGGGTGGCCGCAGGCGACGTCTCAGGCGGCCCGGTCGACGACGTGGTCGAGATGCCGGCTCCGTGGAAGCGGCGGATGATGGGACAGACGACGAGATCCAGCAGGACGTGAGCTCCGAAAACACCGGGATCGATGCCAGCGGAGAGGCCGCCGAGGATCCCGCGCCCGATGCCGTCGCGGATCCCCCCGACGGGGATGCGCCCGAGGGCGACGAGGAGAAGTAACCCGCTGAACCTCAGGCTTGACCTGGCCTATGACGGCACACCCTTCCGGGGTTTCGCACGCCAGTCCAACTTCCGCACCGTGCAGGGAGATCTCGAGGCTTCTCTGACCAAGCTCTTCGGCCGTGAGGTCGAGACGTTCGTTGCGGGGCGGACGGACGCAGGCGTCCACGCGCTTGGTCAGGTGGTGTCCGTTCCGAACGCTCCCGAGGGCCTCGACCCGATCACGCTCCGAGATGCTTTGAACGGGATGTGCCGGCCCTCGTTGGTGATGTGGAGCTGCCGCGAGATGGAGGAGGGATGGCACGCGCGCTTCAGTGCCAGATCGCGCGCCTACGTCTACGCGATCCTCGAGGGGGAAACGCCCGACCCGTTCCTGGCCGGAACCACGCTCTATCAGCGAGAGAGGCTGGACGTCGATGCGATGAACGAAGCCGCCGGCCACCTTGTGGGACGGCGAGACTTCACATCCTTCGGCCGCTTGCGCGAGCCCGACGCTCCGGCCGAGAGGCTGCTCTACGAGCTTCGCGTGTGGCGGGAGGGGCGGATCATCAAGGTGCGCGCTCGCGCCAATGCCTTCATGCAACAGATGGTTCGATCTCTGGTGGGAACCCTGACGCAGGTTGGTGGGGGTGGCCGATCGCCGGATGAATTGCCCGAGATCTTGCGGGCCCGGGATCGGTCTGCGGCGGGTCCCGTGGCGCCCCCCCACGCACTCTGCCTCGTGGCCGTCGAGTACGACGAGGGATGGAGCCGACCGCTCGACCTCGAGGCCCCGTCGCCGGGGGGCCCGTCGTCGGTTTGACCACCCCCAAAGCGCCCGTTATCCTGCGCTTTCTCTGTCCAGACGCGCTCGCGCGTCGAGCGAGCAGCTCCGGGCCCTGTTCCGTGGACCGCGAGCCGTTATCTATCAGAGGCAGGTAATGAAGACCCATTCGATTAAACCAAGCGACGTGACGCGCGAGTGGTGGATCGTGGACGCCGACGGCGTGGTTCTGGGTCGGCTCGCGTCCGAGGTCGCCAAGATCTTGCGCGGCAAGCACAAACCCACGTTCGCTCCGCATGTTGACGTCGGCGATCACGTCGTTATCGTCAACGCATCAAAGGTCGTGTTGACCGGCAATAAGCTCATCGCCAAGCAGTACATCCGCCACTCCGGATACCCGGGTGGACTGAGATCCGTGCCGTATTCGAAGCTCATGGCCACAAGGCCGGAACTGGCGATCGAAAAGGCCGTTAAGGGCATGCTGCCGGCGAACCGACTCGGGCGGTCCATGATCAAGAAGCTCAAGGTCTACGCCGGCTCGCAGCATCCTCATTCGGCGCAGGATCCCAACCCGATGGATCTCAAGGAGGTCGCCGCTCCACAGGACCCGGAGCAGGCGCACACGATCGAGGAGGTAACCGGTGGCTGAGATGCTCACCAGGGCTACCGGCCGTCGCAAGGAGGCCGTGTGCCGTGTTCGCATCCTGGAGGGCAGCGGTCGATGGGAGATCAACGGCCGCCCTCTCGAGGATTACTTCCCCAGCCAAACACATCGCATGATCTTGTCCGAGCCCCTACGCCTCACCGAAACCGAGGGGCGCTACGACATCTTCGCCAAGGTTGAAGGCGGTGGCATCAGTGGTCAAGCCGGCGCGCTCCGGCATGCGATCACTCGAGCGCT
>JACCXF010000237.1 GCA_013697295.1 Actinomycetota bacterium | reverse complement strand
GGCCAGGACGGAATACGAGGCGGCGGTGGCATACCTCAATGAAAGTCTCGACATCCAGCGGGAACTGGGGCTGAAAAATGGCATCGCGGAGACCATCAAGGCCCTCGGAAATATCGAAGCAGATCAGAACCGCCTGGATGCGGCCGGGGCCTATTACGAAGAGAGTTTGGCCCTGTGGCGGCAACTCAACGACACGCTGGGGATGTCGCAGACGCTGAACAATCTCGGCTATCTGGCACGGACCCAAGGTCGCGCCGAGGCCGCCATCGAGATGCTAGATGAGAGTCTCGAGCTATTCCGTCAGTTGGAGGACAAGCAGGGGATCGCACGCTGCTTGATGAACCTCTCCGGAGCAACGCGCGATCTCGGCCGCGTCAAGGAGTCGAGCGAGCTAGCCAAGGAGAGCTTGATCCTCTGGCGACAGCTGGGCGACACGTGGGATGTGGCGGACTGCCTCGATGAGCTCGCGCTCGTTGCCGTCGAGATCGGTGAGCTGCACCGCGGGGCCCGGTTGTTCGGCGCTTCGGAGGCCCTGCGGAAGGCGATCGGGGCCCGCCGGCCGCCGGCCGAGCAGGTCCTCTGCATGAAAGGCATCGAGACAGCGCGGTCGCAGCTCGGACGGAACACTTTCACGGACGCGTGGCAAGAGGGCACCAGGATGCGCATGGAGGAGGCGATCGATCACGCCTTGGAGGTTGGCTCGGAAGAGGGCGGAGCGCCAACGCGCACGGCTTGAGGAACGGGCCGTGCGGCGCGGGCTTAGGGCTTGCCCTTACGGACCTCGGCCTTCTTGACCGAATCGACCTCGGCTTGAGCGCTCGCCTCATCGTCGAAGGCGTCGTCTGATTCGTAGACCGTTCGACCGTCTGCGGTCAGGGCCCACGTGAACTTGTCCTCCGTCTGCACGACGGCGAATTTCCAGGTTCTCGGCATCGTCATAGCATCCCATAAGAAGAGCGGGAGCACAGGCCGGTGCTGAGATCGAGGGTCGCAGATGAGGAAAGAGCGATCAGCCCCCCGAGGAGTCGCTCACTCCTTCGGCCTCGGCGATCAACGCGGTCAGATTCGTCGGGATCGGATTCTCCTTCAGGAGCTTGGCCATGAAGGTGAGGTTGTGTGCCAAGTAGCGCGCCGTCTTGTTGGTGTACAGATGCCGGTCGCCTCCCGCTTCGATGTAACTGGGTCCCGGCCCCGCCGTGCCGACCCAGTAGCAGTCGGCGTTGGGAGGAACCGTGCAACCTAGGTGCCCAAGATTGAAGAGGGTGGTGGCCGCCGCGTCATGCGCCCCGTCCTCGTTCCCGGTGACGATGGCTCCGGCGACCTTTCCGTAGAGTGGGAACTGGCCGGTCTCCGGGTCGCCCTCCATATAGGTGCCGTCCAGGCGTTCGATGACGAGTTGCGCGATGGAGCCCCTGACCCCGAACCAGATAGGGGTGGCGATGATCAGGATGTCGGCCGCCTTGATCTTGTCGAGGATCTGTGGCCACTCGTCCCCCCCTCCCATGTCGGTGTAGACGCCGAACGGGACGTTGAAGTCGATCACCCTGACGGTCTCCGTGCCGACACCAAGGCCCTCAAACACTCGAGCCACCACGTCTATCAGCGCCTGGGTGTTAGACGCCTCTGGAGACTTCTTTAGCGTGCAATTGAGGAACAGCGCCTTCACATCCATGACGACCTCAGCCCCTTTTCTTCGGTTGTGGCGGGCCCCGATCGGCGTCCCGCGAGACGATTCATAACAGGAAGCCTCGAGCCGCTTACCATGCGGTGATGGTCGAGCTACCGGTTAACGAACCGCTTGAGACGAGAGTGCAGGAGCCCGGGGGTTCGCTCGAAGCGCTGAACGAGGCATCGAGCGATGAAGCCGTTGCTCAGGTTGCGGCGCGGTTCCCCACTTGTTTGGCGGCGTGGTCCGAGCTCGGGGAGCGGGCCCTGACCGCCGGACGCCCGGTCGAGGCTTATGCGTACTTCCGTGTGGGGTATCACCGGGGGTTGGACCGCATCCGGCAGGCCGGATGGCGCGGAGTCGGGCGCGTCCCGTGGAGCCACGAGTCCAACCGAGGCTTCCTTCGGTCGCTACGGGGGCTCGGAGCCGCGGCCGGCGCGATCGGGGAAGGCGAAGAGGCGACGAGATGCGATGGGTTCCTTCAGCAGCTCGCCCCCGACGCTCCCTCCGGGACCGAGTGACTCGCCCGCCGTTGTGGAACGAGGAACCGCGGGGCCGGGCTCCGACATCATCAGGAGCACCGCTAATCCGCTCCTGAAGCGCGCTCGCAAACTCCGGCAGCGAAAGCACCGGGACGGCACGGGCACCTTCCTCGCCGAGGGGGTCCAGCCGGTGTGGCAGGCGCTGGAGCAGAGGGCGCCCGTCGAGGTGATCCTGTTATCGGAGGACCTCCTGTCGAGTGAAGCCGCCCTCGAGATCGTCAGAGAACACGAGCGCCGGGGTGTGACGGTTGCACGCCTCTCGGGCGGCGCCTTCGCGACCATCGCGCAACGAGAGCATCCGTCCGGCCTGGCTGCGATAGTTGGGATGGACCGCCTCGCCCTGGACGACCTCGAGGTGAAAGAGACTTCGCTATTCGTTGCTCTTCATGGGGTTTCGAACCCCGGCAATCTCGGGGCGATCGTGCGCACGGTCGATGCGGTCTCAGGGGCGGGGATCCTGTTGATCGGCGACACCACCGATCCATGGCATCCCAGTGCGGTCAAAGCCAGCATGGGCACCCTATTTGGGGTCCCCGTGTGTCGGACCTCGTCCGAAGCGACCCTCAAGTGGCGGGAACGGCATCGCATGCAACTGATCACCACATCCGCAGCGGGCGAGGACAGCTACGTGTCGGCTGGGTATCTTCTGCCGGCGATAGCGTTGTTCGGCAGTGAGGGAGAGGGGTTGCCCGATCAACTCGAGCAAGCCGGCGACCTGAGCGTTCGGATCCCGATGAGCGGGGCGGCCTCATCTCTCAACCTGGCGGTCTCCGCGGGGGTTCTGTTGTACGAGATCAAACGAGTCGTCGGCGACGCATGAGCCGGCCGGAGGAGGCAGTATGCGCGTTCTCATCATCAGCGACATGGAAGGCGTTGCCGGGATCACCAAGTGGGAGCAAACGACTGGGGGTGAGTCTCTTTACGAAGAGGGACGAAAGCTCTACACGGAGGAGATAAACGCAGCCGTTCGCGGCGCCTACGCAGGTGGCGCGGATGAGGTCGTGGTCATGGATTGCCACGGGGCCGGTAAGGGCTGGACTTTCAACTCGTTGATCCCCGAGCTGCTCGATCCCAGGTGCGAATGGGTCGTGCAGAGCGAGTGGACCGAATATACGGAGGCTCTCGAACAAGGGTGCGACGCGGCCCTGTTCGTGGCCATGCACGCGATGGCGGGAACGATGGATGGAGTCCTCAGCCATTCGGTCAGCGGCACGAGTTGGCACGGCCTTTACTTCAACGACACCGCCGTCGGCGAGACGGGCATCAACGCGGCGCTGTGTGGGCACTGGGGGTGCCCGGTGCTAATGGTGACGGGCGACGCCGCCACTTGCCGCGAAGGCGAGGCCCTCCTGGGCGCGGGCCTCACCACGGTGGCGGTGAAGAAAGGTTTCGGTCGCTTCAGCGCTCGACACATCAGCCCGCAGCGCGCTCGGGGCATGATCGAGGCGGCGTCCGAGAAAGCTCTCGGCGACCTCGATGCGGTGGCTCCGTACGATCCTGGCCGGCCCTCCGAGATCAAGGTCGAGCTGGCGACGCCGGATCACGTCGAGCCGTACCGGCACCGCATGGGCGTCGAGGTGTTGGATGGGCGCACGATCGTGTCACGGGCGGATGACTGGTGGTCGGCCTGGAAACAGATGTACTTCTGATGTCTCCTCCTCCCTATCCGATGGAGACGGACCGTCTGACCATCCGGCCCTTCACCGTCGACGATCTGGATGCCCTCCACGGGATCCAGTCCAAGCGAGAGGTCACCACCTACCTGTACTGGGATCCGCGGTCCCGGGACGAAGTGGTCGAGGTGCTGGCCTCTCGCACCGACCGACCGTTCGAGGAGGTCTACCGGAAGGGCCTGGCGCTGGCCGTGGTCGTGCGTGACACGAACACTTTGATCGGTGACGTCAGCCTTACCGTGCTGAGTCGGGAGCACGCACAGGGAGAGATCGGGTTCGTCCTGGACCCCGATCAGCAGGGGCGAGGTTACGGGCGTGAGGCAGCCACCGTCCTCTTGCGACTCGGGTTCGAAGATCTGGAACTTCATCGCCTCATCGGCCGATGCGACCCGCGCAACGTTCCTTCGTGGCGGTTGCTCGAGCGTCTGGGCATGCGCCGCGAAGCCCACTTCCGTGAGAGCGAGATCTTCAGGGGCGAGTGGGGTGATGAGTACGTCTACGCGCTGCTCGCGACGGAATGGCGGAGTGCGCCAGGTTGATCTTCAGCCGGCTTTGATCTCCGGCATCACGTCCGTGACGAATTCGTCCACTCGCTCCCGCCCTTCGCCTGGCCAGTCGACCGTCAGATAAGAGAAGCCGGCGTCGCTTAGGTCATTAGCTCGCGTCCGTACCTCGTCCCACGGCTCGGAGATCGACAGCGATGTGCTGCGGCCGATGGACGATGGGTCCCGGCCGGCCTTTTCGGCATGTTGGTCGATGATGCGTGACTTCCTGGTGACCTCCTGCACGGAACCGAAGCCATGCCACACATCGGCGACCCGAGCTACAAGGGGGAGCATGACCTTCTCGCCACCCGCTCCGATCCACACCGGGGGATGAGGGCTCTGAACCGGCTTCGGATTGAACGTCGCACCGCTCAGGCGGTAGTGATCGCCCTCGAAGATCGCGTTGTCCTCGGTCATCAGCAGCTTGATGACGCGGATCGCCTCCTCGAGTCGGTTGGCACGCTCGCGCGCGGGCGGGAAGTCGATCCCAAGCTCGACGTGCTCGTCTTCGAACCAGGCTGCGCCGATCGCGAGCTCGACGCGCCCGTGTGAGATGTGGTCGACGGTCACCACCTCTGTCGCAAGCATCGAGGGATGGCGGTAGGTGACGCCGGTCACGAGGGGACCCAGCCGGATCCGTTCGGTGACCGCGGCCAGTCCGGCCAGCAACGTCCAACTCTCCAGGCACGGTCCGGAGGGGTCGCCGTAGAGCGGCTTGAAGTGGTCGAAGACCCAGGCGCCGTCGAAGCCCGCCGACTCCGCATAGAGCACCCGCTCCTTGAGGCCGTCCCACGACAACTGATGTTGGGTGCAGTCAAGTCCCAGTTCCATCACGCCTCCTCGTCCACCTACGTTTGGATGGATCCGTTCAACCAATCAACGATCTCGTTGCCAAGCTTGTCGTACTTGGCCCAGAAGAAATGGTTGGCGCCCTGGACCACCGTGACCTCGGCGTGAGGGATGTCCGTCACCCAGGTCTTGCAGTCCTTCGTTTCGACCAGCTCGTCGTTGGCGGCCGCGATGATGAGCAACGGGATGCCGAGATCGATCTCCTCCGGGGGCGGGAGGCCGGCAGTCACCCCCGGCTTCTCTTTCACGGCTGGCGCGATCGCGACGCAGGCCACAAGCGAGTCATCTTCGGCGGCCGTGCGGATCGCCACCGCTGCACCGAACGACCACCCCGCGATAGCGAGAGGCAGGTCCGCATGCCGCCTGCGCATCAAAGCGATCCCACCCTCCGCGTCCTGTACCTCGTCGATCCCTAACGTGGGCTTGCCCTCCGACTTGCCTATCCCCCTGAAGTTGAACCGGAGCACACTCCATCCCTCGTCCGTCATGCGCCCGGTCACCGCTTCGAGCAGCGGAGCGTTCATCGTCCCGCCCATCTTCGGATGAGGGTGGCACAGCACTAGTCCCGCCCGCGGGTCTTCGGGAGCGTCCAGGAGCGCCTCGAGGGTCAATCCGTCCGACGAATCGAACGTCAGCTCTTCCGCGCTCACCCGGCTTCCCACTTCGCCAGTGCCGCTCTTAGGCGCTCTCCCGTCTCAGCCATCTCTTCGGGGCTCTCGTATTTCATGCGTGGCCAGAAGAACCCGCGCAGACCATCCTTCTTCCGCCGGGGTACGACGTGCAGATGCAGGTGGGGGACGCTCTGACTGACGATGTTGTTCACCGCGACGAACGTGCCCTGGGCTTCAAAAGCGGTTTGTACGCAACGAGCCAGGAGCTGTGCGATGGCGAAGAAGGGTTTGACCAGTGCCGGCGGGAGGTCGGCGAGGGTTTCGTGATGCTCCTTCGGTACCAGGAGCG
>JACCXF010000218.1 GCA_013697295.1 Actinomycetota bacterium | reverse complement strand
GCGGCAAAGAGGTCACCTGGGACGACATCGTCAAGGGCTACGAGTTCTCGAAGGATCAATACGTGACGTTCACGGAAGAGGAGCTCGACTCGCTCGACCTGGATTCGATCAAAGCCATCGACGTCGTAACGTTCGTGCCGCTCGAGGACATCGATCCGATCTACTTCAACAAGACCTACTACGTCGCCCCCGAGACGTCTGGCCTGAAGGCCTACCGGCTCCTGGCCGATGCGCTCGAGGCCGAGGGCCAGGTGGGTGTGGCCAAGGTGGCACTGCGGGACAAAGAACACCTCGCAACCGTTCGCCTCAAGGATGAGGTCTTCGTCCTCGAAACCATGCACTGGCCAGACGAGATCAGGGCCGCGGAGTTCGAGGAGCTCGGAAAGAACGTCGAGGTGCGCGATGCCGAGGTGAAGATGGCTCGTCAGTTGATCCAGCAGCTGTCGGGTGAGTTCCGCCCTGAGGAATTCGAGGACGAGTACCGCGTCCGTCTTCAGGAGCTGGCCGAGAGGAAGATCGAGGGCCAGGAGGTCACTGTCGCCGCGGAGCCCGCCGCAGAGGAGCCGGCCCAGGTGGTCGACCTGATGGAGGCCCTCAAGGCGTCCGTTGCCGAAGCGAAGAAGAACAAGCCCGCCGAGAGCTCGAAGAAGAAGACCACGAAGCGCCGCGCGTCCGCCTCGTAGCTCGCCCGGCAAAGGAGGACTCGCTGAATAACGTCTCGATCAAGATCCCCGCGTCGCCCGAGTACCTGCAGGTCGTCCGGCTGGTAGCTGCGGGCCTCGCGTCACGCCTCAAGTTTTCGCTCGAGGACATCGAGGACCTCAAGATCGCAGTGGACGAGCTGTCGGCCTATCTAACCGGCTCACAAGGCCGAGACGGAACCCTGGACATCACGTTCGAGGTAGGTGACGACAAGATCTCGATCCGTGGGTCCGCGCAATTGAAGGCCGGGCAGAGGGTTCGTTCCGAGCTGACGGAGTTCTCTCGGATGATCCTCGAGACGGTGGCCGATGAGGCCTCGCTCGAGCAACTCGACGGTAGCCCCAGCTTCCGCCTCACGAAGAGCCGCGGATGACCGAGCGCGTCATGCTCGACAAGGCCGAGGTGCGCCGGCTCTTCGTTGCGTACCAGGCGGCCGAGAACGATGAACAACGGCTCCGGCAGCGGGAAAGGCTAGTCGCCCAATACATAGGTTTAGTTGAGTTCCTCGCGCGCCGATTCCGTAACAGAGGAGAGCCGATCGAGGATCTGGTGCAAGTGGGCACAATCGGGCTGTTGAAAGCGATAGATCGCTTCGATCTCGACCGCGAGGTCGAGTTCTCGACCTATGCCACCCCGACGGTGGTCGGCGAGCTCAAGCGGCATTTCCGAGACAAAGGCTGGGCGGTCCGTGTACCCAGGAGGCTGCAGGAGCTCCACCTCGAACTAACCAAGGTCGTGGGTCGCCTGGGACAGGAGCTCGGACGCTCCCCCACCGTCGCCGAGATCGCGAAGGCTGCCGGAGCGAGCGAGGAACAGGTCCTCGAGGGGCTCGAGATCGCCCACGCATACAACTTCACGTCGCTGGACGCCCCCATCGACAACGAGGACGCCGGTTCCTCCTCATTCGCCGATCATCTGGGCACCGAGGACGAGCACCTCGAACACCTGGAATACCGAGCCTCCTTGGCTCCGGAGATGGCGAAGCTCCCCGACCGGGAGCGCCACATCCTCTACCTGAGGTTCTTCAAGGGCCTCACCCAGTCCGAGATCGCCGATCGTCTTGGGATCTCGCAGATGCACGTGTCGCGGCTGTTGAACCGCACCCTCATGCGGTTGCGCGAGGCGCTAGAGGAGGAGTAACTCCCGATGGCGGGCCGCCGGACCATCGGGTTCCTGATCGGGCTCTGTCTCGTCGCGTCCGGTTGTTCGCTCAAGCCGATCAATCTCGGCAAGGAAGAACCGCTGCCGCTACGCACGACGGTTACCTCTGACGACGGCCGCGTGCTGGCCAGGCTCTTCAAGCAGAATCGCACGCTCGTGGCCTACAAGGAGATCCCCAGAACGCTCATCGAAGCCGTCCTCGCTGCCGAGGACTCGCGTTTCTTCGAACACCCCGGCTACGACCTCGAGGCGATCGCGCGCGCCGCTCTCAGCAACCTCAAGGAGGGGGAGGTCGTCCAGGGCGGAAGCACTATCACCCAGCAATACGTCAAGAACACTTTCTTCCGGAAGCCCGGTCGCACCTTCGAGCGCAAGGCGCGTGAGGTGCGTCTCGCGATAGAGGTAGAGCGGCGCTATTCCAAGAAGGAGATCCTCGAGCGTTACCTCAATACCGTCTACTTCGGAGCCGGAGCGTACGGAGTCAAGGCGGCGTCGCAGGCATTCTTCGGTCACGGACAAAAGGGCCTGACACTGACGGAGTCGGCGTTGCTCGCGTCCGTCATCAAGTCCCCCAGCTTCTACGACCCTCGCGATCATCCCGGCAACGCTCGGGGGCGCCGCGACTACGTCCTGGACCGGATGCTGGAGCTGGACGTGATCGGCGCGCGCCGGGCGGACAAGGCCCAGGAGATGCCGCTCGGCGTCACCTCCGCGCCTCCACGGATGCCGACGCGTGAGCCCTTCTTCGTCGAGGCGGTACGCCAGGAGATCTATCGCGACCGCCGGTTCGGGAGCGCCGAACAGGATCGCGCTCGTGCCTGGTGGGAGGGCGGACTGAATATCGAAACGACGCTCGATCTTCGCCTTCAGAGACTCGCCGAGTCCGCCGTCGGGCGCGTTCTGAATCAACCGGGGGACCCCGAAGCGGCCCTCGTCTCGATCGATCCGCAGACCGGTGAAGTGGTAGCGATGGTCGGCGGTCGAGACTGGAGCGCCTCCCAGGTCAACCTCGCCCTCGGGAAGGCCGGGGGCGGGTCGGGCCGGCAGCCGGGGAGCTCTTTCAAGCCGATAGTCGCGGCCGCCGCGATGGAGGCGGGGATCTCCCTCGACACCCAGTACGAGTCCGGGCCGGCCAACTTCCTCCTCGATGACGGCAGCACGTGGTCGCCCGGGAACTACGAGGGATCCGACTACGGGGTGCTGACGGTCGGCGAAGCGATGGTGAAATCGGTCAACGGTGTGTACGCGCGCCTGGGACTCGACCTCGGGGCCGGACAGATCGCCACACAGGCAGAGCTCATGGGCGTGCGCAGCGATCTCGCCGCATATCCCTCCATCGCACTCGGATCGGAAGAGGTCAGTGTCCTCGACATGGCATCGGTGTACGCCACACTTGCCAACTACGGGACCGCGATCGAGCCGACGACGATCAAGAGGGTCACGCTCCCCGGTGGCGAAGTAATCGAACCTGACCAGGAGGTCATCCCCGGCACGATCGCGCCGGGCAACGCATACCTACTAACGAAGGTCCTCGAGCAGGTTGTCCAGCGCGGCACGGGGATCGGCGCGGCGATAGGCCGACCCGCCGCGGGGAAGACTGGAACCACCGACGACTACGGTGACGCGTGGTTCGTCGGCTACACGCCCCAGCTCGTCACCGCGGTGTGGGTCGGCTACCCCAACGGGCGCGTCCCCATGTTGAACGTTCACGGCATCCGCGTTCTGGGCGGCACTTTCCCGGCAACCATCTGGAGACTCTTCATGACGGGCGCCATGCAGGGTGTGCCCGTCAAGGAGTTCCGGGTGCCGAAGAGCGAGTTGGTGAACGTCGAGATCGATCCGGTCACCGGGCTACTCGCTGCGCCATGGTGCCCCGGAAAGATGAAGACGATGTTGCGACAGGAAGCGCCCACCGAATACTGCCCGGCCCCCCCACCTCCGTCGCCGGTCCCGCTCGAGACACCTTCGGCCGAGCCCGAGGAAGAGGACGATAAGGGTAAGGACGATCCGAAGGGCAGCGGCGAACCCTCCCCCGCTCCCAGCTCCTCGAGCTCGCCCACCCCTTCGCCCGAGCCCTCGAAGAAGCCGGGGAAAAACGAGGACTCCAAGGCCTAGGTCTGGAGGCCTTGGGGGCTGAGTGGGACGCCTATCTCCGCTCGGGTGCCGCCGTCGACGGTTATCTCGAAACGTCCGTCGAGCTCCCCCACCAACGAACGGACTATCTGCAGCCCGAGACTGGTGGTCTGCATCGGATCGTGCGCGAAGCCGGCCCCGTCGTCCCATACGACAACCACGACGCGGTCCTGATCCCGGTCGAGCTCGACGCCCACCGTCCCGCCGGTTCCTTCCTGGAACGCATGCTCGACCGAGTTCTGCAACAGTTCCGTGGTGGCGACCGCAAGCGGCGTGGCTATCTCGGCCGGCAGCGAGCCGGTGCCGCCGGTCACCTTGAACTCGACGCCGCTATCCGGCATCACGAGGCTCTCGGAGATCATATGGGTGATGCGTCTGACGATCTCGCCGAAGTCGGCGACCTCACTGTGGGCCTCGGAAAGAGTTTCGTGAACCAGAGCGATCGAGCCGATCCGAACGACGCTCTCCTTCAGGGCCTCCTTCGCCTCGCTCGAGCTGACCCTCCTGCCCTGCAATCTCAGCAAGCTCGCGATCGTTTGGAGGTTGTTCTTAACGCGGTGATGGATCTCGCGGATGGTTGCGTCCTTCACGGAGATGAGCCGTTCGTGCCGGCGCACCTCACTCACGTCGCGAGCGAGAGCCAGGCCCCCGATCACTCCCGTACCGTCGATCAGAGGCATGACCCTCAGCATCACGTGGACCTCGCCGTT
This sequence comes from Actinomycetota bacterium, assembly GCA_013697295.1. Taxonomy (GTDB): domain Bacteria; phylum Actinomycetota; class CADDZG01; order CADDZG01; family WHSQ01; genus JACCXF01. The sequence goes on along the minus strand of JACCXF010000218.1, from coordinate 6,261 downwards.
GGACAGCTCGCCGTCCAGTAACGCCGAGCTCGAGAGCGAATGCTGAGCGGGGGTTGCGCCCAATCCGAGATCGTCGAGGAACAGTCCCGATACGTTGTGTTTGAACCCGAGTCGGTGGAGCGAGGACAACGCGTTGGGGGACGCCCATTCGATCCGTCCATGTTCGTCCAGGACGAAGAGACCCTCGCCGACGCGCGGCCAGTCGCCCACCGGGACGGCGACGTACGGAAACGTGCCCTCACAGATCATCGCCGACACGCGTTCTCCGGCGCGCAAGTACACCTCCTCGAGCTGCCCGGGGCGGCGCGAGGTCGCCGGACTCCCCTCCTTGGCCAGGACGGCGATCACCTCGCCCTTGTGACGGACCGGGACCGCATCCATCTGGATGGGCACCCCGTTGACGTAGACGGGTTCTTCCTGGGCCCACACGCGACCTTCGCGGAAGGCTCGTTCGATGATCGGCTGCTCGGGCTGAGTCACCCTCGCTCCGACCATGTCCGCGGGATACAGCGTCTGGGATGTGAGGGGCCGAAGTTGGGCGCACACTTCGAAGGTGTCGGAGTCGACCGCGACGTACAGCATCAGGTCCGAGAACGAAAGGTCGGCCAGCACCTGCCAGCTCGAGCAGAGCGAGCGGATGTGCTCCGCCTGAGCCCCGTTGAGGTTGGATACCCTGTGGACGCGCTCTATCACTGAAGCCATACCTGAACCCTAAAGGGGACCCCTTGCGGATAGCGATCGTGTCCGACATCCATGGAAACCTCCCGGCCCTGGAGGCGGTCCTGGACGACCTCGAAGACGAGAAACCCGATGAGGTGTGGTGCGGAGGCGACATCGGGTGGGGGGGCGGATGGGCCACCGAGTGCATCGCGCGGGTGCGGAAGGAAGGGTGGACGGCCATAAAGGGGAACACCGACGTGTGGATCACCGGCGATCCGCAGACACTCGATTCGGAGGCCGCGCGCTCGAACCATCGGGCGATCGCCGCCGCTCATGCGATCGGGGAGGCAGACGCTGAGTGGCTGATAAACCTGCCCCTGGGCCATTCCGGTCCGGGGTCGATCCTGCTGGTTCACGGCACGCCGTCGAGTCCGTTCGAGGCGCCACAGCCGGATGCCCCGGCGGCGGCCTTCACCGTGTACGAGGATCAAGCGGGCATCGTCGTGTACGGGCACGTCCATCGGGCCTTCGTCCGCCGGCTGGCGGACGGCACCCTGGTGGCCAACTCGGGTTCGGTCGGCGCACCGAAGGACGGGGTGGATGCCTGCTATCTGGTGGTCGATCGGGGCGGCCCGGACCTGGTTCTCCGCCACCGGCGGGTGCCCTACGACCGCGCTGCCGCGATCGACAAAGCACACTCCCTCGAAGGTCCGCTGCGCGACGTCTTTCTGGAGAACCTGGGCGCGGGCTAATGCCGGGAAAGACGTACTCGGTCGCCGAAGCGAACGCTCTCCTGCCTCACCTCGCCCCCACCCTCGTCGAGCTTCGAGACGTCTACGAAGAAGCCGCTCGCATCCGAACGGCGATGGCCCGGTCGGCCGCCGGGAACGGCTGGTCCGCGAAGAGAGAGAAGTGGTCTCGCAAGCTCGGTCGCGTCGCCGAGCTCGTGGCGCGGCTGCAGGAATGGGAGGTCATCCTCCGCGACGTCGACACGGGCCTGGTCGACTTCATCTCCGAACGAGGTGGTCGGCCCATCCTCCTGTGTTGGAAGTTGGGCGAAGAAGAGGTTGCTTACTGGCATTCGCCGGAAGACGGCTACGAAGGAAGAAAGGCGCTCTAGCGGCCGATCGGTGACCGAGGCCTTCAGTCGATCACCGCTATCACGTCGCCCTCCTGGACGGTGCCGCCGGGCCCCACGCGCACCGCAGCCACGACCCCCGCGACCGTAGCTTCAACGGGTATCTCCATCTTCATCGATTCGAGGATGCAGATCGTGTCTCCTTCTTGAATCGCGTCTCCTTCCGAGACGAGCACCTTCCAGACGTTCGCCACCATCTCTGCCTGTATCTCATGGCTCATCGCCCCAACGGCTCCTCGTCTCGTTCCGGCTCGAGCAGCGCCGTTCGATCGGGTGGGTCGTCCAAGCCGAGCAGCGACCGGGCTACCGATGGCTCCGCCGCGCGCCGTCCGGTCAGCTCGATCGAGCGACTTGCGGCGGCTACGAGATCGCCATTGGAGGACGCCATGTCTCCCGTTGGGAGATAGAAGTTGTCCTCGAGACCGACTCGCACGTTGCCCCCTGACGCCGCAGCCGCGGCCACCAATCGCCATTGCTCGCGTCCGATACCGATGACCTCCCAGGTGCTCGGGTCGGGCAGCATAGACGCCATGTGAAGGAGCGTGCGCGTGTCGGCGGGGGCACCGCCGAGGACACCTAGGATCAACGAGTACTGCACCGGCGCGGCGAGGAGACCCATATCGATCAACGGCCGCACATTGCCTACGTGGCCCGTGTCGAAACACTCGCATTCCGGCTTCACGCCAGCCTCGTTCATCTTCTCGAGCAAGAAGATGATCTCTGAGAAGGGATTCGCGAACACCAGATCGAAGATCATCGCCTTGCGCTTCGACGAGTACTTCGCGTAGTTCATCGAGCCCATGTTGAGGGCCCCCAGCTCCGGTTCCAGCTCGGTTATCTGATGGACCCGTTCGGCCAGCGGCACTCCCACTGCCCCGGTCGAGAAGTTGATGATGAGATCGGGCGCCTCGGCGATGATCGCCTGCGTGATCGCCCGGTACTCCTGCACCCTGAAGCTGGGCGACCCATCGGGATAGCGCGCGTGGATGTGCACCACGGACGCGCCGGCGTCGCGAGCGCGTCGAGCCTCGGCAGCGTACTCCTCGGGCTTATAGGGGATCCCCGGGCACTGATCTCGATCCGCCGCGACCCCGCTCAACGCGCAAGTGATGATGCAATCATCCACGGCGCCCGAGGATAACCCTCGATGGACCTTGGTAGCCTGCCGCTCGTGGCTGTGACTCCCATCGATCATCCGCTGGCGGAGCATCTGCTCCTCGCCCTGCGAGACCGCACGACGCCTCCTGCGGTCTTCCGCACCCTGACGAAGCGACTCACGACCGTGCTGATGCTGGAGGCGACGAGGGACTACCCCACTCGCCCTCGCACCGTAGAGACGCCACTCGAGGAGACAACGGGGCGCTCGCTGGCACAACCGCTGGTGGCGGTCCCTATCCTGCGTGCGGGGCTGGGGATGCTGGACGCGGTCGTGGAGTTGTTCCCGGCAGTGCGCGTCGGCTATCTCGGACTCGAGCGCGACGAAGCGACGTTCCAACCATCCGAGTACTACGCGAAGCTCCCCCGCCTCGACGACGCGCGGACGTTCGTCCTCGACCCGATGCTGGCAACCGGCGGCTCTGCGTCCGCCGCCCTGCAATCCGTCAAAGAAGCGGGGGCCGGCGAAGTCACTATGGTGTCGGTCGTCTCCGCGCCGGAGGGCGTGAAAGTGTTGGAGGATGACCACCCCGACGTGAGAATCTTCACGGCTGCGCTAGACCGCGAACTGAGCGAGAGCGCCTACATCCTTCCTGGCCTCGGAGACTTCGGCGACCGCCTCTTCGGCACGGAACCCTAGACGTTCATACCGGAAGCACTCCGTGTTTGCGCCACGGACGTTCCACCTTCTTGTTGGCGGCTTGCTCGAGTCCGCGGCACACGACCTGGCGCGTATCCGCAGGGTCGATCAGGTCGTCCAAGAAAGACCATCCCGCTGCGATGTAAGGCGAGATCTGGTCGCGTATCGTTCCCACCATGTTGTTGCGCGCCTCGTCGCGTTCCTCCTCGGGAAGGGCCTCGATCTGTTTGCGAAAGATGATGTTCACCGCCCCCTCCGGCCCCATCACTGAGATCTCAGCCGTGGGCCAGGCGACGATCAGGTCGGGTTCGAAGGCGCGGCCATTCATGACGTAGTAGCCCGCGCCGTAACCCTTCCTCATCACCACCGTGAGCTTGGGCACCGTCGCCTCCGCGACCGCGAAAAGCATCTTGGCGCCGTGCCTGATGATCCCCTGTTTCTCGACCGCGCTGCCCACCAGGAAACCGGGGCAGTCCATAAGGAACAGCAGGGGGATATGGAACGCATCGCACAGCCAGACGAAGCGCGCAGCCTTGTCGGCACCGTTCACATCGAGAGCCCCACCGAGGAACTTCGGCTGGTTCGCGACGATGCCAACCGGACGCCCGCCGAACCGAGCGAGGCCCGTCACCACGTTGCGAGCCCAGTCGGGCTTCATCGGGAAGAAGACCCCGTCGTCCGCCAGCGCCGTGATGACTTTGTGAACGTCGTAGGCCTGCCGCGGATTGGCCGGAACGATCTCGTGCAGCTCTTCGACGCGACGGTCGATCGGATCGGCGACCTCCGTCATCGGAGGACGCTCTAGGTTCGAAGACGGGAAGTACGACAGGTACTGACGGACCGCGCTGATGCACGAGGGATCGTCCTCGACCTCACGATCCGCTACTCCCGAGACCTTGCAATGGACCTGCGATCCGCCCATGTCCTCGGCCGTCACATCCTCTCCAACCGCCGCCTTGACGAGGTGTGGCCCGGCCAGCGCCATGTTCGAAGTCCCCTTGACCATGGGGACGAAATCGGCGAGTCCCGGGATGTACGCGGTCCCCGCTGCGCCCGGCCCCATCATGGCGGCGACCTGCGGGACGACCCCACTCATGACGACCTGCTCCCGGAAGAGATCGCCCGTCCGCGCGAACATCGATCCGGTCGCTTCCTGGATGCGGGCCCCGGCGGAGTCCACCAACCACACGAGGGGGATGCGCTCCCGCAACGCCACCTCGCGCATGCGCGTCGCCTTTATCTCGGTGACCATGCCCATCGAACCGGCCATGACGGTGAAGTCGTAGGCGATGACGGCCACTTTCCGACCATCGATCTCGCCGACGCCGGTCACCACTCCGTCCCCCGGCGTGAACTTTCCCTGCATCGCCGGAGAGCTCGACTGATGATGAGCCAACAACCCAGATTCGACGAACGTTCCTTCGTCGAAGAGCAGATCGATGCGTTCTCGAACGGTCAGCTTGCCCGAGGCGTGCTGGCGGGCCACCCGTTCGCTCCCGCCCATCGCGCGGTGCTCGTCCTTCTTCACTGCCAGGGCCTCAGCAGCCTCGGCCATACTGGGTCCGTCGTAGGAATACGTGATCGCGGCCCGCCGGTCGGCGGGCCCCTGGCCCTCGCTCATCGACTTCACCTCTCTCGGGGACCCTTCGCCGGTGCCTTGGGCGCCGATGCCTGCCCGGGTCTCGCCACAGCCAGGCTATCCCGGGGCGGCCCCGCGGGATTTCCTACTACCGGTGTAGTAGGACTACTGCAGAAGTAGTAGCGAGGGGGGAGCAACGGAGCTTCGCCCAGGAACATCGGGCCATCGCGGTTCGTCCTAGAACCACGATGTCGACGAGAGGAGCGAGCTGATGGGCACGACCCGCAGGCTACGGATGGTGGCGGTTCTACTACTGGTGCTGGTTACTGGGGCCGCCTGCGCCGGCGACGACGGTGGAGGCGACGGCGGCAGCGACGTCGCCATGGGTGGTGCCGAATCCCGTGCCGATTCGAGTGCAGGTGGGGGTGGCGAGAACTTCGCGATGCAGGATCAGAGCCTGTCGGTGAAGGAGGCGCGAGCCGGAGGAAGCACCACCGCGACACGGTTGCCCTCCGTTCCATCCTCGATCATCAAGAACGGCGACGTGAGCGTTGAGGTCGAGCGCGGCGGGGTCGAGGAAGCCATCCAGGAAGTTGTCCGGTTGGCGGCCCGCTATCAGGGTTACGTGGTCTCCACCACACTCGACGACTCCACCGCCGGGTCCGGGGTGCTCATCATCAGGATCCCTTCGGAGCGGTTCGAGCTCGCACTGGGCGCCGTGAAGGAACTGGGTGACATCCAGAGGCAGCAGGTTGCGGGTCAGGACGTGACCGCAGAGTTCGTGGACCTCGAGGCGCGCCTACGCAACTGGACGACGCAAGAAGCGGTGTTGCTCCGGCTCATGGACCGGGCGCAGACCATAAGCAGCAGCATCCGGGTGCAGGCCCAGCTGCAACAGGTCCAGCTCGAGATCGAGCGGATCCGCGGGCGTCTCAACTTCCTCGAGGATCAGACCTCTCTCGGCACGCTGGCCATCTCGATCACCGAGGCCGGCGCAGCTTCGACCAAGGACTCCACCGTCGAGAAGGCGTGGCGAGATGCGCTGGGCATGGGTCTCGGCATAGTTTCAGGTTTGATCGTGGCGACCGG
>JACCXF010000210.1 GCA_013697295.1 Actinomycetota bacterium | reverse complement strand
TGTGGTGGACCTCGATGCTCTCTCTCGTCGCGGTGGGCTACGCGTGGATCCGCAGGCGCGGGCGCGCGGAGGGTTTCATCCTCGCCGCAGTTGCGTGGACGTACTTACCCTGGTTGGTGCTCGCCGGGGATCGATCCGCGGTCTTCCTGTTCTACTTCTTGCCCGTTCTTCCGTTCCTTTTCCTTGGGCCCGCTTATCTCGTGTCACGCATCGGCGCGTCATGGGAAGCGAGAACGGCGCTCGGACTCTACGCAGCGGCGGCGATAGCGACCTTCGTCTTTCTCTACCCGGTGCTGACGAAGGTTCCTCTGGCCGAGCCTTCATGGCGCGCGAGGATCTGGCTCTTCGATGACTGCGACAAGGACGCCGGCACACCGACGACCACGACGGTGACGGAAGGCGAGGGCGAGGAGACGAAAGTACGCAAGTCGGTGTTCCGAGCCAGTGATGCTCTACCACCCGACGGGTGGTGCTGGATCTAGCCCGGTTGGATCTCGAACACCTCGATGTCGAAGATCAGGGTGGCGTTGCGCGGGATAACCGGAGGACTGCCGGCGACCCCGTACCCGAGCTCGGGAGGGATCGTCAGCGTCCTCTTGCCCCCGACACTCATCCCCTGCACTCCCTCATCCCAGCCGGGGATGGCTTGTCCAACCCCCAGGGGAAACGTGAACGGTTCGCCACCCACGGAGGAGTCGAAGGTCTCTCCGTTCTCGAGCTTCCCGGTGTAATGAACCGTCACGAGATCCCCGGACGCGGCCTCCGGTCCCTGACCGCATTCAGAGTCTTGATACTGCAGCCCGGAATCGGTCGTCACCATGTTGGTATCGCACTCCGTGCCGCCGTCGGCGGAACCATCGGAACCTCCCTCGTCGCTTCCACAGGCTGACGTGGCGATAACGATCGCCAGCAGCACGATCGCCAGCTTCGTCGTTACCTTCAGGATGTATCGACCGCCCGGATCTCGTCACCGTTTCGGATCGAGCCACCGGAAACGACGCGCGCTCGCAGGCCCCCCCGGTGGGCGAAGGCCTTGCGAACGGCCTGCTGCGTGAGCTTCTCGAGGCGGCCGCAAGGCTCGCAGAGCTTGAGGCCCTCCAGAACGACGTCGCCTACCCGGAAGTGGCGTCCGACGAGGTGGTTCAAGGGGACGCCGCGCGTCACGACGTTGCGCCTGCTGTCACCCAGCCCGAGCTCCACTCCGTACGAAAGGGCTGCGGCTTCGATCGCTTCCGATTCGATCAGAGTGACCTCGCGCATCGGTCCCTTCGTCTTGGAGAACGTTCCTCCTCCGGCGGCGTACCTGTCGCCGTCCAGGCCGACGCCCTCGATCGCCTTAACCTCGTCTACGGCGGTCATCGCCGCGCCCTTCGTCGGCGAGATATAGATCGAGATCACCTTTCCTTGAAACATGGGCTACACCTTACGCGTTCGGGGACCCTCTTCGATGCTCGCGCACATCATCTGTGAAGCGGTTGCTTCGCCTCCGCGAGCCTCCAGATCAGGTCGGCTGCCCTCTGTGTCCCGGGTTGCGCCTGAAGCCTGGCGGCGATGCCGAGCATGCGCTCGCGACGATCCGCCCCCTTCAAGAGGCGGTCGATCGCGTCGTAGAGATGGGCATCCTCGAAGGCGTACGACTGAAGTCGCACGCCGAAGTCGAGCTCGCTCACGCGCTGCGCGTTGTCGTACTGATCCCAGAACAGGGGCAGGACGACCATCGGCTTCCCAAAGTGGAAGCATTCGGTCACGGTGTTGTTGCCGCCGTGCGTGACCACCAAGTCCACGAGCGGCAGGATCGAGGTTTGGGGCAGGAACTCCGCCCCGACCATGTTGTCGGCCAGCTGGAGCCGATCGTGCTGCGGTCCCATACTCACGATCACGCGGTTCGACGTCCGCCCCAGCAACTCGATCAGTCGGGTCATCAGAGCGACATCCGCCGAGCCCAGGCTCCCCAGACTCAGATAGATGATCGGGCCATCCCCTACAAGGCTCTCGGGTAGCGCGAATGGCTCATCGGTGGCGCGCACGCTCGAATCGAGCCGGTGCCAGGTCGGCGAGGGTTCGACCGTCCGCTGGTAATCGCATTCCTTCGGGTAGAGGTACAGGTTCAGATAGTCGGACTCGTACATGAACTGACGGTCCGGTAGCGGAGGACCTTCTCGCTCCCGGCAGAAGTCGTCGAAGTCTGTGTGCAGATCCGAATGCGCCGCGTCGTAGCGCCGCCGGAACTCTGCCCAACCATCTCGATCGTTGGATGCGAGGCCAGAGAAGGCCGGCGGAAGATCTGGGTCCGGTAGCTCGAGCGGGTTGCAGGACATGACCCGGGCCCACGGTCGACCGGACGCCGGTACCGCGGGGAACGCCACGACATTGTCTTGCACGATGGCATCCGGATCGACGTCCTCGAAGATGGCGCGCAAGCGCTCGTCGACGTACTTGGCTCCGTCGATCAGCTCCTCCCAGATGGGCTTCGTTAGCGTTTCGATCTGCTCGAAGGTCGTCTTCCGGAACTCCGGTGCGGTATCGCGGATGAAGTCCTTCCAGAATTGGCCAGGCTCCTCCTCGACCTCCGGAGCGGGCTTGAGCCGCATGCGGGACTCCTCGAATCCTTTCGCTTCGAGGGTCCCGGCGAACGATTCTTCGACCACGAACACGACCCTGGCGCCCCTCTCGGCGAGCACGTCGGCGATCCCGACGCAATTGTTGGTCGGTCCGTAGGCGCCCTCCGGAAAGAACACGATCGTGGGCTGTGTGGCCATACGGGTTCTCCTCTCGCTGCTCAAGGCCGGTGCTTAAGACTCGGTCATCCTGGGAACCGAGAATCTACAGGCCACGATCCGGAGAGACTGGTGCTCGGGTGAACAGGAGGAGACATGAAACGAAAGAGCCGGATGCAGACGTTGTTCAAGCTGGCGGTCATGGCACTGACGGGGGCCGCGCTGTGGCAGGAGTTCCAGAAGCCCGAAGGCGAGCGCACCTGGAACGGCGAGGTGGCCGGTGTCGTCCCCTACGACTTCCGGATTCCCACCTTCGAGCGCATGAAGGCCGCCTGGTGGAACCCCGACGACGAACGGATCGTCACTCCCGGCGTCTTCGGCGTCGGCTGGACCCTGAACTTCGGCCGGCTCTTCCGCCTGGCCAACCCCGACGCGTAGCGGGGCGGGATCGCGTATCGAGGTGTCGGGTGGACCAGAGGGGAATTGAACCCCTGACCTCACCCGTGCGAGGGGTGCGCTCTACCAACTGAGCTACTGGCCCGAGACGGCCATCTTAGCGT
>JACCXF010000207.1 GCA_013697295.1 Actinomycetota bacterium | reverse complement strand
GGCCAGGATCGCAACGAGATACTGACCACTGAGGCCCGCGAGGGCGAACAGTCCGGCGGCAGCGGTGGCCGCACAGGATCCGGCAACACCGTCCATGTTGTCGAGGAGGTTGAACGCGTTCGTCGCGGCGACCAGGAAGAAGACCGTGAGCGGAGCGTCGATCCACGGGTTGCCCGTCGGGGTTGCCTGGACACCGCCGACCCACACGGCGGATGCGACGCAAGCCTCTACGGAAAGGCGAAAGTAGGGCGAGAGCTCCCTGTCCTTCGGCTTATCGTCGAACACCCCCAGCACCAGCAGGACCACCGCGCCCACCAAGAGAGCGCCCACCTCGCGGATCAGGCCGTCGGCGAGGACGAGGAAAGGCAGAATGACTACTACGACGGATGCGGCCACTGCTAGTCCACCCAGGCGCGAGACGGCGCTCGCTCCCTGGCCGAAGAGACGGGGATGGGAGACCATATCGAGGCGATGCCCCAGCGAATAGGCGACCGGCATCGTGCCCAACCCCAGAATCAGGGCGACGAGAAAGGCCGCTCCCGACAGCACCAACTGGGAGCCGCTCATCGGGTCCCTCCTGGTAACGCACCTAGCGCCATGCTGCCTGCTCTGCCTTCCGGGTGTGCTGGTCGCTTACGACCTCGGCGATGATCCCGTCGAGGCTGTGGCTCGGCTTCCACCCGGTCAGCGACCGTAGCTTGGACGTGTCTGGAACCCTTCGACGCATATCCTCGAATCCCTCGCCGAACGCCTCGTCATATGGCACGAGCGAGATCTCGGACCTCGAGCCGGTCGCGCCGATGACTCTCTTTGCAAGTTCGAGGATCGAGACCTCTTCGGAAGAACCGATATTGAAGACGTCGCCCTCGGCCTTGGGCTCGTCGAGTAGAAGCAACATCGCTGCGACGACATCGGATACATGGCAGAAGCACCTCGTCTGTCGTCCGTCGCCGTGCACGGTGAGAGCGTTGTCGCGGAGGGCTTGCTCGACGAGTCGCGGCAGCACCATCCCGTAGGCACCGGTCTGGCGAGGCCCGACGGTGTTGAAGAGACGCACTATGACGGTGGGAAGTTGCCGCTCGCGGTGGTACGCAAAGGCGAGGATCTCGTCGACGGCCTTCGACGTCGAATAGGACCATCTCGAAACGCTCGGACTGCCGAGCACCTGGTCGTCTATCTCCCGGAACGAAGCCCGTTGGTTCTTGCCGTAGATCTCTGAGGTCGACGCGATCAGGATCTTGCGGCGGTAGCGATGCGCCGCCTCCAGGAGGTTCTCGGACCCGCGTATGTTCGTGATGAGGCTGCGGAGCGGCCGTTCGACTATGAGACGAACCCCAACCGCGGCCGCAAGGTGGATCACGATGTCTGAGCGAGCCATCAGCTCGTCCACCAGCAGCGCGTCCAGGACGCTCCCGTGAACGAGCTCGACATCGTCTCCGATCCCTGCGAGGTTCTCCCGACGTCCAGTCGAAAGGTTGTCAAGGGCGATCACATCGTCACCACGCGCGACCAGCGCCTCAGCGAGATGTGATCCGATGAAGCCGGCACCGCCCGTGATCAGATATCTCATGTGACCCCGGGCGTCGTCGGCCTGAGCGGTTTCCCCACCTGCTCTACGCTCGTGGCTTGTTCCACGCTCATGTGGCGTTACCCCCGTCGCTCATGTGGCGTACCCCCACCTATGATCCCTGTCGCTCGCGTGCCATGAGTTTAGTGGGACTCCGGGCATGACCCGACCAACATCGAGTCCTCTCGCAGCCATTCGCCCGAGCTTCTCGTTTCACTTGTTGCCCCCGGTGGACCACCGTCAATCACCTTCACCACTCGAGAGCCCAACCTGGATCCGGCGGGTTTGGTCGAGGGCCCCCGAATAGTTGCGATCACCCTCGACCGCGTTGTCCGTCACTCCCGCCTGGGTGACGGATAGAGCAAAGGAGTCGGGGTTCACGGTGGCTTGAGGGAACAACGTGAATGAGAACGTCTCTTGCTCCGAGAGGTTGACTGCGTCCGGCACCGAGTAATGGATCTTTACCGTTGCGGTTCCCCCCGCGGCTATGTCGATGACGTATCCCGCGACCGGAAACGCACCCTCGTTGTACTCGATCGGCACGGTCGGCTCGCCGTCGAGGCTGAAGTCGCGCACAAGAGAGCCCATCGGCATGAGGATGTTGAGCACCATGCGATTAAGTCCAGGCGGATCGCTTTTTATCCCGGGTCCCAGCAGGAGAGACGGTGGCCCGGTGGGAGCCTGGTTCTCGATGGTGACGATGGTCGTGATATCGGCGCTGCCGTCCTGGCCGAGCTCCACCTTGGTGTCGATGTCACGTTGCAAGTAGTAGTCGACCTTGTTGACCGAGTAGTTGTTGCTGAAGACCATCTGGACGTTGCCTTGACTGGGTGGGAACCAACCGTGCGCGCCAATCTCCTCGATGGTCTCCTGAATGTCTGGGTCACGCGCCCAGAGCTTGAGGTGCTGACTCCGAACCGACTCGCCGAGCGCCGTGGCGAGCTGAGGTCCGTCGAGGTCACCTCTCTCGATCGTCGACCAGAGGGCGTCGATGAGATCGGCAAGATAGGCGTTCTGCTCATCCTCGTTGAACTCGACGTAGGAATCGTGCATGACGAGGGTTGCGGCGTTGTCTGAAGTGACGTCCTCACCGTTGATATCGGGCAGCGGCCCGGTGGCGCGCAGCAGCTCGGCGAGAGCTATCGGGTCCATCGCCACCACTCCGTCGAGCTTCGTTCCGGTTTGGGCGGTGTACATGCTCAGCAACACCCGCGCCACGGTCGGGAACCGGGGAGAGAGGTTCGATTGCTGAAACTGGGTGAGAGCTTTCTGGGTTCCGTAGGCGCGTTCGAACCAGCCGGGCGCCCTTACCGGGCTTAAGGGCGCGGGGAACAGGTCGCCGCCCGGCTGGATGCCAGTGAGCGAGATGCGGCCGTCGGTCGCGTGCAGCACACCGAATAGCCCCAGCAGCCCGCCCGTGCCGCGCGCCTCGCCCGGGGCTTGGAAGGCAAGCAGGTACTTTCGCTTCCCGTCCGCGCCGAGGAGTTTGGGAAGAAGGTCGAACAGCAGCGCCCCCTTGCTGGTCGATTCACTGGCTCCTCCTACCTCGTCCCGTGCAGTCTCCAGAGCATCTTGGAGCAAGGTGAGGGTGGGCTCCGGCGCCGAGTCGAGCGAGTGACTCCCTTGCCGGAGGAGTCCGGCGGCCCGCTCGACGAAGGGCCGGCCCTGGTGCAACGCATCGAAGTTGACTCTTCCCTCGCTGTAGATCGCCTCGATCAACTCGCGGCCCTGATCGGCCCCCATGGCTCGGGCCGCCTGCAGCCCTTGGAGGCCGGCCCGTGCCGCCAGTTCGCTCGCCGCAGAGAGGACCTGAAGAGTCGAGACGTCGTCGCCGATCTTTGGCACGAGCGAGAGTGCCCCGACGCTGGGATGGCGCGCGAGACCGGCAGACTCCTGGGCCGAACGCAGCGCCTTACGCAGCTCACCCTCGGCGATAGCGAGATCCCCCCCGCCGAGCGCCACTGCGCCGTTGGAGAGTGACCTCTTGCTCGTTTCAAGGGAGCTCTTGAGCCCAAATGCGACGTAGGCTCCGTCACCGAGAAGCAGCACCATGAGGAGGGCGACGAAGATCATGACGCGCCGCCGGATTAGCCGTTGCCGGCGCCGCTTCATCCTGGTTCCCCATTCGTGACGCATGGAGCCTCGTCGAGCGCGCCCGGGAGACCGGGTTGAAGGAGGTCTCCGGTGCCCGTTGCTGGGGCCGATGGGCCGTTGAGTAGGGGCTGGGGCTAGCTCGATCGCGCCACCGGTCGCGGAGGCATCGGACGGGTCGTCATCCCACAGCCTGGCGGCCCTCAGACTGAGGGGCCGGACGTGCTCTTCGGGCGGGGTTGGGTCTTCTCCTTCGCCCCACAGATCCAACCGGTCCGTGCTCGGCTCCGAGAGAGTTGCCTCCCCACCTGAAGACGCGCTCTCATCGGTGCGCCAGAGTTCGCCGCCGGGTGCCCCAGACGAGTCCCCTGCGCTCTCGGGAGTCTCGTCCGCGCGCCACAGCGGCCGGCTCATCTCTTGCGGGTGGGCAGAACTCGACTCATCCAGCCCGCCCGCGACTTGCCTCCATTGGCGCTTCCATTGGGGGTCGGCGCTGGGGTCGCATAGTCGTAGTAGCCGTACCGAGAGCTCGCAGGATCGAACGCGTTGAGCATCGTGCCGAGCAGCATGCCACCGTTGCGCTCGAGCTCTTCCTTGGCGCGAAGGGCCGTGGATCGATGGGTGGAGTTTGCATCAATCACGAGTATCGCGGCGCGCACATTGGCGGCGAGGATGGCGCTGTCCGTGACGGCCAGAAGCGGGGGTGAATCGAACAGCACGAAGTCGGCTACTTCCTCGAGGTCGCCCACGAGCTGCCCCAGGCGGGACGAAGCGAGCAGCTCGGCGGGGTTGGGCGGGACAGGACCGCTGGGCAGCAGCCGAAGCCGCTGGATCCCGGGATCCCTGATGAGCTCGAATGCCTCCTTGTCCTGACCCGAAAGGTAGGTCGAGAGTCCCTGAGACCGGGCCCGCTGGTCGAGGCTGAAATGCTCCTCCAGAGTTGGACGTCTGAGATCGGCGGAGACGACGACGACGCGTTGGCCCGCCTGAGCCAGCGCGACTGCGAGGTTCGCGGTCGTCACGGTCTTTCCCTCGCCCGCCGATGGGCTCGTTATAAGCAGACTCTTCGCTTCGCGCTGAATGGCGACGAACTGCAGGTTGGTGCGTAGTCGCCGGTAGGCCTCAGCGGCCGCGCCCTTGGGATCGCTTTGGGTGGCGATCGCGGTGCCTCGCTTCGTTGAGGATTTGAACTTCGGAACCGTGGTGAGAACCGGGGCACCGGTCGCTCTCTCGACGTCGGAATGACCCCTGAATCGGTCGTCGAGCCGTTCCCTGAGGAACGCAAGACCCACGCCCAGTGCCAGCCCCACCAGGAGCGCAAGAGCGATGTTCTTGACATCATCGGGTGACGACGGCGAGGTCGGCAGAGCCGCCGTTTCGATGACTTCGCCGGCGCTGCTCCTCGCCGCCCCCTCGGGCTGAAGGTCGTCGAGCCTCTGCTCGAGGAAACTCAGGCGGGCCACCAGGGTTGAGCGCTGGGTCTCGAGGGTGGTGACGAGCCCTGCATTGCCGGATGAGTTGGCAGCCTCGATGTCGTCGATGAGCCGGGCGAGCTGATCCTGGAGGGAGGCGATGCGCTGCTCGACGCCTTTCCGCTCGGTGCGCAGGTCTTCCAAGGTTTGCTGGACCCGATAGTCGATGTAGCCCTGGGCGAAGGCGTCGGCGGCATCTCGGGCCACTTCAGGATCCTTCGACGTGTAGGCCACCGTGAGCACGAGGCTCAGGCTTACGGTTTCAACGTGGAGGTTTCCGAGGATGTCGTCGGTCGACTGCTGAAGACCGAGCTGGTCGGCTACCCGCGCGGCGACAGGTTGCGACGCCACCACCTGGCTCTCGGTTTCGGGCACGGGAGGGGGCACATACGTCCCATCGATCGAGAGTGGCTGCTTGAGCAGGAGGCGTGACTCTGCCGTGTACAGGGGGGTTTGTCGCAGAGAAAAAAGCGCGGTCGCCACCACCACCAGGAGAACCGCGCCGATGATGGACCACCTCCTCGCCTTGAGGATGGTGAGGTATTCACGTAGATCTGGACCCTGATAGAGGTCCTCTTGTGATCGAGCCATGCGGCGTCCCACCCGAGTTTGGCGTCTGAAATGAGCAGCATAAGGCGTGATGACCCGCTTCCGACGGTGGCCCCGAGCAAGCGTGGGATCACGCTAACCCATATTGGCGCTCTGATTCGATGCCCGCGAGCCGTGTCACCGGGGGCGGGAGTAAGCTGGTCAAGCCTGTTTTCTTGGGTTGTGGGCCGGTTCCGCATCCTTTATACTTGCGAGGCTCTGGCGGCGCCTGTCGGTCGCTTGGTCTATTCAGAGGGGACTGCTCATGAACCAAGCAGGGACGGCCCGTAAGAGTACGGCCCTTCTTCTGGCTGCGCTGGTTGGCGTTCTGATGATGTTTTCGGGCTCGGCGTCGGCCCATAATCGCCATTTTTCGACCCCTGTCACCCTGAGCTATGACGGCACCAACTTTACCGGGTACGTCAGCTCCCAGAACTCGGCGTGTGTGCCCGGCCGCACCGTGACCCTCTTCGAGCGCCAACCCGGTGGCGGCGCTACGGCGGTCGGGTCGACCACCACCGATGGAAGCGGCAATTTCACGATCCCTCAGCCCGGTGCGGACGGCCTCTACTTCGTTACCGTCAGCGCCGGTAACCTCGGCGGGGGCTACGGCCACAGCCACGTGTGCAATGGTGCGGAATCCCGCACCGTGCCCGCGGGCAGCGGGGTGCTCGGCGGCAGCCAGGGCAATGGGAACGGCAACGGTGGCGGCGGTGTCGCCGGGGCCGGCGGAACGCTTCCGTTCACGGGCGCCGAGATCGCCGGCTTCGTGGTCGTTGCTTTCCTGCTGATCGCTCTAGGAACCGTGCTGGTCCGGAGGCGAAACTCCTCCGAGCACGCTCCCGGCTCGTAACACGAAAGATCGCAAGCAAATGGGGCCCCCTCTTCGGAGGGGGCCTTCTTAATGTCACCGGATACCCTCGTCGTCAGCGGTGGATGATCACCGGGGTTCCCATCGGGAGCCTTGCGAGCATCTGCATGTCGTCGTTGAAGACCCGGATGCAGCCATGAGACACCTTCGTGCCGGGGTCGGTTGCCACCGCCGTGCCGTGGATAGCGGCGCGTCCACCACCGGGCCAGTCGCTCAGCACGGGGGAGAAGCCGCTGATCCCCAGCGCGTAGATCCCGTAGGGTCCGGTCGGACTGGGCTGGGGGACCCGGGCCCAGATGTAGAACGAGCCCTTGGGCGTCGGGAACTGATCCTGGCCGATGCCCACGTTGAAGCGATCGATCAGCTTGTCATCGCGGAAGTGGCGCAGCTCGAACTTGGAGAGGTCGATCTCGACACGGTGATGAAGATGAACGATCTGGAGGCCGGCGCGCCGGGTCCATCCGGTCGAGCCGTTGGGTCGCTCGGGAGTCAATAGCTGAAGCCACAGGTGGTCTCGTTCGTCCTTGGTGGTGCCGACGATCTGGAAGACCAGTCGCTGACCGAGTGGGTTCCTGGTGGCCAGCGGAAGGCTCGTGCCACCCCTACTGGGGCGCGCTGTCACCATGAGGTGGTCGCCCGCGGACACCGCGCCGTGCGCGCCGTCGTCGAGGTGGACCCTGGGTGGGGTCGATCTCGTCGCCTCGGACCTCGGGACGGGATCCGCTCTTACCGAGGGGGGGCGATGGGACTCTTCCCCCGAGACACAGCTTGCGAGGACCGCGAGCAGCGCGACGCTGCCTGCGAGCCACCTCCAGCGCGGAGTCAAACGCGTGCGATCCTGGATCGTTGCTCGCTCATCACCCCGACCACGATACTCAAGGCGCCGTCCTAGGCCCGACGCTACTTGCCGCGCCGGAGACGAACCCTGGCGACATCGATCACCGCTCTCGGGATTCGCCCGACCACCCAAGCCACCCGCCACAGGTAGGCAATCACAAGTCCAGCATTGCTCCGGCCGGCAAGCGGACTCCAAGCCCTCATGAAGCTTGCGGGGGGGAAGAGTTTGCGTCCCACGAACCGGAGCCTTCCGACGCCACGTGAACGAGAGAGCCACCACGCGAGCGCGACTCCCTCGTAGGACGCGTCCGCCGCCCGAGCCGCCACGTCCAGGGGGGCTGAGGTCGGGAGCTCCAGTCGGGTGGCCAGCTTAGCGCCGGCTTCGGAGAGCCTGAGCCCGCGGGCAAAGGCGGGGATCGCGTGAAGGCGGTCTGCGAGATCCCGTGCGCGGGCCCAGGTCTCGCTTTGCTCCCGCTCGAGCGCTCGGTCGAGATCCCTGCCCGGCCTCACCAAGCGGGTGCCGTGCTGCGCGGCGTGGAGAGCCACATGGACCAACCGAGCTTCCCTATCGAGCCCGATCAGCGTCCTGCCCGCCACGTTGATCGGTTCGATCTGCGCGCTCAGGATCGTCCACCCCGTCTCTGACGAAACCCCTGTTCCTACGATGAAGCGGTGAAGGTCGATCATTGCTCCATCGGATGCCCGCGTCCACGTGTGTGCGTGCCACGGCATGTCGTGGGGGATCTCGAGCGGGTCGAGATCGAAGCCGTGCGATCGGAGCACCCGCTCCGCGGCCTCCACGCGGTCGGGCGCGATCAGGAGGTCGATGTCGAGGTAGGGGCGTTCGTGGGGGGAGTCGTAGAGCCATCGCGCGAAAGAGGGCCCCTTCAGCAGGATCGACTTGACCCCCGCCGTCGTGAAGGCGCTCACGACCTCGATCGCCACGGTGTGGGCTCGTAGATTGCGGGCCGCCGTGAGGATCTCCTCGGAGGGACTCTCCCTGGGGTCCATCGCACCAACAATACGGAACGCGCGTCCGGGTCCATATACTCGGAAAGATGAAGACTGCGGATGACAGAGCTGTCGAATGGGTGGACGACGAGGCGGTTGTGCTCAACCCGGAGACGGGAGATCTGCACTATCTCAACGCACAAGCGGCGATCGTCTATGCCCTGATCCTCGAGCATGGCTACGAAGGTGGGCTGGCTGAGGCGCGCCGGATGTTTGGCGCCGAAAAGGGCTTCGAGGGGCAGCTCGCCGAGCTGCTCGCGGACATGGTCGAGCGAGGACTGCTGGTCGATGGATGAGCCACGGCCCGTCCCCGAGTCGGCATCCGGCTGAGCGGATCCCTTTGACGGCCTGGTCTGGGCCGCGTCGCGCTGGTTGGGGACCGGCGTGGAGTGGATCGAGGTCCGCTCGACGCGCGCGGGGGTCCTCGACGACCTTGCGGTCGAGGAGTTGGCCACCCACGACGCTGCGC
>JACCXF010000187.1 GCA_013697295.1 Actinomycetota bacterium | reverse complement strand
CAGGTCAGGTATCCCGTCGTCGAGATCCTCGAACAGACGCCTTCGATCCCCGACAACTGTCAGTGGGGCATCTTCCTGCGCAACCACGACGAACTGACGCTCGAGATGGTCACAGATGAAGACCGCGACTACATGTACAAGGAGTACGCGAAGGATCCCAGGATGAAGCTGAATCTCGGGATCCGCAGGCGACTCGCGCCCCTGCTCGAGAATTCTCACGACCAGATGGAACTGTTCCACGCGATGTTGCTCTCCCTGCCCGGAACCCCCATCGTGTACTACGGCGATGAGATCGCGATGGGCGACAACATCTACCTCGGTGACCGCGACGGGGTTCGGACGCCGATGCAATGGAGCCACGATCGGAATGCCGGGTTCTCACGAGCCGACTTCGCGCAGCTGTATCTGCCCGTCCTGTTGGATCCCGTCTATGGCTATCAGGCGACCAACGTAGAGGCGGAGATGCGGGATCAGCATTCCTTCCTGCATTGGTTCAGAAGACTGCTGGCCGTTCGTAAGCAACACCCCGTCTTCGGCCTCGGTTCGTTCGAGGTGTGCACGCCGAACAATCCCGCGATCCTGGCCTACATCAGGCAGTACAACGACGACATCGTGATGTGCGTGAATAACCTGTCTGGGCGGGCCCAGGCGGCTGAGTTAGACCTGTCCCAGTTTGCGGGTAGGTATCCAGTAGAGCTGATGGGGCGGGAGCGCTTTCCGAGGATCGGGGATCTCCCCTACCTATTGACCTTTGGACCGAATGACTTCTACTGGTTCCAGCTGATCGACGAGGAGTCGTGATGGTGATCGACACAGAAAGCCTGCTGCAAGCGCTCCCTACCAAGAGATGGTTCGGAGCCAAGGGGCGCGCCCTCGATCGGATCGAGGTCCTCGACGAGGTCACCATCGATGACGGGCCGCCGCAGCTGCTGCTCGCGCTCGTCGTGGTTCATCTCGAGGCCGAACCCCATCAGATCTATCAGGTGCTCGTCCACGTGCACGAAGACGGGAGCCAAACCGATGCTCTGGACGACCCCGACCGCCTCACGGTCATCGGGGAACTCATGGCGCGCGGATCGACCTTCCACGGTTCGTCGGGGGATTTCCACTTCGGGGGCCCGGGGCTCGACCCTCTGGCGCCACCAGGGTCGTTCGCCAGTGTTCTCGACGCGGAGCAATCGAACAGCTCGCTGGTCCTAGACGACGACGTGATCGTCAAGCTCTTCCGGAGGATCGAGGTGGGGCCGAATCCGGATCTGGAGCTCAACCGGCTCCTGACGAACGAGGGCTTCGAGAGAGTGCCACCTCAGGTTGGAGAGGTCCTCTACGAGGGCATCCTTCATGGCGAAGAGGTCGAGATCGACCTCGGGATCGCGCAGCAATTCATAGCGGACGGCATCGATGGCTGGCAGCAGATCTTGGTCGATCTTCAAAGGCTCTACGACGAAGCCGACGACACCGACGACGACGATCTCCTCGAGGCCGTGGAGGCGCGCTCGCCTTCGAGTCTCGAAGCGATGGTGGAACTGGGCGATGTCACCGCGTCTCTGCATGTCGTGTTGTCGCGCGAGGAACTCGAGTTCGAGATGCTGGCGGAACCGATCGACAATCAAGACCTGAAGGAATGGGCGGAACGCGCCCGCCACATGCTGTCCCAGCTCACCGATGGGGGCCCGGGCGAGCTCGCCGCTCTCGAGGACGCGGTGCAGGAATGCATAGACCATCTCCGCTCGATCGAGGACGCGGGCCAGAAGATCCGTATCCACGGTGACTATCACCTCGGCCAGGTGATGCTCAGCCCGCGCGGCTGGATGATCTTGGACCTCGAGGGAGAGCCCGTCCGGTCACTCGAGGACCGGCGGGCCAAACAGTCGCCCCTCAGAGACGTCGCCGGGATGCTTCGCTCTTTCAGCTACGCGGTGTGGGCCTCCCTGTTCGACCGCGCGGACCCGGAGTCGCGAGAATGGTTGCGGCTCCAGCGCTGGGGGCTCGCCTGGGAACGGCTCGCCCGGGACCGGTTCATGACGGCATACATGCGCACCTCCCACGAAGGAACCTTCCTCCCGCCGGATCGTGAGGACCTGAAGGTGATGCTCGACGTCTTCGAGATCGACAAGGCGCTCTACGAGCTCAACTACGAGCGGGGTCATCGGCCCCAGTGGATCCGGATCCCGCTGCGGGGAATAGCGCAGGTCGTCGACCGAGCCGGCTAACGATGCCACCCGACAAGAGCGATATCCACGCGACCGCCGACCCCCATAGCTTCCCGCCGACTCTGGGCGATCTCGACCTTCACCTGATCGGTGAGGGCCGGCACCGCCGCCTTCACGAGACACTCGGCGCGCACGTCGGCTCGCATGAAGGGGTGCAGGGAACCGCGTTCGCCCTGTGGGCGCCGTCGGCGCGCGGCGTCAGGGTCGTGGGCGACTTCAACGATTGGGATGGCCAGCTCAATCCGATGCGCAGCCTGGAGTCGTCGGGTCTGTGGGAGCTCTTCCTTCCCGGCGTCGGCGATGGTGCCTTCTACAAGTTCGAGATCGAGACGCAGGACCGCAGCATCATCCTGAAAACGGATCCGTTCGCGTTCCGCACGGAGCCACCGCCGGGGACCGCGTCGATCGTGCACACGCCGTCGTACACGTTCAACGACGAAGGCTGGATGAAGGAGCGGGCGAGCTCCGACCCCCTCCGCGAGCCGATGTCCGTCTACGAGGTGCATCTCGGGTCGTGGCGACGATCCCCCGAGGGAGACGCCCTGACCTACAGCGACATGGCGCCGCTCCTCGCCGACTATTGCCGAGAGATGGGGTTCACGCACGTCGAGCTCCTGCCGGTTGCGGAGCACCCCTTCGGGGGTTCGTGGGGCTACCAGGTGAGTCACTACTTCGCGCCTACCTCACGCTACGGAACGCCGGACGAGTTCCGCGCGCTGGTGGACACGCTGCACGCGGCCGGGATCGGAGTGATCGTCGACTGGGTCCCCGCCCACTTCCCGAAGGACGAATGGGCGCTCGCTCGCTTCGACGGCACGGCGCTCTTCGAGCACCTCGACCCCCGCAAGGGAGAGCACCCGGATTGGGGCACGCTGATCTTCAACTACGGCCGCAACGAGGTCCGGAACTTTCTGATCTCGAACGCTCTGTTCTGGCTCGAGGAGTTCCACATCGACGGTCTGCGCGTCGACGCGGTCGCCTCCATGCTCTACCTGGACTACAGCCGGGAGGAAGGGCAATGGCTGCCCAATCGTTTCGGGGGCCGGGAGAACCTCGAGGCGATCGAGTTCCTCAAAGAGCTCAACTCCGTGGTCCACGCTGAACATCCCGGCGCCCTGATGATCGCCGAGGAATCCACCGCATGGCCCGGAGTGAGCAGGCCGGTCCATCTCGGCGGTCTCGGCTTCGGCTTCAAATGGAACATGGGATGGATGCACGACACGTTGCAGTACTTCTCTAAGGAATCGATCCATCGACGGTTCCACCACAACCAGCTGACCTTCAGCCTCGTCTACGCGTTCAGCGAGAACTTCGTCCTCCCCCTGTCGCACGACGAGGTCGTTCACGGCAAGGGCTCGCTCATCAACAAGATGCCGGGTGATGAGTGGCAGCGCTTCGCGAACCTCCGGTCGCTTTACGCCTTCATGTGGGCGCATCCGGGGAAGCAGCTGCTGTTCATGGGCGGCGAGTTCGGCCAGTCGCGCGAGTGGTCACATGACAACAGCCTGGACTGGCATCTCCTCGACGATCCGCTCCACATCGGCCTGCAACGACTCGTGTCCGATCTGAACAAGACCTACAAGGGCGTACCGGAACTGTGGGGGGGCGATTCCGATCCCGAGGGGTTCCGCTGGATCGATGCGAACGATGCCGATAACAACGTGCTTTCGTTCAGCCGAACGGCGAACGAGAGTGGCAAGCATCTCGTGTGCGTCTGCAACTTCTCCCCCATCGTGCGGGATGGGTTCCGCCTGGGCCTTCCGGCCCCGGGCCCCTACGAGGAGGTCGTTAACAGCGACTCCGAGACATATGGCGGATCGAACGTCGGGAACCTTGGTTCGGTCAACTCCGAGGCGAGGGCCTGGCACGGCCTCGACCAGTCCTGCGAGATAGTCCTCCCCCCACTGGCCGTCGTCTGGCTCTACGGCTAACGACCCGATTCGACCGGAGGGCAAGCTCAACCGCAGTCTCAACCGACTCTCTCCTAGCCGGCGGCCCAGGCTAGTAGGGCTTCGCGGGGCATGAAGTTGAGGATCCTGTCGCGTGGGATGCCTGCGGCGCGCGCTGCGGCTAATCCTACCGGGAGGAACCGGAGCTCTGATGGATCGTGTGCGTCGGTCCCGATCGAGATGCGGATCCCGGCTTCCTGCGCCGCCGGTAGAAGCTCCGGTTGCAGGTCCTGCCTGTGGGGGTACGCATTGATCTCTAGCGCGACGTCGTGCTCCGCGGCTGCTTCGAAAACGCGCGGCCAGTCCGCGTGCAGGCCACCGCGCAGGTTCCATTTGCGCCCGCGCGGATGCGCGATCACGTTGATATGGGTGTTTTGGATCGCAGCGAGATAGCGGTCCGTCTGGTCTTCGGTCCCGCGTAGCTGGCTGTGGAAGGACCCGAGGACGAGGTCCAGGTCCTCGAGCGCGGCCGGGTCCATGTCCCCTTCCCCGCTCGGGGTCAGATCCATCTCGATCGCTCTCAGCACCCTGAAGTCGACGCCACCCTCCTCCAGCTCCGCATTGGTGCGGGCGATCTCCTCGCCCTGCCGTGCGAGCTTTGCTTCATCCATGCCGCGCACTATCTTCAGACTCTGTGAATGGTCCGTGATGGCGACGTAGGACCGACCCATGTTGGCGGCGGTGAGCGCCATCTCTTTCACGGATGCCTGGCCGTCGCTGTAGGTCGTGTGCATCTGTAGGTCGCCCTCGGGATGGGTCCAGTCGGGATCGTCGCCGAGCTCTGACAATGCCTTCGCGTAGGTCGAGAAACCGGAGCGTTTCTCCGGTGGGGATCCCTCGATCTCGGGAGGATCCTGCAGCCATCCTTCGACGCGGGCGCCGAGGCGATCGCCGAGTGCCTCGAGGCTCGAAGCCGGCTCCCCCGCCGCCACGACATCTGCCGCCTCGGCGTCCCACAGCAGCGCCGCTCTGGAAGCACGGCCGTACGCCTTGCTGCGATGTCCTTCCGCCGCTTCGCCGGATAGCGCCAGCAGCTCGGCGATCTCGAGATTGGTTAGAGACATGCGTTTCAACCTACCCAGTCCGCCGGCCCCCCGAGAGCAGGGCATGATTGGTCGATGGCACTCCCCCTCGCTCCGCCGCTCGATCCGATGTTGTCCAAGTCGCAGCCCGAGATCCCATCCGGGGACGGTTGGATCTACGAGCCGAAGTGGGACGGGTTCCGAGCGATCGTGTTTCGGGATGGACCCGAGGTTCACATCGCGAGCCGCGATCACAAGCCACTCGAACGCTATTTCCCGGAGCTACCCGAAGCGCTGCGCAAGGCGTTGCCGGCGCGCTGCATCGTCGATGGCGAGGTGGTGATCGCCGGAGAGAAGGGTCTCGACTTCGACGTCTTGCTCCAGCGGATCCATCCCGCGGAGTCGCGCATACGCAAGCTTGCAGCCGAAACGCCCGCTAGCTTCGTGGCGTTCGACATCCTCGCTCTCGCAAGCAAGGATTTGACCTCGACACCCATCGAGAAGCGAAGGGCGGCGCTCGAAAAGATCCTCGGGGCCGGAGGGACCACAGCGGACCTCGGCCCGGGCACGCAGGTGATCATCACGCCGCAAACGGACGACTTCGACACCGCCTCACAGTGGTTCGTCGGATTCGAGGACCTCGGACTCGACGGGATCGTCGCGAAGCGAGCCGGGTCGCCGTACACGCCGGGCGACCGCACGATGGTCAAGGTGAAGCACCTGCGTGACGCCGACTGCGTGGTGGGTGGATATCGTTTGTCGAAGACGGGCGATGGCGTCGGTTCCTTGTTGCTGGGTCTCTACAGCGATGATGGCGTCCTCCACTACGTGGGACACACCTCTTCGTTCAAAGCCCCCGAGCGACGGGCCCTCCTGGAACAACTGCGGGAGCTAGAAGGGGGCCAGAGCTTCGGCGAGGGCCGGACACCGGGGGGGCCGAGTCGCTGGTCCGCAGGCCGGGACACGTCGTGGGTGTCGGTTGATCCGGTGCTCGTGTGCGAGGTGGCCTACGAGCGCCTTCAGTCGGGTCGCTTCCGACATTCGGCGCGCTTCCTGCACTGGCGCCCCGACAAGCTCCCGGCGGAGTGCACCTTCGATCAACTCGAGGGCTAGGTAGACGCGTCGGGTTTGCGCCGGCGGGAGGGCTGCACGCGCGGAGGCTCCTTCTCGCCCTTCGGGAAATGGGGCGGAAGAGGCGCCTCCTCGCGGCCCTCCGCCTCTTGACGAGCGGATAGCTCGAGCAGTCCATCGAGCGAGTGCTGAACGTCATCGATGGCCGCTGCGGGATCGCCACCGCTTCGGAACCGATCAGGGACGGTCCTCACGTTGAGATCGTCGGGATCCACGTCGGGCACCTCGTCCCAGACGAGGGGGCAGGACACCCGCGCGTTCGTCACCGGGCGAACGGAGTACACGGACGCTATGGTCCGGTCCCGGGCGTTCTGGTTGTAGTCGACGAACACGCCGTGTCGTTCCTCTTTCCACCAGGCGGTCGTCGCGAGCGCAGGGACGCGCCGTTCGACCTCGCGCGCGAACGCGAGCGCGGACTTGCGAACCTCGGAGAATCCCCACCGGGGCTGGATACGGACGTAGACATGTATCCCACGTTTGCCCGACGTCTTCGGGAATCCGGTCAGCGACAGATCCGCAAGCACCTCCTGGACGACGCTTGCAACACGGCGCACGTCCGCGAACGACGTGTCCGGGGTGGGATCCAGATCCACCCGGAGCTCGTCGGGATGATCGACATCGTCGGCCCGCACCGGCCATGGGTTCAGGTCGATGCAGCCGAGGTTGATCGCCCACACGATGTGGGCTGCGTCGCTGGGGGCCAGCATGATGGCCGATCGCCCGCTGGGGAACGTGATCGTCGCCGAGCGCAGCCACTCAGGTCGGGAGTCTGGGATGCGCTTCTGGTAGAAGGGATCGCCTTCGACCCCGTTCGGCCACCGATAGAGCAGCGTCGGACGATGTAGACATCCCCGTAAGGCTCCCTCGGCCACGGCGAGGTAGTAGTCGACGAGTTCCATCTTCGTGGCCGAAAGTTGCGGGAAGTAGATCTTGTCGGGATTCGAGACGCGAACCTCGCGCCCGTCGACCTCGATGACCTCAGCCTTCCTTGCGGCGACCATTGCCCCAGTATGAAACGGCGGGCCGGTTTATCGCTTGCGCGTCAGCGGCGCGGCTCGTCCAGCAGCTCGTGGACCTTCGACACCAAGGTGTCCGGGTCGAATGGCTTCTCGAGCATGTAGTCCCTCGAATCCTCGATCTCGGCTGGGGACATCACCGCCGACGAATCGCCGGACATGTAGAGGACCCGCACGCCGTCCACCTGCGCGGCGACCCGGCGGGCGAGGTCGGTGCCCACCATGTTCGGCATGCTCAGGTCGGTCAGCAAGAGATCGATCTCGTCGCCGTGCTGCTCGCACAGATCCAGAGCCGCGTCGGCGCAATCCGCCGGCAGGACGATGTAGCCCTCGTCGGAGAGGATCGAATCGACGATGAGCCGAACTCCCTCGTGGTCGTCCACCACTAGGACCGTCCTACGCTGCGCTGGGGTCGCCGAGAGATCGGCCGAATGCCCGTTCTGATGTGCCGTATCCATGGTCTCAAGCTAGGACCCATCCCCGGCTGGGGCCATACGTACTTTCGGTCCTGCGCGAGCGCCGAACCCTAAGCAAGCTCTTACCCGGAGGCTCAGGCAAACAGGTCGTCGACGAAGCACCAGCGCCAGCTCTCGCCGGGCTGCGCCGATGCCACCACAGGGTGATCCGTCGAGTGCCAGTGGGCGGTGGCGTGCTTGTTCTTCGACGAATCGCAGCATCCGACGTGCCCGCACGTGAGGCACATCCTGAGATGGACCCAGGTGTCTCCCATCCGCAAGCATTCCTCGCACCCGTCGGTACGCGGAGAGACGTCATTTATCTGATCGAGATGGGTACAAACCGATGCCACGTAACCTCCCTCATTCGCCGTCTCGACCCAACACGCACAGGAGGGAAAAGCTTCCCGATGAAACTCGCCGTCCTCGCGCTCCTCACCGCGCTCCTCGCAGGCACGGCGTGCCAGGCGTCATCCGAGGAGGGTCGTACAGCCGCTGCGAGCTCCACGCCGTCACAGCAGAGCGCCGCCTCGTCTTCGCTCTTTTCGCCAGCCGCCTCCCCTTCTTCCTCTTCGGCAGCGAGCCATGCCCCGCCGGGTCCCCATAGCCCGCTACCGGCAGCGCCCGCGGGCCTGGCGCGAGATCTG
>JACCXF010000184.1 GCA_013697295.1 Actinomycetota bacterium | reverse complement strand
CAGATTCAGTCTCCCTCACAGCGACCGCGACATGAGCATCCGTGCCCGCGTACTTGAGGGCGTTCTCGACGAGGTTCGACAGGATCTGTTGCACGGACGTGGAGTCACCCCAGACGATGGGCCGCTCCGGCTCGGTCACGAGCGATATGACCCTGTCTTTTCCGACGGTGATGTGTTGCAGATCGTTGATGATCGACTCGGCGACCCCGCGCAGGTCGACACGCTCTCGCCGCAGGCGAGGTCCACCGGATTCCAGACGCGAGGCGGTGAGGAAATCCTCAACCAGCCTCAGCAGCTTGTTGGCTTGACGTTCGATCACCGCCATGAACTCCCGATGTTGTTCCGGAGAGAGATCTTCGGCCCTGGTGGACATGGTCTTGGCGGCGCCGATGATCCCGGTCAACGGCGTCCTCAGCTCATGAGAAACGGTGGCGACGAAGTCGCTCTTCATGCGATCGAGCTCCTCGAGGCGCGCGATCGTCTCCCGCTCCCTTTCGATCCGCGAGCGGAGGGTTTCACTCTGCACACGCTCCTCGACCAATAGGTTCGAAAGCCGCCGAAGGCTCCGCTCCTTCTCCAAGATGTAAACGAGGAACGCCAGAGCGAGTCCCACTGCGAGCACGGCCACTATCCAGGAGGTCGGGCTTTGGTCTCCGAGTGATCCGGAGAAGACATCGTTGCCGATCACGAACAAGGCGACGGCAACCGAGATCGCGATGATGACGACGAGAGACGTCGTCCACAGCTGGGTCCGCCGCCGGTCGTCGTCGGAGAGACTTAGTCCCTGCCGATCCTGGATACCCGCCGCTCTTGCCTCTGCGCGAGAGTCAGGCCCCCCGTCTACTTCTTCTCCGTCTGCCATTCCACGTGCCCCCGAGGCGCAGGTGAAGGATCCTCGAGCACCTGCTTGCTTCGCAGCTGCTCCACTGGGATGGGAACGGGATAGCGGGACGAGAAACACGCCGTGCAAAACGTATCGGCGGGAATCTGCGTGGCGGCGACCATCCCGTCATGCGACAAGTATCCGAGCGAGTCCGCCTCGATGTAGCTCTGCACATCGTCGATACTCCCGCCCGCCGCGATGAGTTCATCCTGGTCCGGCATGTCGATGCCGTAGAAGCACGGCCATTTGATGGGAGGTGATGAAACCCTGATGTGTACCTCACGCGCTCCGGCTTCGCGCAACATGCTCACGACCTGCCGCGTGGTGTTCCCGCGCACTATCGAGTCGTCGACGACAACCACGCGACGGCCCTCGATAACCTCACGAAGCGGATTCAGTTTCATGCGGATGCCCTGCTGACGCATCCTCTGGGTTGGCTGAATGAAAGTGCGCCCGACGTAACGGTTCTTTACGAATCCCTCCCCGTACGCGATGCCCGACTCGAGCGCGAATCCCTGGGCGGCCGGCACCCCGCTATCGGGTAGGGGCATCACCAACTCCGCCTCCGCAGGTTGCTCTTGAGCCAGTCGTCGACCCATCCGATACCGCGTCGCGTAGACGTTCTGCCCCATCAAGGCGGAGTCGGGACGGGCGAAATAAACGTGTTCGAAGATGCACGCCGCCGGACGAGCTTCGACAAAGCGCTCGCTGTGAACGCCATCATCGTCAATCGCCACTAACTCGCCCGGCTCGATGTCTCTTATGAACTCAGCTCCGAGCAGATCGAGCGCACAGGTCTCCGATGCGAGGATCCAACCCCCTTCCGGGAGGCGGCCCAGACAAAGCGGCCTGAATCCCTGTGGATCGCGCGCGCCGAAAACACGGTTCTCGTCCATCATCGTGAACGAGTACGCCCCGTCGAGGCGAGGCAGCACGGACCGGATCGCAGAATGCATGTCGGCCTCGTCCGAGGATGCGATGTGAGCTGCGACCAGATCCGTATCCGAGGTGGACGACATTCGACCGCGTTGCGGAGTGGGGTCGCCGCCGGCTTCCGCCAGCGCACGCTTGAGGTCCAGAGAGTTCACCAGGTTCCCGTTGTGGGCGAGGGCCAGGTGGCCCACGGGGCCAGACTTATAGGTCGGCTGGGCGTTCTCCCACGAAGACGATCCCGTCGTGGAGTAGCGTGTGTGGCCGATAGCGTGCTTGCCATGCAAGCTCTTCAGGACCAGCTCGTCGAAGATCTGGGACACGAGCCCCAGCTCCTTGTAGACCACTACCGATTGACCGTCCGAGATCGCCATCCCCGCGGCCTCTTGACCGCGATGCTGAAGGGCATAGAGGGCGTAATAAGTAAGCCGAGCGACGTCCTCGCCCGGCGCATAGATCCCAACGACGCCGCAAGCGTCTCGAGCCTCTCCCGCCATGTCAGGCCATCGTAGCTGAGAGGCGTGAGGGCAAGGCGTCTTCGAACGTTCTCGTAGCGAGCTCCAAAGGGAGCGCGAAGACTGCGAAATCGAGCGCATCGCCTCCGACCTCTCCGATGGTGCTCGCCGGCAGGCCCACGTCGGACGCGAGTGACAAGACCTCGTCGAGGGCGGCCCCGCTGCAGGTCACGATCGCGCGGGACGGGCTTTCGGAGAAGAGCCACCGGTGATCCTGTCCGCCTCGCTCGCGCAGAGCGAAACCGATCCGTCCCGCGAGCGCCGACTCCGCCAGAGTTATTGCCAGGCCCCCTGAAGAAAGATCGTGGGATGACCGAACGAGTCCCCGAGTCGCCGCCTCGATGAGGACCCCCTGCAAGCGAAGTTCCGCCTCGAGGTCGAGAACCGGAGGCCGACCGGCCACCGTGTGGTTGACGACCTTGGCGTACTCGCTGCCCCCGAAATCGTCATCGCGAGTCTCGCCCAGCAGCACGAGAGCGTCGCCGGCAGACCCGAACGCAAGGCCGACCGAACCCCCCGCCGACTCGAGCACCCCCAGCATCCCGATCACCGGCGTTGGATAGATGGCTCGTCCCTGGGTCTCGTTATAGAAGGAGACGTTGCCCCCGGTCACAGGCGTCGCCAGGGCCTCGCATGCGTCCCGGATGCCGCGCACCACCTCTGCGAACTGCCACATGACCTCCGGCCTCTCCGGACTGCCGAAGTTGAGACAGTTGGTGATCGCGACCGGGCGGGCCCCGACGCAGGCGACGTTGCGGGCGGCCTCCGCCACCGCGAGCTTCGCTCCCTCGTAAGGGTCGAGGAAGCAGAAGCGCCCGGGCCCATCGGTGGTCACGGCGACGGCAGTGTCGGTGCCCGGCAGCCTCAGGACGGCGGCATCACCCCCCGGCCCCTGCACCGTTCCGAGGAACAGCATGTGGTCGTACTGCTCCCAGGCCCAGCGCTTCGACGCGACCGAGGGAGAGCCCAGGACCTCCAGGAACGCCTTCTCCAGATCGCCGCGGGAGTCGTCGCCGGGCGCTCTGGCTTGCAACGCGTCCAGCCAGTCGGGGCGGCGACGCGGCCGGTCGTATAGCGGTCCCTCGTCTGCGAGCGATTCGGCCGGTACCTCCGCGACGGTTGCACCGTTCAGCCGCACGTGGATATTTCCGCTCGACGTCACCTCGCCAACGGCGCTCGCCTCGAGCCCCCACTTGCCGCAGATCTCCAGAACCGCTCCCACGTTGCCGGGTTCCACGACGGCAAGCATCCGCTCTTGCGATTCCGAGATCATGACCTCGAACGGCTCCATGTCCGCCTCGCGCAGATGAACGCGATCGAGATCCAGGTCCATGCCCATGTGGGACTTGGCGGCCATCTCGGCGGTGGGACACGAGAGCCCTCCCGCGCCGAGGTCCTGGAACCCGGCGACGAGGTCGTCCCGGATGAGCTCGAGCGATGCCTCGATCAGGAGCTTCTCCGTTAACGGATCGCCCACCTGAACCGAGGGGCGCTTCTCGTGCGAGTGCTCATCGAATTCAGCGGACGCGAGAACGCTTGCCCCACCGATCCCATCGCGTCCGGTTGCGGAACCGAACAGAACGACGGAGTGACCCGCCACGTCCGCGCGCCCGCTCATCAATCGACCGTCGACCAGGCCAAGGCAGGCGACGTTGACGAGTGGGTTCTCCTCGTAACACTCCTCGAACACCAGCTCGCCGCCCACCGTCGGGACCCCGATGGAGTTGCCGTAGGACGAGATGCCGTGCACGACGCCATCCACGAGATATCGAGTCCGAGCGTCATCGAGATGCCCGAAGCGCAGCGGATCCATCAAGGCGATCGGGCGTGCCCCCATCGAAAGGATGTCGCGGACGATGCCCCCGACGCCTGTCGCTGCTCCGTTGAACGGTTCGACGAAAGACGGGTGGTTGTGCGACTCGATCTTCCACGCCACCGAGACGCCCGGCGCCACCTCGATGATGCCCGCCCCCTCCCCCGGCCCAACGAGGATGTGGGGGCCTTCCGTTGGAAGGGACGCGAGGTGGCTGCGGCTCGACTTGTAGGAGCAGTGCTCGCTCCACATCACGGAGAACATCGCGAGCTCGGTGTAGGAGGGGTCGCGGCCCAGCCGCTCGATGATGGCCTGGAGCTCGTCGTCGGTGAGACCGAGCTCGCGGTGGAGCCCCTCTCGCAACGTCACACTCGGGCCGGCGTCGTCTTCAAGACGTGGTCGATCGCCGAGCCAAGAAGAACGATGCCGTCTTCGGAACCAAGGAGCTCGTCGCAGGCGCGCTCCGGATGAGGCATCAACCCAAAGACGTTCCCGTTCTCGTTAACGATGCCGGCTGCGTCGTCCAGGGCGCCGTTCGGATTGTCCACGTAGCGCAGGACGATCTGATCGCGCTCGCGCATCCCCTGCAACGTCTCGGGGTCGCAGTACCAGTTGCCCTCGAAGTGATTGATTGGGATCTTCAACACCGAGCCGGTTGACGCTCGAGAGGTGAACGGCGTGGCGGCGTTGTCAACGCGCAGCTCCGTCCACTTGCACATGAACTTGAGGCCCTTGTTCTTGTGGAGCGCTCCCGGAAGCAATCCCGTCTCACAGAGAACCTGGAAGCCGTTGCAAACGCCCAGGACGAGTCCTCCGCGCTCTGCGTGGTCCGTGACCGCTTGCATGATGGGTGAGAACCGCGCCAGAGCTCCCGTGCGAAGGTAATCCCCGTGCGCGAAACCCCCGGGAAGCACCACTATGTCGACCTCGGGAAGGACCGGATCGTCGTGCCACACGAGTTCCGTCTCGGCCCCCAGCTGCGACAACGACTTAACGCAATCACGCTCGCAATTCGAACCGGGGAACACGACCACGCCGACACGGGCCCTCATGCCTGCGCTCCCTCCGTTCTTGCCTCACCGATCGCAACCTCGTAGGCCTCGATGACCGAGTTGGCGAGCAACCGCTCGCACATCTCGGTCGCGCGCGCGCGAGCTTCGTCTTCGGTTGCGGCCTCGATCTCGAGCATGATGCGCTTGCCTACACGCACCCCGTTCACGCCCGTGTAGCCCAAGGCGGGTAGCGCTCGCTCGATCGTCTGCCCTTGAGGATCCGAGATGCCGGCCTTCGGCATGACGTTCACCACGACGGAAAAGGTCACGTCGTACCTCCCGCGAGCGCCGTCAGACCGGCCTGAAGTCCCGCGGTGAGAAGGACGACGAGCGCGAGAGCGACCACGGTTGCAATCAGCGCTGGTCCGATGTTCAGCCGGCCGACAACCTGCGTCCCACGGAAGAGAAGGTAGAGGGCCCAGATGGCTGCAGCGACCTGGAGGGAGATCGACAACGCCGCCCATGCCGTCGCCATGGTCTCGGCGGGACCAGTGCTCGTTACGGCCTCGGGTCCCACCACGAAGAGGTCCACGGGCAACAACAGCAGGGCCAGCGCCGGAGGGCAGGCCGCGGCGGCCCATACCAGTCGCAACGGACCAGACGACGCGTCGCCGTGGAGCGCCGAGACGACCCTGGGCCCTGCCAGACCCCACAGGGCCTGGCCCGCGACGTAGATCAATCCCCCGATCGCAAGGGAGGCGAGCAAGAGGGTCCATTCGAACCCTTCGGCGGAGGAGTCGCGCGCGCCCAGGAGGGCTCCGATCTTCAACCACAGAAGCATCGCGCCGGTCCCACCCGCGAACGCCAGGACGGTCGGCAGGGCCCCTTCCGACGGTGTCTCCGTGGTCCTCGATCTGCGATCCCACGCGGTCATCGCCGCCTCGAATCCGCTTCGGGGACTGAGCAGCATGGAGCGGAGGGTCAGGCCCAGTCGCGCCGAGGCCCGCGACCTGTGACCAGCGGTCTGGGTCGCCTCACTCACGTTCTCCTTGCCGCTCGACTCACCCGCTCACCTCTTTCGTCCACGAGTCGAAAGGACGCCCGCTGATGCGTTCGTATGCCTCGAGGTAGCGCTGACGCGTCGCCGCGACCACGTCCTCCGGGAGGTCCGGGGGCGGAGGCTCGTGGTTCCACCCAGCCGAGCCGAGCCAGTCGCGCACGAACTGCTTGTCGAAGGACGGCTGCGGTCCGCCGGGTTCGTAGGTGTCGGCCGGCCAGAACCGGCTGGAGTCCGGCGTGAGTACCTCGTCGATGAGGATGACTTCGCCCTCGTAGATGCCGAACTCGAACTTGGTGTCGGCGATGATGACGCCGCGCTCGGCGGCGAGCTCCGTGGCGCGTTGGTAGATCGTCAGGGCGTAGTCCCGCCCGGTTCGATAGGTGGCCTCGCCGGCGACCTCGGCCGCCTGGCCTTCCGTGATGTTCTCGTCGTGGCCCGTCACGGCTTTGGTGGCCGGCGTCAGGATCGGCTCGGGAAGCTGGGCCGACTCCGTCAGTCCCTCCGGCAGCTTGTGACCGCACACCTCGCCCGACGATGAATACTCCTTCCAACCGGAGCCCGATAGGTAGCCCCTGACGACGAACTCGATCGCGATCGGCTCGGCCTTCTTGCACAGCATCGCCCGGCCCCCGAGGTCGTCCATGCCCACGTCCGGCAGGTCCTCGCTGAGGGCGGAGATGAGGTGGTTGGGGATGTCCTCCATGATCTCGAACCAGTAGTGGGACAGTCCGGTCAGGACCTTGCCCTTGTCGGGGATGTCCTGGGGGAGGACGACGTCGAATGCGCTGATGCGATCCGAAGCGACCAGAAGGAGTCGGTCGTCCCCCACGTCGAAAAGCTCGCGAACCTTGCCCGACCCCACGTGCCGTGCGTCCACGTCTACAAGGCCTCCAGTCGTTCGAAAACGATCCCTACGTTCTCAAGGTAACGCGAGGGGTCGAAGCAGGCGTCGATTTCCGCCGGATCCAGGTGCTGAGTCACCTCCGGATCCGACTTGAGCAGCTCCATCAGCGGCCTGGCCTCGTCCCACGCCGCCGTCGCGTTCCGCTGGACCAGGGCGTAGGCCTCCTCGCGCTGCATCGATCCGGTTGCCAGCAGCGCAGTCAGAACGCTTTGGGAGTGGACCAGCCCATGAGAGGCGTCCAGGTTCGCAAGCATCCGGGCTTCGTTCACCACCAGGCCCTCAACGACCCACCTCATCCTGTCGAGCATGTAGTCGAGCAGGGTGCAGGAATCAGGGAAGGTCACCCGCTCAACCGACGAGTGTGAGATATCGCGCTCGTGCCACAGCGCCACGTTCTCGAGACCCGTCTGTGCGTAGGCCCGCATGAGGCGAGCGAGGCCGCAGATCCGCTCGCACACGATCGGGTTCCTCTTGTGCGGCATGGCCGAGGAGCCCTTCTGTCCCTTGCCGAACGGCTCCTGCACCTCTCCCACCTCGGTGCGTTGCAGGTGCCTTATCTCCTGAGCGAAGCGCTCGAGGGAGGCGGCGGTCGTGGCGAGCGCGCTGAGGAACTCGGCATGGCGATCCCGAGGCACCACCTGCGTCGCAGCCGGCTCGACGGCCAGTCCGAGTCGATCGCAGACGTATGACTCGACCTCAGGTGAGAGTTGCGAATAGGTCCCCACCGCTCCCGACAGCTTGGCGACCGCGACCTGATCACGGGCCCGCCGGAGACGGTCTCGATCCCGGGCCAGCTCGAAGGTCCAACCGGCGAGCTTCAAGCCGAAGGTCGTCGGCTCCGCATGGATCCCGTGGGTCCTCCCGGGCATCAGCGTGTCCTTGTGCTCGAGAGCCTTGCGTCGGATCGTTTCGGTAAGTTTCCCGACATCCTCCACCAGAAGATCGCCGGCGTCCCGCAACGCCACGGCGTTGCCGGTGTCGACGACATCGGAGGACGTCATACCGAAATGCAGGTGCCGCCCGGCTTCGCCGACGTTCTCCCGCACGTTCTCTACGAAGGCGACGACATCGTGGTGACGCACGGCCTCGATCTCGGAGATGCGATCCACATCGAAGGCCGCTTTCGTCTTGATCTCGGTCAGGTCGTCGGTGGGGACCTCACCGAGGCGCACCCGGGCCTCGACCG
>JACCXF010000176.1 GCA_013697295.1 Actinomycetota bacterium | reverse complement strand
CTTCACGGCTGGGCTCATCCCCGTTCGAAAGAAGGGAAAGCTGCCCTGGGACGTGGCGTGGCAGGAGTATGAGCTCGAGTACGGAACCGACCGCCTCGAGATCCATCGCGATGCGATCACCCCCGGTGAGCGAATTCTCATCGTCGACGATGTGCTCGCCACGGGCGGCACCGCCCAGGCGACTGCCCTGTTGACCGAGCGAAGCGGCGGCAAGGTTGCCGGGATAGCGACCATCATGGAGCTTTCTTTTCTTGAAGGACGCCGGCGGCTGGACAACTACGAGTACCTCAGCCTCATCTCCTACTGACGACCCGCGCCCGGGGGGTGGTGCTTGCAGCGCGCACGTACAATGAGTTGTGGGCTTGATGCAATTGCCTGAAGACGCCGCCGCGGGGACCAACCCGTCGCCACGCGCCGTCCGGCGCGTCCTACAGCGCGTCCGGCCCCGGGGCCCGGCCGATCCGGATCTGGATCGCCTGTTGAAAGAGATTCTCAAGACACGTCCCAAAGCCGACACCAAAATGGTCGAAAGGGCCTACGGGATCGCCGAGGCCGCGCACGCAGGGCAGTTGCGGAAGTCCGGCGATCCGTTCTTCACGCATCCACTTGCGGTGACGATGATCCTTGCCAACCTGGGCCTGGACTCGACCACGCTGGCGGCTGCATTGCTGCACGATGCCGTGGAAGACACCGATGTGAGCTTGGCTCACGTCGAGGCCGAGATGGGTTACGACGTAGCGGCCCTCATCGACGGCGTCACCAAGCTCGACAAGATAGGGCTCCGATCGGCCGAGCAGGGGCGCGCCGAGAGCCTGCGAAAGATGATCGTGGCCACGGCGCGCGATGTCCGGGTGCTCCTCATCAAGATCGCCGACCGGCTTCACAACATGCGGACGCTCTCGCCGCTGCGAGCCGAGAAACGAGAGTTGATCGCGCGGGAGACGCTCGAGATCTATGCGCCGCTGGCTCACCGACTGGGCATGTACGCGGTCAAATGGGAGCTCGAGGACTTGGCCTTCCAGACGCTGCACCCGAAACGGTATGAGGAAATTGCAGCGCTGATTCAACAACGCCAGCCTCAGCGGGAGAGCCTCGTGCAGCAGATCTCGGAGGAGATCTCGGGGAAGCTCCGGGAGCTCAAGATTCGCTCCGAAGTGTCCGGCCGTCCCAAGAACCTATATGCGATCTACGAGAAGATCGCTGTGCGCGGCAAACAGTTCAATCAGATATTCGACCTCGTGGGAGTGAGGGTGGTGGTCGAGACCGTGAGGGACTGTTACGCGTCGCTCGGTGCGTTGCACACGTTGTACACGCCGGTCCCGGGCCGCTTCAAGGACTACATCGCCATGCCGAAGTTCAACATGTACCAGTCTCTGCACACCACGGTCATCGGACCCGAGGGGCGCGCCATCGAGATACAGATCCGCACCCACGCAATGCACAGGGCAGCCGAGTCTGGTATCGCCGCGCACTGGCTGTACAAGGAGCAGCGGCGGGGCAAGGTCTCGGAACACGACATAGCGTGGCTTCAACGGATGATGGATTGGCAGAAGGAATCGGCCGATCCGCGTGAGTTCATGGAATCACTCAAGATCGACCTCTACTCCGATGAGGTTTTCGTGTTCACGCCCAAGGGGGACGTCCAGGAGTTGCCGCGCGGGGCGACACCGATCGACTTCGCCTACACGATTCACACGGAAGTGGGTCATAGGACGGTCGGAGCGCGCGTCAACGAGCGGCTTGTGCCGCTGCACCACGAGCTCGTATCCGGCGACACCGTCGAGATCATCACCTCAAAAGGACAGTCGGGCCCCTCGCGCGACTGGCTCAACGTCGTGAAGACGCCGAGGGCGCGCAACAAGGTCAGGCAGTGGTTTGCTCGTGAGCGACGTGAGGATGCTCTCGCTCAAGGCAAAGACGCCCTGTTGAACGCCATGAGGCGCCAAGGCCTACCCGTGAACAAGATCTCGAAAGGGAACTTGCTGCAGCAAGTCGCGGAGGGGCTGAGCTATCCGGACCTCGATGCCATGTACGTTGCGGTGGGCGAAGGTCACCTTTCGGCGCAGTCCGTCACTACGAGAGTGCTGAGGATCTTCGAGCCCGAGCCCGAAGAGCCGGAGGTCCAAGAGCGGGCACCTCAGCGCCCCCGCAAGGCGCGCGGGAAAGGGGTCATCGTGGAGGGTGTCGAGGATCTCCTTGTCCGGCTTGCGCGTTGCTGCACGCCGGTTCCCGGTGACGAGATCGTCGGCTTTCTGACCAAAGGCCGTGGTGTGTCGGTTCATCGTCATGACTGCCCCAACTTCAAATCGCTGGAAACCTCCGACGAGGGA
Organism: Actinomycetota bacterium; assembly: GCA_013697295.1. Lineage (GTDB taxonomy): Bacteria > Actinomycetota > CADDZG01 > CADDZG01 > WHSQ01 > JACCXF01. The sequence continues at coordinate 741 of JACCXF010000176.1, read as the reverse complement.
AGGATCGCCAAGGTTTGGTGGGACACGCGCCAGCAGGGAACCTTCAATGTATCGATCCAGATCGAAGCCCTCGATCGGACAAAGCTGTTGCGGGATGTCACGACCGCGATGTCGGATCAGGGCGTTTACATCGTGTCTTCGACCACGCGCACGGGACGGGACGGCGTTGCAACACTTTCCTTTACGTTCGAGCTGGCGGACCCCAGTCATCTGGAGCACATCATCCAGAGCGTTCGCCGGATCGACTCGGTCTTCGACGCGTACAGGGTGATACCTTCGTCGATACGAAGCTGAGAGCGCGGTCCCCTCTGATCCCGATCGACCTCCACGGCCCGGGCGCGCCCGGCCTGGAGGCTGCCAAATGACATCGGCATCGCACGGTCGGAGAGCGATCGCCCTGACCGTCGTCTTCACCTCACTTGCCGCCGGGATCTCTTGCACGTCTCCGGAACCCGTCGCAAGCAGCCGTGAGGCGGCGGCGGGGTTTGTCGAGGCCTGGAACGACGAAGACGGGCGCGCCATGGCCCAGTCGTTCACCGAGCGGACGCGCGCCAGATGGCCTCCACGGCGCGTGGGTGCTCTGTTGGAGAAGTCTCTCGACAGGGGAGAGATCAGCTCGTTCGAGGTGGCCCTCGAACGAAACCCGGACCAACCGGAACGCGACGAGGTGGATGCCGCCGACGAGTCCGGTGAGCTGATCGCCGTGCCCCTCGAGTATTCCGTCACGTACGAGTCCGAAGC
>JACCXF010000160.1 GCA_013697295.1 Actinomycetota bacterium | reverse complement strand
GCTTCGGAGTGGGTGCAACCCGTTGGGAGGTGATCCGGAGCCACGTCCTGCCCGCCGCAGCTCCGGGGATCCTGACGGGGACCGTTCTCTCGATCTCTCGGGCCATCGGAGAGACCGCCCCCCTCCTAGTTGTCGGCGCTACCACCGGGCTCCTGGCGACCGGGGGAAGAGGTTTCTTCGCCTCGCTCCGCGAGGGCTATACGGCCCTTCCCGTCGTTGTCTTTAGGTGGACTAGCCTCCCGAATGAAGATTTCCGAGCCCTGACGTCGGCGGCCATCATCGTCTTGTTGGTGATGACCCTGTCGGCCAACGCGATCGCGATCATCCTGCGCAACCGTTACGAGAGGAAATGGTGATGGAGACGGTAACCACAGACTCGCCCCGCGACGTCCACATCGACATGGGGGCCCGCAAGGATCCGAACGCGAGGTTCTCGGGTGAACCCGTCTTCGAGGTCGCCGACCTCGCCGTCTATTACGGGCCCTTCAGAGCGATCAGAGATGTGTCCATGTCCGTCGCGCAGAATCACATCACTGCCTTGATCGGCCCATCTGGGTGCGGAAAGACCACTATGTTGCGGTGCTTCAATCGCATGAACGACCTGATCGAGATCGCTCGCGTTGAAGGGTCCGTTCGGTACCACGGCGCGGATCTATACGACAAGAGGGTGGACCCGGTAGAGGTGCGCCGCCGCATCGGGATGGTGTTCCAGAAACCGAACCCGTTCCCTAAGTCCATCTACGACAACATCGCGTTCGGTCCCAAGGTCGCCGGATTCAAGGGCAATCTGGATGACGTCGTCGAGGAGTCCCTGCAGAAGGCTGCCTTGTGGGACGAAGTGAGGAATCGGCTTAAGGAGTCGGCGATGGGGTTGTCCGGAGGTCAACAACAGAGGTTGTGCATCGCCCGCTGCATCGCTGTGAGGCCCGATGTGATCCTCATGGACGAACCATGCTCCGCCCTCGATCCCATCGCCACGGGACGCATCGAAGATCTCATGCAAAACCTCAAGGACGAGTTCACCATCGTCGTGGTCACCCACAACATGCAGCAGGCCGCCCGCGTGAGCGACATGACGGCCTTCTTCACCGCTGAGGTCAACGAGGAGCAGGATCGCCGCACGGGTGTCCTGGTCGAATACGACAAGACCGAGCAGATGTTCACGAACCCTAGCGACGAAAGGACCGAGAACTACGTCACGGGACGCTTCGGCTAGAACCCGCGCAGATGATGTCGGCGCTCCCAACGAGCCCGACATCACTCCCTTGCGAGCGGCCTACGCGCTCGACCTACAGCATCTTGCTCTGCAGGTCGACGTGATGGGCCTCAGGGTGCAGGACGCTCTGGCCAGCTCCTCCGAGGTCTTGTTGACCGGCGACCTCGAGCTTGCGGCACGCGTGATCGCCGGCGATGATGCCATCGACAGGATGTTCGTCACCCTTACGGAGCGCTGCTACGACCTGTTATCGAGGCAAAGCCCTGTTGCTTCGGACCTACGGCTGGTCGTTTCGGTCATTCGTATCGTAGGAGATCTCGAACGAACCGGGGACTTGTGCTTGCGCATCGCCAAGCTTGCGCCCGAGCACCATCTACTCGCCGCCAATCCGACTTCGTTCGAGATCCTTGGGACGATGGCTAGAGAGGCTCAAGAGCTCTTCGCAACTGCCGTGCGAGCCTTCACTCAACGGGATCTTCGGGTCGCACACAGCCTCGAGCAACGAGATGACGCGATGGATTCCTACTTACGCCGCTTGATGGCCGCCATCCTGGAGCTGCAAGGACCGAATGCGGTCCCGGAAGCCATCCAAACACTTGTTGCGGGCCGGGCCCTAGAGCGGATAGCCGACCACTCGGTGATGATCGGAGAGCGCCTCCGGTACATGCTCACCGGCAATGTCGAATCGCTGTCGCGAGAAGTTGGGCCCTAGGGCACGAACTTGTAACCGAGGCCCCTGATCGTCACGAGGTGCTTCGGCTCATGGGGATCCACCTCGCATTTGGAGCGGAGCCGCTTGATGTGCACATCCAACGTTCTGGTGTCGCCGTAGTAGTCGGAGCCCCAGATGTGATCGATCAGCGTCTCGCGCGTCAGCACACGGCCCGAATTCTCCATAAGGAGTTCGAGCAGCTCGAACTCCTTCCTAGGCATGTGAACGCCTTTCCCCCTCACGACAACTTCGAAGCGGTCGGGGTCGAGCCGAACGCCACCGCCTTCGAGTACCCCATCGCCGGAGTCACGCTCGCCGGAGGTCCTCCGCATCACGGCTTTGATGCGCGCCATCAGCTCGCGGGTGCTGAACGGTTTGGTGACGTAGTCATCGGCTCCGATCTCGAGTCCCACTACCTTGTCGATCTCGGAGTCGCGCGCGGTGAGCATGATGATTGGGATACTCGATGACTTGCGGATCTCTTTGCAGACCTCTTCCCCGGGGAGCCCCGGAAGCATGAGATCAAGTAGGACGAGATCGGCTCCGTTCGCCCTGAACCACTCGAGCCCGAGGGCGCCGTCCGTAACGCGGTGCACCTCGTAGCCCTCGCGCTGGAGTTGATACTCGAGCGCTTCGCCGAGACCCACCTCGTCTTCGATCAAAAGCACTTTGGGCATCGATCTGTCCTTAACTCGCGACGGACCGCATCGCGGGCCTCTCCGGTGTCCCAGAGGGAAGACGGACCGTGAAGGTCGATCCTTCGCCGAGCTCGCTCTCCAGCGAGACGTGGCCCCCGTGCAATTCGGCGACGTGTTTCACGATCGAAAGACCGAGACCGGTGCCCCCACGATCCCGAGAGCGATCCTTGTCCACTCGATAGAAGCGTTCGAAGACGCGCGCCTGTGCCTTGAGTGGGATACCCATCCCGGTATCGGATACGGATAGCACGGCATCGTCCTCGGTTGCCGATACCGACGCAGTCACGGCTCCTCGCTCGGGGGTGTATCGGATGGCGTTGTCGAGCAGATTGCGGATCATCAGGCCCAGCTGCTGGTGATCCCCCTGCACCCACACGTCGTCGTCGATGTGGTATTCGAAGTGCATCTCTTTCGAGCTTGCGGCGATCTGAACCTGCTCGATCTGCTCCAGGGCCACACGCGAGAGGTTCGTGGAGCGGCGTGAGACGTTGGCGGGGTCCTCTAGCCGTGAAAGATCCAGCAGATCTGAGATCAGTCTCCCGAGCCGCTCCGCTTCGCCGATCAGCTTCTCCGAAAAGCGTTCGGCCATCGAAGGGTCGTCGTGCACCGCGTCCCGGATCGCCTCCGACAAGGCCTGCATCCCTGCGACCGGGCTCTTCAGCTCGTGCGATGCATTGGCAACGAATTGGCGTCGGATCCGCTGCGTGCCCAGTTCCTCGGTTACGTCCTGGAGGACGACGACGACTCCTCCCTGATCCTCGAGGGGGATGGCTCGCACGCGAACGGTGACACGTTGAGGCCAGAGCTGCAGGGCTTCTTCGACGTGACGACTTTCGACCATCGCCCGTCGAGCCAGCGAGAGGATCTCATCCGAACCAACGTGCGCCGGGGTGGGGCTGTCGAACCCGAGCAACCGACGAGCCGCTCCGTTGGCCGTAACCGGAGTTAGCGTGTCGTTCAGGACGAGGACTCCTTCGTCCATCCTCTCGAGGAGCTCGACCGACCGTCGCCTTTCTCGCTCGACATCGGAGAGCTGGCTGCTCAACCGGCTGCTCAGGCCATCACGAGATTCCTCCGTACTGCGGGCCAAGGCCCGGAGCTTGGCGAGCAACACAAGGCAGGTCACCGCCAGCAGGGCGCTGATCATGATCAAAAGCGTGTCGTTCACCTTGTGCTCACTCTCGTTAGAAAGTCTATGGTCTGAATCGACGCTCGCAGCCCCTACGAGAGGTTGTATTCGTGGAAAGTTCGCGTGATGTTCAGCCTGGCCGGATCGAAGGGTATCCGTCCCGCCCTCCCGCGAATGGGTAAGGTCAAGAAATGCCCAGGGTCAACTTCGCAGAAGAGCTCACGGTCGCGTCAAATGGCCTCCTGGCCGAGGCCGGTCTCGTGCGGGCCCAACTGGCCCGTGTCATCGCCTCTCTCGAGAAGCGAGATGCCGAAATGGCCCAGGAGGTCATCGAGGGCGACGATCGGGTGGATGACATCTACCTCGCCACTCAGTCCCGAGTCCTGAACCTAATCGCCCTTCAGGCACCCGTCGCCAAGGACCTGCGGCTGGTCAGTGCGATCCTTCACTCGAATGTGCATGTCGAGCGCATGGGCGACCTGTGCGTCAACATCGCGAAGTTTGTTCAGAGCGGACACCCGTATCCACCGGATTCACCGATGGTGCACCGGCTGGTCGAGATGGGTGCGCGGGCAGACGACATGCTGGAAGTCGCGATGACCGCGTTCTCGTCATCCGATGCCGATCTCGCGGAGCAGTTGCCCATAAAAGACAGCGTCCTCGATCGTTTGAACCGGGGCATGCTCGACGAATTGAAGGATTACGCCGGCGATGAAGAAGCGTTCGAATGGGCGACGAACCTCATCCTCGTGGCGCGTTACCTCGAACGTTTCGGAGACCACGCCGTCGACATCGGGGAGCAAACCGCGTTCCTGGTCACGGGCCTGATGCGCGAGTTCACCGACGCCTCCCATCCAGAAGGCGAACCCTAGGGAGTCTCGTCGGCCGCGCGGCTGTCCCATGCCGGCTGCGCGAGCGTTGCACGCGGGAGCGATCGTCTCGACGATCGCGCGATCAAGACGGCACGAGTTGGAGCAGGGTCGCTTCCGGGCGACATGCGAAGCGGATCGGCGTGAACCGCCCGGTTCCGAGGCCCGGACTCACGTGGAGCCAGCCGTGCCCGATCCTGCGCAAGCCGCTCGCAAGCT
>JACCXF010000144.1 GCA_013697295.1 Actinomycetota bacterium | reverse complement strand
CGCCAGGCGAGGATCACGAAGTCGCCGGGCGCGACGTTGTGGACACCCTCCCCCACGGCCTCGACTACCCCAGCCGCCTCATGCCCAAGAAGGAAGGGGAAGTCGTCGGTGATCGCGCCCTCCCGGTAATGCAGGTCCGTGTGGCAGACCCCGCACGCTTGGACGCGAACGAGCGCTTCCTCGGGACCGGGGTCGGGGATGCGGATGGTTTCCAGTGACACAGGCTTGCCTTTGGAGCGGGCGATCACTCCCTGGACTTCATGGGGCATCTGACGGGATCCTTTCGGCCGCGGCTCTGTGGGGCCCGACGATATACGCCGTCGTTCAGGCCGTGTGTTGCGAGCCGGTCTCGCCCCGCAGAACCGTCCGACGCTCGATGAACTCCTCGCGGGTGATCTCGCCGCGCGCGTAGCGTTCCTCGAGTAGGCCGAGGGCCGTGCCGGACGAGCGCGAGCCGTCGTTGTGGTTCTGGACCAGCTTCGCGATCACGATCACAACGAGTATCCAGAACGCGATCTGCCCCAGCCAGAGCAAGCCGAAGAACGGCGCCTCGAGGACGCCGACGCTAGGCAACGCGGTGCCCCCTGGGGCCGGGCCGATTCACGGAGTCCGGAGGTCGCTTCGGATGCGAGCCAGCTCTTCGGCGGTTATCTCGCCGCGGGCGTAGCGCTCCTCCGCGATCTGGGTAGCCGATGTCCCGGCCAGCAGCGCACCCGCCGGGCCCTCCGGGAGCGCGATCCACATGATGACGTAGGCGAGAAACCCGAAGCCGCCGGCCACCACCGCCAGCACCCAGAGGATGCGGATGAGTGTCGCACCGGTCCCGATGTACTCCGCGAGCCCTCCACAGACCCCCGCGATCTTGCGGTCGGTGGTCGAACGGGTCAGTCTCCGCGCAGCCATAAGTCGATCTTACGGACTCGTTGCCCTCTTCACTACCCGTTCACGCGAATCTGGTAGGCAGGGACTATGTACCGGCGCGCCAACATGGGGCAGAACCAAGTCCACCTGCAGCAGCGGGTGGCCGAAGACTTGAACAGGCCCACGGTGCTGTTCGTCTGCGTGCACAACGCTGGGCGGTCCCGGATGGCCGAGGCGATATTCAACTCCCTGGCCGGCGACAGATATCGGGGCATTTCCGCCGGAGCCGAGCCCGCCGCCCGGCCCCATCCCGAGGTGGTGAACGCCGTGCGGGCCAACGGCCTGGCGGTCGAGGAGCGGCCCGGGCGCACGTTGACCCAGGAGCTCACCGACGAGGCGGTCAAGGTCATCGGGATGGGCTGCGCGGTCGAGGAGGCTTGCCCGGCCCTGAGGGTTCCCCTCGAGGACTGGGACCTGCCCGACCCGAAGGGCCGGAGCCCCGAGGAGGTCGAGGACATCTACAACACGATCGAGATGAAGGTGCGCAACCTGATCGCCCAGCTCGACCGGGAGCTCGGCGACCCGCAGACTACGCTCTAGCGCCGCCGGCGCACCGGCCCCAGCCCGCTCAGGAGGGGCAGCTCCCTCGGCTCTCCCACATTGGGCGTGAAATGGCTTTCTCATTCACATCGGGCGTGAAATAGACACCTGTTGTGGAAAAGAAGGGCGCCGGCGCACCACCGAGTGTGGACGCGGGCGGGATCGGGGTGGAGCCCGGCCCCCTATAGGGCTTCCCCAAGCGTCCGGTACACGCGATGCAGCGGTACATGTGGTCCACGTTGGACCGCGTGGACCAGTGCATCGCATGGACCAGTGCATCGCGTGGACCAGTGCATCGCGTGGACCAGACCTTCTCGAGGGCGAAGGCGAGGTCCACGGATCGCTGGTGGAGCTGCCGGGAATCGAACCCGGGTCCTCCGACCCCGCGATAGGTCTTCTACGAGCGTAGTCCGCGGTTAGGTTTCGACGCCGGCCGGCCCGCAGACGGCAACGGCCGGCATCTAGCTCGAGTTAAGAGTCCCGTCCTTCGCCTCGAGCGTGCTACGAACGGCAAGCCTGCTAAGCGACGCCGGATCCCCAAACCACAGGCGAGCTTGGGGCCGACGGCCATCATTTAAGGGATGGCAACCGTGCTTTACGCAGCGGCAGTTATAAGTTTCCGAGGTGTTTTACGAGGCAAACTCGGAGTCCTCGGCTCGCTTCTCCTATCCCGGTCCGATCAGAGTCGATACCAGTTCAGCCCCTTGTCGGACACCCTTTTCAAGGTCCACACCCAGTCTAACGACGACTGCCCCCGGAGGATTCCCCGCGGCTACTTCTCCGCGGGTTCGAGGTCCAGCGAGCAGGAGTTGATGCAGAAGCGCTTGCCGGTGGGTCCGGGGCCATCGTCGAAAACGTGGCCAAGGTGGGAACCGCAGCGACGGCAAAGGACCTCGGTCCGGCGCATGAACAGGCTCTTGTCGGAGCGCAGCTCGACGTTCTCGGCGACGGCCGGTTCCGTAAAGCTGGGCCATCCACTCCCGGAGTCGAACTTCGTGTCGGAGCTGAAGAGCTCGGCCCCGCACGCACCGCAGTGGTACATCCCGTCTTCTTTCGCATGGACGTACTTACCGGTGAAGGGAGGCTCGGTCCCCGCTTCTCGCAGGACGCGATAGCGCTCGGGTGGAAGCGACTCCCTCCACTCCTCCTCCGTCTTCATGACCTTCTCGTCCATCGGAAACCTCCATCGACCTAGCTTTCGTATGTTCCCATCGTCCCAGGTCGGACGGACTATCGGTCACGATGAAGGTGGCTACTTGTCGTAGCCTCGCTCCGCGATCAGAGCCTTGACCTGATCGTCATCGAGATCCATGTCCGGATGCACCTGATCCACGTGGGCCCGGGCTTTCTCGAACAGGCCCGCGTCATCGTTCGCATCCAGGTGCTGCCCGCAGTCGCAGTCCAGAGCCCGCATGGCGCCTCCCATAGTCCGTCGGAGCCTCGACCCTAGGCCGCGACGCCCAGCAAGGCAACCCTAGCGCCGCCGACCCAGCTCCTGACGCATCCGGCGGTCTGCATCTCGCTCCGCGATGGCATGACGCTTGTCGTATGACTTCCTGCCGCGAGCCACCGCCAGCTCGACCTTCGCCAGCCCGTGCTTGAAATACATGCGGAGGGGCACCAGCGTCCGGCCCTCACGCGCCACCTTCGCCTCGAGCTTCTCTATCTCCGAGCGATGCAGAAGGAGCTTTCGAGGACGCACTGGATCGTGGTTCTCGCGGTTCCCGTGCGAGTAGGGATTGATGTGGCATTGTAGGAGCCAGGCTTCACCATCGCTGACGGTCGCGTAGGCCTCGTTGAGATTCGCCTTGCCGTTGCGGCACGACTTGACCTCGGTCCCCCTCAGCATGATCCCGGCCTCGAAGGTCTCCTCGATCGAATAATCGTGCCGCGCCTTGCGATTGTCGGTGATGAGCTTGGTGGCGGGAGCGTCCTTGGCGGCCGGCACTAACCCTGCGCGCCGGTCGTCGAGATCACGATGCCCTTGAGGATCTCGATCGCTCTCGATTTCTGAACGATCGGCTCGGCAGCCACCTCGACATCCGGCTCGATGCCCTTGCCGTTGATGTCGTGACCCGCGGGAGTCTCGTACGCACCGGTGGTGAACTTCAATGCGGATGCATCACCCAAGGGAAACACCTCCTGGACCGACCCCTTCCCGAAGGTCGTGGAGCCAATGAGGATCGCGCGATCCCGGTCTTGCAGTGCGCCAGCGACGATCTCTGACGCGCTTGCGGTCCCCTCGTTCACGAGCACGACCAGCGGCAGGTCCTCGAACGCGCCGCCCTCGGCTTCGTAGACGATCTCAGGCTCGGAACGCTCTTTGTACGTCACGACCTCGCCACCCCCGAGAAAGACGCTCGCAACCTCGATCGACTCCGAGAACAAGCCACCGCCGTTGTCTCGAAGGTCGAGCACCATTCCATCGACGCCCTTGTCCACCATCTCCTTGACGCGGGTCCTTAACTCCTTTCCGGCCCCGCGCGCGAAGCCGAAGAGGCGGACGTAGCCGAGATCCGAATCCTGCATCCGAGCCACGAGGTTGGGTAGCTCGATCGCCTCGCGGGTGATCGTAAAGTCCAGGG
>JACCXF010000116.1 GCA_013697295.1 Actinomycetota bacterium | reverse complement strand
CGATCACGATCAGCCCATCGATCGACTACCTCGAGGACGCCTGCGCAGCGGCGGCCGAAGGGAAACCGGCGGAGAAGTTCTTCTGCGAGGCATGGATCCAGAGCGCAACCGAACCGGAGCTCGCGCCCGAGGGGAAACACACGCTGTCGATCTTCGCTCAGTACGTGCCATACCGGCTTGCGGAGGGAACCTGGGACGAGCGACGGGACCAGATCGGCGACGCCGTCCTCGCGACCCTCGAACGCTACGCGCCGGGCATCACGGACCTCGTCGAGGATCGTCTTGTGCTCGGGCCCCCCGACCTCGAGGAACGCTTCGGGCTAACGGGCGGAAACATCTTCCACGGCGAGATCTTGCCGGACTGGCTGTTCGACCAGCGGCCCTCGGCCGGCTGGCACCGGCACCGATCTCCGTTGCCTGGTTTCTACATGTGCGGTTCCGGAACCCACCCCGGCGGTGGGGTATGCGGAGCACCGGGACTCATCGCGTCCCGAGCCGTCATGGAGGATCTCGTCGCCGCCGGGGGCACGCTCCCGGGCTCCGATCGCTCGCCGGACTGACCTCTGCGGTTCACTGCGCATCTCAGGGGCCCTGCCGCGCCGGGTCGGGAGGTGCGTCGGCGACGGGGTCTCGTCCGCCCGTCTCGGCGACGATCATGGCTCCGACGATGAGAGCTGCGCCCGCCCACCCCCGCGCGTTCAGGCGTTCGCCGAGCCACAAGGCGGAGAAGAACGCTGCGAAGACCGGTTCGCCGGTGTAGATGATGGCCGTGCGCGTCGGGCTGATGCGTCGCTGGCCGATGATCTGTACGAAATACGCGAGCCCCGTCCCCAGCACTCCCGTGATGATGAGGTAAGGCCAGGCGCGCGGCAGAGCATCGAACTGAAGGTCGAAGCCGCTGCTCGCCGCGTGCAGAACGGTTGCGAAGGCCATCTCGACCAGGATCAGCACCACTGGATCACGCTGCGCGCCGCGGCCGACCGCAAGGATCTGGAGACTCCAGAACACGACCGATAGCATGACCAAGCTGTCTCCGGGAGAGAACGACCACCCGCGTAGCGACAGCAACGCGAGACCGGCCGTCGACATCGCCACCGCAACGAGGACGCGACCCGAAGGCCACCGACGGTAGATGGCCGCGCCGAACAGGGGGGTCCCCACAACGTACAGACCCGTCAGGAAGCCGGCGTTCGTGGCCGTCGTTCGTTCCAAGCCGAGCGTCTGGAAGAGATAGGCGAAGAAGAGGAGTACCCCGAGAAGGAGCCCGAGCGGTAGCGCTTCCCGCCACCGATCGCGAGGAGTTCCCCAGGCGAGCGGCACAAGCGAGATGAACCCGACGGCCCGGCTCCAGGTCATGAAGGCGAAGGGCCCCATGATCTCGAGGGCCTCCTTGGCGGCCGGAAAGGTCAAGCCCCAGAAGGCGGCACCGGTCAGGAGTAGGAGCCCGGCGACCTTCTCGGTGGGGACGATGCGTAGGGCAGCGAGCCGCGACATGGCGCCGATTGGAACACGAGCGGTGCGTGGTCCGAGGCGTCTTGCCCTTATGTCCGCTTCGGCCGCCCCGCCCCGTGTTTCACTGGAGACCGCTCGGGTATCACGTTCCGTACCAAAGGAAGCGCTCAGCGTAGTCGCATCACAAGCGTCGTCGAGCGGGGCTCGCCCGCTCAGGAGGTGGAAGCGAATGGGTATCGGAGTCAGCGTCTTTCTTTTTGCGATCGGCGCGATCTTGACGTTCGCCCTCGAGGTGGACGCCGAAGGCATCAACCTGGACACCGTCGGGATCATCCTCATGATCGTTGGCGTCGTCGGGTTCCTGGCGTCGATGTTGTTCTGGAGCAGTTTCGCTCCGTTCCGTAGAGAGACCCGCGAGCGCGAGGTAGTCCGCGATCGCGACGTCATCTAGGAAGCAACGGACACAGCTCAAAGATGTAGCAAGCGCAGAACAAGTGTCAGCGATCGTCTCGACGATCGCGCAGAACAAAAGAGGGGGCCGGTTTCCCGGCCCCTCTCGCTTCCCTATTTACTCCAGGAGAGCGAGTTCTTCAGTAGCTGGTACCCGCTGTAGGTAAGTGCGTAGTCCGCTATGCCGTACGGGTGGTCGAATCTCTTCGTCGGGTTGGGCAGCAGCGCGCCGATGATGCGGATGCGTCCTCCCTTGAAGGCGATCTCGCCGTACGAGACCTGGTCGCGATTCCCGGTCGTTCCGACCGCTGTCGGACTGCCTTCGGCGGCGCTCCAGGCAGCGTCGTCCACGTACCAGACAGGCGCGTGCGAGGCGTCGTCGCCATCAGGGGTCTGGATCGAGATGCCAAGAGGCACCGGCTCGTACGTCTGACGGCGGTGATTCTCGTCGCCGGATTGGCCCTCGGCCGCTCCATCCTGGTTGATGTTGTGCGCCAGCGGATGGCCGTAGGCACGTTCGTCGGTCTTCGTGGCGAAATTCACGTAACCCGCGTAGTAGGCATTGCGGGACACTCCGCCGTCGGTGAGGTTCATAGCGGGGAGCATCCGCAAAGCGCTGTCGGTCAAGAGCAGGTTGCCGTCGGTCTCGGCCACCCATCGACGCAGCTTGCCCGCAAACCTCTCGTACAACTTGTTCGTGATCACGAGCGTGTCGAGGTCGCGCCAGGCCCTGCCGTCGAGCTCGTCCACCGTTACCTTCTCGATCCCAGGCTGGGCGAATCTCTTGAGCATCTTCCAGAACTTCATGCTGGAGGCTCGGAAGCCGATCTGCCCGGGGTCGGGCCACCCCTTCTCGCGGGTGAAGTTGATGTCGAGGTCGAAGACGTCGGCCGGGCCCGCACCCTCCACGACCACGCGCCAGTCGCCCGGCTTCGGAAGGTTTGCGTGCAGGGCCTGCCCCGCCTGGAGGTAGACAGGCGACTGGTTGAAGTACGTGGCGATGGTCTGCCATTCGCCGCTGTTGGGGTCTTCTTCATCCCCGGGCCCGATCCGCTTCTCGAGCCGGGCCTCCGTGACCGCGCATGTGCTGACCGGAGCAACCGCACAAGTCAGCTGGGCTGCGATCCCACCGTTGTAGACGTCGTTGGATGGCCCCAGCACCTGGAATTGGTGCGTGAACGCGTTGGCCTCGTTCAGGGTCACGTCCTCGATGTCCTGCTGAGGAGGCAACTCTGTGAACTGCGGGGGCCGCGAGAAGCGGTTTGTGCGCTGTTTGATGACCTCGCGGTTGAAGAGGTAGCCCACCCGACCCTCTGTCTTGAAGGTCTTTTTCTCGGGCTTCAGGGAGTAGTTGAGCATCGAGTAGATGAGCGACTTGTTGCCATCAACGTGCAGCTGCTCCGCATCGGGTTCGAAACAGGTTCCGACGCCGCAGTTGATGAGGTGCGACATCGACATCTCGTTGTCGATCCCGTCACCGTTGAGGCCGATCGAAGAGTCGATCCAGTCACCGACACCTCCGGTGATCGTGTAGTCGATCGTGTCCCACACGGTTCCCCACTGCACGCCGTAGACGCGCGGGTCGTCGGCCGGAGCATCATTGGGTTTGATGATGGGGGAGTAGGCGAGGCGCTTCTCGGCGTCCGCCCACGCGCCCTTTACCGTCTGCAACACGCGCTGGTTCTTGTCATAGGGACGCTCCCCCCCACCGATCAAGGTGAACGAGAACGCCCGGTCGATGGGCTGGCCGTGGAGGTCGATGCCTCCGGCCCATGCGGGATCGCCCGAGGCATCCTTCGGACCGACGGACTTGAGGATCTTGCCGAACGTGCGCGTCTCCGGCTCGGACCAGGGCGTGTAAGGCCGGTACGTAAAGCCGAGCGTCGGCCAGTCACGGTTGAGGTCCATGCCGTTTCCGTTGTACCGCTGATCGAAACCCGGGAACTTCTTCTCTAGGTAGAGCGTGCCCTGATGGAACTCTTCTACCTGGATGAAGTCCGCAGCGGGGACGTCGCCCTTCGCGTAGGGGGAGTTTCCCGGAGCGTCGCTCCTCCCCGCTTGTGGGTCGGGAAAGATCCGCCCGAGTAGGTCGTACTCGGAGTTGTTCGTCGCCACCGGAGTGTCGTTCGCCGGCGCCACGATTCCTATCACGAGGATCGCAACGACCACGGCAAGGACACGGCGCATGGGTCCCCCTTGGATAGTCCGCCCCAGACGGACGACGCGATACGACCAAATCGGGGACCCGCGGGCTACGTTGCTAGCGTCCGGAGCGCGTGATGGTGCGGACGATGTCGCCCTCGATCGCCATCGCATGGGTCTTGGTCAGGCCCCTGGAGAGGATCGAGAACTCCGCCCAGCCGCCACGTCGCCGGAGCCACACCCACCCCGATAACGCGGAGATGTAGTCGAGGGTCCCGGTCTTCGCCCGCAGCCCGACGCCGGCGAGGCGGTCCTTCAAGGTGCCCTGGCCCGGCTTGGGGAGAGATCTTCTGAGGGCCTCGCCCCAGCTTCTCCGGTCGGCGTTCGCCAGCAGGCGGACCATCCCCCTAGGAGAGACCCGGTTCGAATACGAGAGCCCGGAGGAATCCTGGGCGCCGATCGCGACGCCGCGGCCAGCCGCATAGCGGCGGATCGCCCGGGCGCCCTTGGCGATGGTCCCGTAGAGACCGAAGTGCTCGGCCCCCAGTCGCTTCCCAAGCATCTCGGCGAAGAAGTTGGAGGACTGCCTGTTCATGTGTCGCATCAGGCTGCGCAGCCGGGGGGAGGAGACCATGGCGATCTCGTCCAGGCCTTCGGGTCTGACGCCGGCTCCAGGCTCCCCACCGACGCGCACCCCCTCCGTGCGCAAGGCGCGCGTCAAGGCCGCGGCGAGACGCTTCTCCGGGTCGCTGATGTGACGTCCGCGATGCACGTTCCCGTCGAAAGTGAGTGCCGTCGGAAGGGGGATCTCCTGGCTCGGGAAGTAGGAGTCCCACCCCGGAGCCCACCAATCGCGAGCGAAATAGCCCTTGTTACCCATGACGCGGCCCTCGACCCGTCGTATACCTGCTCTCTTGATCGCCCTTACCATCCGGCCGACCCGAGTCGCCCGCACCGGCAGCGACGTCGCGTATCGACCGCCGGCGGTGACCGTGGGATCGCCCTGACCGAGGACCCAGAGGTTCCCCTGGATGACTCGAGAGGTTCTCGCTCGCGCCGCGAACGAGGTGTCGATCCTCTCGGCGGCGCCGAATGCATCGAGGAGGGCCATCGAGAGCAGCAACTTCTCGTTCGAGGCGGGGGCGCGCTTCGCCCGGGCCTTACGGGAGTAGATCAAGCGGTCGCCATAGCGGACCGCCACGCCCATCGAGCGCCGTCCGACCAGGTGGTCGATGCGACGCTTCCAGGCGGAACGGGCGGTGGCGGGCCCTGCGATCGACAGCACGAGGCAGGCGGTCAGGGCGAGAGAGCAGATCCGTCGCATCCGAACAGACTGACGCGGCCGGGTACCGGAATCAATACGTCCTTTTTGGGAGATGACGTCCGGGTCGGGAGGTCGGGACGTCAGCCGGCGTCGTCGAAGAGGGTCGGATCGTCCCCGAAGAGCGTCAGCTGGCCCGGGTGCCTCGGCGCCTTGGCCGGGTGGTCGATCGCCACGGCCAGCCGGTGGTAGCCCTGCTCGCGGGCGAGCTGAACGGCTCTTCGTCGGGCGCGAGTCTTCTCATTCTCGAGCCTGCCCTCGGCCTGACTTATGGCGTCGTCGATCATCTCCGACTCCCAATCAGGCAGCTGCGCCTGCTCCATCTCGTTGCCTCCCGCTCGAAATCGCCCCGATCCATGTGAACCGACCCGCTGGGGGGCGGGGTAGTGGATTATGGGGCAGAGCGGGCCCCAGACGGCGGATTTCCGTTCGTATGTCATCGAGGTGGTCCCGCCGCATCGTGGCGGTGCTCGGGGGGGCGATGTTGCTCGCGCTGATCCCGTCCGTATCGCTTGGAGGGGGCACCACGAGAGTCAGGGCGAACGACAACAACACGTGGGGACCCGATTTTAAGCACACCTATCGAGGGGTGACCGTGAAATGGTCGAATCCGAGTCCCCCATCGACACAACATCAGGTCCTACAACAAGGGTGCTGATTGGAGCTATTTCAAGAAACTTCCGAGGGGTGAGTCGAGGTCGAGGAACTTCACCCGTAGCGGCTTCTACTACTGCCGGTGCAAGTTGCATTCGACGATGAACAACGGCGACTGCACCGGCATGTGTGGCCTCATCCACGTCCAGTGATGACGGTGGATTGCCTTAAGCTCTAAATAGAAAAGAGGCCCGGGTCAGCCGGGCCTCTTTCTTATCCCGGTGGGGGTTGCTCCCCCCTAATCGGTCGGGTACGGATACGGCCGGTCGATGTAGATCAGGACGTTGCGGTCGCTCTCTTTGTCGCCGCGCGCTCCCCGGCTGCCCTGGAAATCGTTGTAGGCCAGCTCTCGTCCGATCGACGCAAGCTTGAGGACCTGCTCGCCGACGGCTCCGCGACCGTCGAGGGGCGCGGGTGCGTTGCCGGGGTTGGGGGGGCCGGCGTGGTCGATCAGGGTCAGGGCCAGCGTCATCGACGCGTCGCCGTTGTCGATGAGCTCGATCATGCGGGCCTGCTGGGGCCAATCGGCGTGTGCGGCAGTCGATACGTGCCAGAAGTCGCCCGGGCCCGCCGCCGACGTGACGGGGCTGCCATCGGGGAGGGTGCCCACGTCGTCTCCGTCGCAGTCGTAGTGGATCGTGTAGTTCTCGTGCTCGTGGCCGGCGATGTGGGCGAGTACGTTCGAGTTGTCGCAATAGAGGTCCTCGAGCGTCTCTGCACCGCTGGGGTTCTGTGGGTTGGCCGGGTTCTCTGGATCCACCCGCTGCCCGTAGTGAACCGGCTGTTCGCTGGGGTCGGGGTTGGGTAGCCGGATGGTCTTGAGCGTGTGGTGCGAGAACACCATCACGTACTGACCCTCGGCGTCTGCATCGAGGATCTCGGATCGCAGCCACTCGAACTGAGTGTTGTCGACCGATCCCTCGGAGCAGACGGGGACGGGGCCGCATTCGTCCGTGACGGTGTCCAGCACGACGAAGCGGACCCCGGTTGCCGGGGTGAACGAGTAGTAGCCGTCGTGGTTCGTGACCGCGGGCGGGGGCCGATTGGCGAAGCCGTGCCCCACGGGGGTCCCGGTCGTCTCGAAGTGCTCGCCTATCCAGCTGCTGCCGGCGCAGGGGCCGGGCGGCGGAGGTCCAGTGTGCTCATCCTTCGACAAGTAGCAGCGACGAAGGTCCAGCGGCACGGGTGCGGCGAACGAAGGATGGCTGGCCAGATACGCGCCCGGATTCGTCAAGAACGCCCCGAGCTCGCCCGGGTTGGTGGGAAAGAAGCTCGGTGGGATGAAGAACTTCGCGCACCCGGTGGCGATGCCCTGGAATTCCTGACGAGCTATCTCGATCCCCTCGCCGGCCGCCCCGCCGGGGCCCGCGTAGGCGTCGGGGCTGTTGCCCTGGATCAGGGCGTCGTGGTTGCCGAAGGCCGAGTACCACGGCATGTCGAGACCGATCGTCTGGAACGGTGTGTTGGCCGCCTCGAGGAGGCCCGGGAAGTCCCGCACGCTCCCGTAGCCGCCATTCTCCCCAGGGTTGGGGGAGTAGCCGTTGCCGTCGTCCTCGGGCCCGGAGCCGTCCGGCTCGTAGTAGCCGAAGGGCTTGCCGCCACCCCTGACCCCGTCGTAGATCGAGTCGTCGGGAGTGTCAAGACAGGTGCCCTCGACGCCCGAGTTGGGGTCGACCGTCTGGCCGCCGTCGAGGATGTCGATGAACCAGCGGGTCTCGTTGAACTGCTGCGAGTCGGCGTTGTCGCCCGTGAGGATCGTCAGGTCCAGCTCCTCCTGCGTGATCGGCGAGCGCGTGTTGCGTACCTGCCGGACCATGGCCTCGGTGATCTGGGTCGTCAACGAGTCCTGGGGCCGGTAGGCCGACGAGAACTGCGGCAGGGTGCGATCGAGGAACTCGACGCGCCCGGGGGACTCCTCGTCGATCATCTGGAAGTCCGACATCTGCAGGAAGTTCAGGATCGAGCCGTCGTGGGGGGGTATGAAGCCCTCGGGGGCGTCGCCCAGGACCTCGTAGTCGTCCCCGGCTGCGTACTCGAGGCGGAAATCGCCGTCACGGTCGGCGATCGTCCTGACGAGAGTCGTGGGAGGAGCTGCCACCGCCGTTCCCAGCGTGGTTAGCCCCAGCAGTACGGCGATGACGATGGCGACGATCCGACGATGCATCCAATTGCCCCCTTTTTGATGACCCGCATGAATTCCCCCGGTTGTCCCAGAGATTCCCAGGCGCCCCCTACTCGAAACCGATCTCGGGCGATGCCCTCGATGCTGCGCCCGCGTACGAGAGTAGGACTATTGGGTAATCTT
>JACCXF010000108.1 GCA_013697295.1 Actinomycetota bacterium | reverse complement strand
CTCCTGATCCTCGTGGGGGCCGGGATCGGCATCGTGGGCTCTATGTTGGCCCTCCGGCGCTTCCTGGAGGTCTAAAGGGGGGCCCCCGGGGGGTCGACCACCACTAAGGGGGCCCGCGAGCTTCCTTTCGTTACCTCTGTGACTGGTGTTGAATATGTTGCTAATGAATAGATCCCACCCCGGCTCGAGCTTGCGCCGGGGTCTCATCGCCCTCCTCCCGCTGGCATCGCTGGCGCTGCTTGCCATTCCCGCTGCGGCGGGCCCCGAGGATCGCCTCGATTCGATCCAGGAGCGCCAAGACAAGGTCGAGAAGAGGATCGAGAAGACGGACCAGCAGGGAGATTCGCTGGCCCGGCGCGTCCAGGCCCTCGACGAGAAGCGCGCTGCCGCCGAGCGCGAGGTCGAAACACTCAGTGGCAAGGTTGCACGACTCGACTCCGAGATCGCCGACGTGCGCGCCGAGTTGACCGCTGCGCAACAACGTCTCACGGCCCTCTCGGAACAACTCGACGAATACCGGGCCCAACTGGAAGCGCGGATGAAGACGTTCCAGGACCGAGCGGTGGCGGCATACGTCGCCGGCCCTTCGGCCCCGATGGATGGCTTGCTCTCCGCAGAAGACTTCAGCGACCTCGTCGAGAGATTCACCTACTACGAATCCGCGTTGAACACTGACTCGGAGCTGATCGTCGAGATCCAGCGCCTCGAGGAGATCACCGATGAGCGCCGGGCGGAGGTCGAGGCGAACAACAATCAGATCGCATCGCAGAAGCTCCGGCTCGAGCAGGATCGCGCGAAGGTCTACACACTGCGCGAGCAGCGCGCCAACGTGCTGGCGGCCCGCGAGGAAGCCATCAGCCAGAAGCGGAGCATCCTGTCCGGCGTCCGCTCCCGGCAGGCCCGCCTCGAGCGCATCGATGCCCAGCTCGAGGCCGACTCGAACGAGATCCAGGCGATCCTCTCGGCCCCAACCGGCGGGAGCGCCCCCGCTCCCCCTTCGATCGGTTCGCCTCAGGGCGGAGGACAGCTACTGTGGCCGGCGAATGGGTCGGTCACGTCCGGTTACGGATACCGCATCCACCCCATCTTCGGCACCAGAACGTTGCACGCCGGGATCGACATCGGTGCAGCGTACGGCTCGTCGGTGTGGGCGGCGGACGCGGGCACGGTGACCTACGTCGGCGTGATGAGCGGTTACGGCAACGTCGTTATCGTGGATCACGGCGGCGGCCTTGCGACCACCTACAACCATATGTCGGCCTTCTCGGTTTCGAACGGAGAGAGCGTCGGGCGCGGCCAGCAGGTCGGGGCCGTGGGCTGCACCGGCTACTGCACCGGGCCTCACCTGCACTTCGAGGTACGGGTGAATGGGTCCCCCGTGGATCCGATGCCTTATCTCCAGTAGGGCCCTCGGAGCATCTACCCTTTAGCCATGGAAAGGTGGCAGAAGCTCTCCCTCGTTGTGCTCAGCGCCCTTCTGCTACTCATGGTCGCGTTCGGGGCCGGCTACTCGCTAGGTGACGGTTCCTCCGATTTCCCCCTCTTCGGGGGCGATGGTTCCTCGTCGGGCTCGGACGTCGTGGACGATGCCTTCAACAGGATCCGGACCACTGCGGTCGACCCACCGTCCGAAGAAGAGCTAACACGCGGTGCCGTCAAGGGCATGGTCGAGGCGCTGAAGAAGTCCGACGATCCTTACGCGCTGTTCTACACACCCCAGAGTTACGCGGAGTTTCAGAACTACACCTCGGGCAAGTTCTCGGGCATCGGCGTGTGGCTCAAGAACAAGGCGGGGACGCTAGAGATCGTCTCCGTGCTCCCCTCGACCCCCGCGCTGGAGGCGGGGCTGAAGCGTGGAGATCGCATCACTGCGATCGACGGTCGCGAGGCTTCGAACCAGAACGTTGACGAGGCAGTGACGCGCATCAAGGGCCCGGAAGGGACCGACGTCCGCTTGACTGTTGAGCGCGAAGGCTCGCCCCTGGACTTTACGATCACCCGCGAGGCGATCGAGCTACCCAACCTCGTGGCTCGGATGCAGGATTCGGATCTCGGCTACGTCCGCCTCTTCGGCTTCGCGCGCGGGGCCGGAAAGGAGTTAAGGAC
>JACCXF010000024.1 GCA_013697295.1 Actinomycetota bacterium | reverse complement strand
CCTTCGGGGGGGGTGTCGTACTGGACCCCGTTCCACCGCAAGCAAGGCGGTCGGACACAGACTACGCCGCCCGCCTTCGCGCTCTGACCGGTGCCACTCCGGCCGAAGCACTCGACATCCTCGTCCGCTCGGAAGGCCGGATCGACCGTAACGAAGCGCTGCTCCGTTCGGGATCGGACCAAGAGGAGGGAGCGATGGTTCGCATCGGTAGGTATCTAGTTTCGGAGGACCATGCCACCCAGCTGACGCTGCAGGTCCAAAAGAGTCTTGCGGAGCATCATGACGGGTTCCCACTGGAACCCGGCATGGGGCGAGAGCAACTACGTGCCGAGGTCGCACTTGAAGGTGACTCATTCGACGCCCTTCTCGACCTGCTCGACGACGTCGTGGCCGAGGGGTCGAGATTGCGTCTTAGCTCCTTCGCGGTGGCTCTCTCTCCCGAGCAGACGCGGGAGCGGGACAGGGTTCTTCAAGCGATCGGAAAGGCTGGTTTCTCGCCACCCACCGAGAAGAGCCTGGGGGCGGACCCTGCCCTCATACGAACCCTGGTCTCGTCCGGTGACTTGGTGCCGGTGGGCGATTTTTTCTTCACCCGCCGATCTGCCGAACAAGCTCGACAGGTTGTGCGAGCCCACATCTCGTCCGGCGGACCAATCACGGTGGCGCAGATCAGAGATGTACTCGGCACGTCGCGCAGGTACGCAGTCCCGCTGTGCGAGTGGCTGGACGCTACCGGCGCCACGCGCCGTCAAGGAGACCTCAGGATGCTGGGGCCGCGCCCTTGAGTGCGGCTATTTCTCTCCCGCAAGCTGGCTACCTTGCACGACGGTTCCGCCGATGAGGCTCGAATCAGGCAATGGTCTCGGGGATCCGGTCTTCATCTCTTCGACAAGCGAGTCTACGACCGCGCTCAGATCCTTCATCTCTTCGAAGACCTCTCTCTGACGCGTCGCCGATGTTCCTCGGTCGAGGATGTCGTTCACGCCGCGAAGCTCGTCGAGGCAACCGAGCCGCTCGGCGGCGGGCTCGAGCTTCTCGACGAGATCGCCGATCGAACGACGCAGTTTGATGAGGTTTCCCTCCTCGTCTCGGATGATCTCCGCCTCGAGTCCATACCTTGCAGCGCGCCACTTGTTGTCGCGGATCGTCCACGCACGGTGATGCGGCAACTCGAGGCCATGGTCGTATCGGTCCGCCAGCCACACGACCAAGGATTGCGACAGCGCGACGATCGAGCAGAGCTCGTCCATGGTCGGGATGCCATCGCAGATGCGCAACTCGAGAGTGCCGAAGCCGGGATGAGGCCTGATGTCCCACCACACCTCGCGGATGCTTCTGATCGTGCCGGCACCGATGAGCGTCCGCATGAATCTCTGGAACTGACCCCAGTTCTCCATCTCGTAGGGAAGACCGGCGGTCGGGAGAGACTCGAACACCTTCGACCGAGCCGATGAGAGACCGGTGTCGCGCCCCTGCCAGAACGGACTAGAGGAGGACAATGCAAGAAAGTGCGGGATATAGGTGGCAAGTGCGTTGCCCACGGCGATGGCTTGCTCCCCAGAGGCCAAACCAACGTGAGTGTGTATGCCGAAGATCAGCAATCGGCGCGCCGTCCACTGACAGTTCTCGATGAGGCTGTGGTAGCGGGGATCGGGCGACACCGTCTGGTCCGCCCACGCGGAGAACGGATGCGTACCCGTACAGAGAACGCGGTAGCCGAGGCCCTCCGACACCTCGATCAGTCTCTCGATCTTTCCGCCGAGGTCCGCCCGCACGGCTTTGACGGTCGGACAGACGTCCGTGATGACCTCGATGGTGCACTCGAGCAGTTCGTGCTTGTAGGCACGAGAGTCGTCCAGCTCGGCGAGGATCTTGGTCGCTGCCGTGTCCGTCGCCAGGGCCCCTGCGGAATCCACGACCTGTAACTCGGCTTCGACGCCGAGGGTATGAGTTTCCGATGGGTCGAAAACGATATTCATGGGGGCCCCTAACGCGAGTGGGTCAGCTTGGAATGCTACGGCAAAGCAGCCGCCCGGGCGCGATGCCGACCGAATACATAGACGAGCCCGAGTGCGTTCGCCAGGACCCCCACGCCGATGACACCTGCTGCAGCCGGGATCGAGACGAGGACCGGGATGGTGCCGCCTACTACCCAGGCGAACTGTAGGACCGCCTCGAACCGGGCGAACGCCCATCCTCGTGCGCCCTCGGAGATGTCTCGTTGCACGATCGAGTCGAACGAAAGCTTCGCAGCGCCCGCCGCCACCCCGAAGATCCCCACCAGCGCTGCCGCGGTCACGAGCGAGAATCGGGAGCCCGCAAGGATCCCTGCCAACCCTCCGGCAGCGAGGCTCATCACGATGATCCCTTCCTCCTTCAAGCGGTGGCGGAGGCGCGGGGCGACGAACGCCCCGATCAAACTCCCCGTTGCCGCGGAGGCGACGAGCAGACCCAAGCCCACCGCCGCCAGATCCTCACGCCGCAAAGCGAAAGCCAGATGGAACACCAGGAACCCAACCAGGAAGCGCATCCCCCCGGTAGCAACCACGGCTTGGCGCACCGTCATCGAGCGCGCCGCCGAGCGAGCCCCGATGCGTTCGTGCCTAGGTCGAG
>JACCXF010000011.1 GCA_013697295.1 Actinomycetota bacterium | reverse complement strand
GTCCAGGTCTGTTCCGCCTCCGGCTGCATCCTCACCGATGAACACGTTGCCGTTCATGAGCCCGTTGTCACCGGTGGGCGACAGCGTGGGAGAGTGCAACACGAACGAGTAGTCCGCGTAGTAGTTGTCGTTGTCGTCGTAGCCATAAAGGTCGATCTGGAAGATGCAGCCGACGTGGGGCTCGTTGTTCGGGTGATCGTCGAACGGCAGCGCGTCGATCTTCACGGTGCCGTTGTTGCCGGGGGGGTTCTTCTTCTCGCCGGACTCCTTGGCGCCACCGGAACCCTTACCGGAGCCACCTGCGGAACCTTTACCCGAGCCACCGCCGGAACCCGAACCCTGAGATCCAGAGCCCGCGGACGATCCGTTCCCGTTGCCGCCGGATGACGGCTTCGACGGCTTTGCGGAGGTGTCTTTGGCGGGCTTCTCTTTTGCAGGTTTAGCCGCCTCTTCCGACCCGGAGTCTCCCTCCGCGTCCGAGGTGTCTTTCTTCATCTGTCCCGGCGCCGACTCCGACTTGCCTGCCCCATTCGGCTTCGCCGAGCTCAAGGCAGTTCCGAAGAACATCGCAGCGATCACGAACAGAACTACAAGTGGTGCGAACTGGGCGCTCCATCGGGCCCTCTCCGTGCGTGCCATTTGCCGTCCCCTACTTTCTGCTCAAGCTCTGGACGGATCCCCAAGTCCCAGTCCGGCTCGATGAGCCTTAATCCTGCGGCTCTATCTCCCCATTTCCTGCCTGGGTACATCTTCCATCCACTACAGAGCGTCGTCCACCGACTTCGGAGAGATTTTGCCCAGCTTTTCTCGGCTCCAATCCAATCGTGCCCCGATTTCCTCGAAAAATGGCGCCCTGGCCACGAGCGGCGGGCCGCCTAAGGGTACGAATCGGACGATCCGGACTCGGAGACACGAGAGCGCCGCTTCCTCGGAGCCCGGCGAGCGATGTTCAGGCGGCCGCGCGGAACCAGGCGACGGTCTGCTTCAGGCCCTCGGTTAGCTCGGTCGTCGGGGACCACCCCAACTCTGCGCCCGCCTTCGAAGGGTCGATGACGATGCGTTGCAACTCGCCGGGTCGGGCGGGTGCGTACTGGGGTTCGTAACGAGTGCCGGTGAGCTCCGCGAGATTCGAATGCAGTTCGTTGACCGAGAGTTCGCGCCCGCTGCCGACATTGATCAGCTGTCCGCTCCCACGGTCACGTGCAGCGACGAAGGCCGAGACGACGTCGTCGACATACACGAAATCTCGCGTTTGGGTGCCGTCCCCGTAGATCGTGCATGGGCGATTGGCGAGCATCTTGCGGGAGAAGATGGCCACCACCTGGCCCTCGAGACCAACCTCGCTCGCAGGTTCCTGACGCGGCCCGTAGACGTTCGCGAGAGCGAGAGCTGCGTAATCCAGGCCGTGCACCACCTTGTAGTAGCGCAGATAGTCGAGCACGACCTTCTTTGACACACCATATGGGGACTCTGGTAACGCCTCAGGCGACCACACCTGATCCTCGGTGACGGGAAGACGAGACTCGTCGGGCTCCCCGTAGATGCAACCCCCGGAAGATGTGAAAACGACCTTCTCGCTTCCGGCTTCGGTCGCGGCTTGAAGCAGGTTCAAGGTTCCGATGATGTTGATCATCGCGTCGTGTATCGGGTCCTTCAGCGACTTTCTTACATCGACCTGAGCGGCGAGATGAAAGATCACCTCCGGCTTGTTTCGCTTGATCAATTCGGCGAGCGCGGTCGAGGTGATGTCCGCTCGTTGGAATGTGAACTTGCCCATCTGCGAACGCCGTGCGTCGGCCAGGTTCGCAAGCGACCCTGACGATAGGTCGTCGACCGCGAGGATGTCCTCACCATCTCCCATCAATCGATCCACTAGGTGGGATCCGATGAATCCCGCCGCACCGGTCACCATTACTCGCACCTGTGCCACTCCTCCCGGTCGATCATTCGATGATTTCGCCGTCGCCGACGGCCCCGTTCGCTATCCTCGCGCCGGCGGAGACGATCGTGCCTTCCCCAAGAGCGCAGTTCACGACGGTCGCGCCCTCGGCGACCGATACGGACGGGAGGAGCACCGACCCTGACACTGTGGCGCCGGAAGCAACGCGCGCGCCCGAACCCAGGCATGCGGAGGATACTCGCGCGTCCTCTGCGATGTCAGAGGGCTCGGCTGCAAGAACCCCGTCCGGGCCGACCGAGCCGGCTGCGTCCGTCGGGAAGGTGCCGGACAATGCGTCCATGTTGGCACGTACGTACTTCTCGGGTGTACCTATGTCCATCCAGTAGGCATCCGTCCCCGTTGCGAACAGCCGCGCGCCTTCGGCAACCAATTGAGGAAAGAGCTCGCGCTCGGCCGACCACACGCGGTTCTCTG
>JACCXF010000338.1 GCA_013697295.1 Actinomycetota bacterium | reverse complement strand
GCGTGACGTGCTGGAACACCCTCATGAAGAAGTACAGGAGCAGGATCGGAAGCAGCACCAGGAAGGGCATAAGCCAGAGCCCGTCCCCTCCGTCGAGCACGATCCGGCCCACGCTCCACAGCGCCTGCGCGCCGAACAGCACGAGAAGGATCGTCAGGGGGACCTGTAGCGGCTGCTTGTAGACCCGCGGCCACGAACCCTGCGGCGCCCCCTGCAGCGAGGCCACGACGGGTTCTTACTTCTGCTCGTAGATGCCCGCGCTGTCTTCGGGGTCGAAGAAGTGCAGCTGCGTCGAGTCGATCGCCAGTTCGACGTTGTCACCCTCGCTGACCTGAGTCTTCGGGTTGAGCGTCGCGACGAACTCGTTCTTGCCTTCCTTCGCTTTGCGCTCGAGCTGCTGCTCCTCGCTGCCCACGTCTGCGGCGAGCTCCTTCATGTCCTCGGTCAAGGCGATCGGGGCGTCGATCTGGAAGTGCACGAGGGTCTCGGTACCGATGCGTTCGACGAGATCCATCTTTGCCTTCACGCGCGAGCCCTCGGGTGACTCCGACAGGGATGCGTCCTCGAAGTCCTGCGGCCTGATCCCAAGGATGATCTCCTTGCCCTCGTACCGTTCGAGAGCAGGGCGCTTCTCGAGCGCCTTCTGGCTGACCTTGAGGGACTGGTCGCCGAGCTTGATCGCGTAGCCGCCGTTGCTCTTCTCGACGCTAGACATCGCGAAGTTCATGGACGGGCTGCCGATGAAGCCGGCGACGAAGAGATTCCTGGGATTCGAGAACAGCTCGGGAGGGGTGCCGACCTGCAGAAGCTCGCCCTTGCGCATGACGGCGACGCGGTCGCCCATCGTCATGGCTTCGACCTGGTCGTGCGTCACGTAGACGGTGGTCACCTCGAGGTCGGCCTGGATACGCGAGATCTCGGACCGCATCTGTACTCGGAGCTTGGCGTCCAGGTTGGAGAGAGGCTCGTCCATGAGGAACGCCTGCGGGTTCCGGACGATCGCGCGGCCCATGGCCACCCTCTGACGTTGCCCGCCGGAGAGAGCCCGCGGCTTCTTGTCGAGGTACTCCTCGAGACCGAGGACCTTGGCGGCCTCCTCGACGCGTTTGGTGATCTCGCCCTGGTCGGTCTTGGCGAGCTTCAGACCGAAGGCCATGTTGTCGCGGACCGTCATGTGGGGGTACAGCGCGTAGTTCTGGAAGACCATGGCGATGTCGCGATCTTTGGGGGGAACATCGTTCACGACCTTGTCCCCGATCTTCACCTCGCCCTCGCTGATCGACTCGAGACCCGCGATCATGCGCAGGGCGGTTGTCTTCCCGCAGCCGGAAGGACCCACCAGGACCATGAACTCGCCGTCCTCGACGTCGAGGTTCAGGTCCTCGACCGCGAGGGTGCCATCCGCATAGCGCTTGGTGACATCGTTCATCGAGATCTCGGCCAAGACTTCCCCCTTGCTCGTAACCCTGTATAGGGCTGAACTCTACCTCTACTTACGCAGGGCGGCCCCGGCAGTGGTTGCCCTGCTGATGGGGAGTATTGCCCGGCCCCCCACCCAAACTCTTAGAGAGGCAACTCCAGCGGGGGCCAGAGATCGGCGCCGGTCTCGGACGAGATGCAGCGGAGCCTCATCAGCCGGGTCGGGCCACCCTCAGCGATCTCGACGTAGCCGAACGCGTGGGCGAGCTTCCGGGCCCGCAGCGGGTCCAAGCGGCCGGCCGAGTCCCCGAGGGGTTGTCCCAGGGTCGTCGTGTCGCCCCGATCGGTCCCCGACGAGCAGAACTCGTAGATCGGCTCGTCGTCCTGTTCCGGGGCCGGATGCCGGCTTATGAACTGAGCGTGTGCGTCTCCGGTTAGCGCGATGATTCGGCGACCCGGGACCTGAAGCGAGTGGAAATGGGCGAACAACTCTTCCCGTTCGTGGGCGAACGACGACTTCCATCCGGGCCCGCTCCCCGCCCCCCAGAAGGGCCGCGTGCTGAATACCGCAAGGATGGGGGCGTCCGAGGCCGCCATGGCCTCCTTCAGCCACGCCTTCTGCCGCGACCCGAGACAGGAGTGGTCCGGCCCGTCAGGCGCGGCCGGGTCATCGGACGCAACGTGAGTGTCGGTGACGAAGGCATGGAGGTCTCCATACCGAAGGTCGAACCAGCGGGCGCCGTCGTTGCCGCTTATCTCATCCCAGGCGGTGACCGAGAACGGCTTCACGGTCTGCGACCACGTGTTGTTTCCGCCGTAGTCGTGGTCGTCCTGCATCATCACGAACGAGGCCCTGTCATGTACGAGTCCCATCTCGGGGGCTGCCAGCATCCGGGTCCAGCGATCCTGATACCAGTCGCCCCTGGCCGCCATGGCGGACCCGTTCCACGTCGCCGGATAACCAAAATCGCCGAGGTGTGCGTAGAAGTCCGGATCCAGCTCGGCGGCTTGTACGAAGGAGTTGTGAGACACCCACAGGTTCGTACACGAGCCGAACGCGAAGGAGATCCGACTTCCGGACGGCGGGGGGGTGCGAAAAGAACGAAGGGGGCCGAATGCCACGACGTCCTTGCGAATCGCCTGAGTGCGCCAGAAAACGGTGCTGCCGGGTTCCAAGTCATCCAGCCAGGTCTTCGCGATGCACGAGTCGGCCGAATGCTCTTGCGCCGGGACGATTACGTACTCGGAGAATCCGGCATCGGTCGATACCTGGAAGTCCACGGAGTCGGCTGGAGCGTTCGAACGGCACACAAGCAGCGTTCGGTGTTTGTTATCGGCCCTTGCTTCGGTGCGTCCCGAGAACTGGAACGCCATCGCAGGCGGCGTGACGGCCGGGCTCTCGAGCGAGGTGATGCGGAACGCGTGAGCCCAAACACGTAAGGGCCGTCGGTAGATCTTGTCGTGCATGAATAAGCATCCCGTGCTGCCCGAGCCCTTTACCCGATCCGGAGCCGAGTCGATAACCGTAGTCGTCCACCGCCGAGGTTCGGGTGCGTCGGCTCTCCAGGCTTTCGCCTTGAGGCGCACGGGGTTCTTGCCGCTGATACGCAGACGGATCATGTAGATGACGCCGCGCGTCGTGAGGAATGGCGCTTCAGCCAGCTTGCGCTCGCCACGCAATGTGTAGCGAGAGATCTGGATATTGGCACCGTCGAAATAGGCGGTGTAGCCGTCGTCATACGTGCTGGTGCGCCCGCAGATCCCAACCCTGGCCCGCCGGTTATCCATACTGAACATGGCCGTGATCTCGACGTCGCCGACGTCGTGATCCAGAAGCAGGACGGGATTGGGACTGAAGTCCGCGGCCCCGTGCTGCGGACGCGGAAGTTCGTAGAGGGCCTGGCCCAGGCGCATCGACCAGTAGGCATCCTGGCGCGGCGAGAACCAGGCCTCGCCCCAGCCTCTCAGCTCGGACCGGCCGAAGCCGTCCGCGTATACGAGGGTCCTCGCCGCTGCGGCCGATCGTGATGCGAACAGACCCGAGGCGAGCCCTGCAGCCGTGGCGGCGACCCCTCCCTGAAGGAAGTTTCGCCGGTCCATGAACCACAGACGCTACGGGAGGTAGCCGTGGAGCACAAGCGGGGGGTGCAGATCGCCGCAGTAGCGCTGGGTCAGACGGCCTCCGGTAGGCGCACCGAGAAGCGGGCTCCCTGGGGCTCGATGGGCTCGTACCACGCTTCTCCGTCCATCGCCTTGGCGAGCATCCGCACGATCGCCAGCCCTAATCCAGATCCGCCATGGGTGGTCGCATCGGTGCCGGAATGGAAGGGCTGGAAGAGGTTCTCGACCAGGACGCGGGGAACGCCCGGGCCATCGTCGCAGACCGACAGGACCCAGGCTCCATCGGAGGCGGCGCCTTCGAGGGAGACTTCGGCGCCTCCGTAACGCTGCGCGTTCGTGAGGTAATTCGTGACGATCTGCTCGATCCGTAGGGCGTCGCCGATGACCATCATGCGTTCGGGCAGCGCCAGTTGAACATCTTTCCCGATCAGTGGAGTCGCCTCGAGCGATCGTTGGACGATCCGTGTGAGGTCCACCGGTTCCTTCTGGACCTCGAAAGTGCCTCGCCGGAGACGGCTGATGTCGAGCATCGACGCCAGCAACATCCGAAGACGCTCCGCCTGTCGGTTGAGAGCTTCGATCGCCGTGCCCACGCGCTCTTCCGGCATCTCTTTCCATCGTCGAAGGACCTCCGCGAAGCCCAGCAGGGCCGTCGCCGGGGTTCGTAGCTCGTGCGCTGCGTTAGCGATGAAGTCGTCCCGAAAGGCTTCGAGTCGCTTGCGTTCGCTTACGTCTCTGACGAGGCCCATCGCGAAGATGCCGGACACCTCGGTCGAAGTGATGCGGCCCAGAGTCAGCTCGATCGTGATCTCGCTTCCATCCCGTCGCAGAGCCGGCAGCTCGACGGGTGCCCCCGTGTCGATGAGCCGGCCGCTGTCATTCAACCGGAAGGCAGCGATGCCCGCGTGGTGTGCGCTGCGCAGACGCTCGGGGACGAGGTGCTCGAGCGGCATGCCCTGGGCTTCCTGTGCCGCGTAGCCGAAGATCCGCTCGGCGCCACCGTTGAACCCGATGATCGTCTCCGAGTCGAGCTCGGCCACGATGATGCCGTCAGGGACGAACTCGAAAAGCCTCCCGATCCCCAGAGAGGTGAGGTCGAAAGGAGGTTCGGTTTCTTTCATGGCGCGCTCGACTCCGCCCCATTCCCATGCATGTGCCCAATCTACGACTGAATCGGGCGTCTCGCCAGGTTTCGCGGGCGGCTATGTGATGCGCTCGACCAGCATGGCCATCCCCTGCCCTCCGCCGACACACATCGTTTCGAGGCCGATAGCCCCATCGTCCGTCGCCAGGTCGTTTAGAAGCGTGCACATGATCCTGGCACCCGTCATCCCATAGGGATGGCCCAGTGCGATCGCGCCCCCATGGGGATTCAGTTTGTCGGAGAAAGGATCGATACCGGTCTCGCGGGTCACCGGAAGCACTTGCGCTGCGAACGCCTCGTTGAGCTCGACGACGTCAACGTCTTCGATCGACATGTCCGCCTGCTTGAGGACCTTGCGGATGGCCTCGATCGGCCCCACACCCATGATCTCCGGCGCCACGCCGGACACGGAGGAGGCGATGATCCGGGCCAGCGGGGTTACGCCGAGCTGTGCAGCGCGCTCGTCACTCATGATCACCAGCGCGGCTGCACCGTCGTTCAAGGGGCAGGAGTTGCCCGCAGTGACGACCCCATCGGGCTTGAACGCAGGTGCGAGCGAGGCCAGCTTCTCCAGCGTCGAGCTTGCGCGCGGACCGTCGTCTCGCGACACGACGGTTTCATCGTCTTTCGTGTAAGGGGTGATCTCTCTATCGAAGAAGCCCGACTCCTGGGCCGCTACAGCGCGCTCCTGGCTGCGTTGCGCGAAAGCATCCATGTCCTCGCGAGTCACGTCGTAACTCTCGGCCACGTTCTCCGCGGTCATCCCCATCGGGATGTAGACGTTAGCGATCTCGGCGTCATCCCCGAACAGCTTCGGGTGGAGCTCGTCGAGGTCCTTGGGATAGCCATCCACCTGACTGATGGATTCCACACCGCCCGCGACGAACACGTCTCCCTCGCCCGACTTGATCGCGTGGAAAGCCATTCGTGTTGTCTGGAGCGACGAGGCGCAGAACCGGTTGACGGTCGTGCCGGGCACGTGCTCCGGCAGGCCCGCCAGCAGGGCGACGCGCCGGCCGAGATTCATCCCTTGCTTCTGCTCCGGGAAGCCACAACCGATCATCACATCGACGATCTCGCCCGGATCCAGTCCGGGCACCGCATCGACCGCGGATCGGACCGCGAAGGCGGCGAGATCGTCGGGCCTCACGTCCTGCAACGAGCCTTTCTTCGCACGGCCGATGGGCGT
Organism: Actinomycetota bacterium; assembly: GCA_013697295.1. Taxonomy (GTDB): domain Bacteria; phylum Actinomycetota; class CADDZG01; order CADDZG01; family WHSQ01; genus JACCXF01. Next base: position 10,604 of record JACCXF010000338.1, on the reverse strand, counting down.
GCGGATGGCGGACACGATGACTGCTTCGGACATGAGTTTCCTCTCGTTATGGGGGTTTCCCGACGCAGGGCGGCACTCAGCCTAGATCCTGGGTGGCTCCGGCGTGGCGAGGATCGCCCCGATGCGGCAACCGGGCGATTAGCTCGCCGCGGAATGGGAAGAACAAGATCGCACGTGAGCTTCAGGACGGGTCGCCTCGAGCCGATACATGATCTAGAGCGCAAGACCCGGGTCGCCCCGGGGCACTAGCAAGAGCAACAGGCAAGTCAGCGAAGCGCTACAAAGGTTGGTTTCTCGCCGGCGGCTCCTTTTCTCGGACCGCCGGCATTTCCTTTTGTGGCTACAGGGCGCGCTCGAGCGCTTGGAGACCGGTGCGGTAGGACTCGCAACTCGCCTTGATATCGCCGCGCCCCTCGAATAGCTCGCCGAGCGCCCGATATGTCACCGCTATCTCGACCGGCTCATCCGAGCGATCGAACAACTCGATGGCGCGACGGAAGGACTTCTCCGCACCGACATCATCGGACCGCACCAGGCAGAGGCCGAGCTCCCTATGGGCCTGACCGAGTTCGGCGGGATCCGAGTCTCGAAGAGCGGTGATGGATGTTTGCAACATGGAGCGCGCTTGATCGAGATGCCCTTCGATGCGAGCGACGCGCGCCAATTCGGTTGTCACTCGGGCAGCCTCGATCGGGCTGTCGACGGAATCGAGCATCCGACGCGCCGTTTCGAACTCCTCGCGAGCGCCCTCCAGATCTCCCTGGCGGCTGAACACGTAGCCGCGAGCGAAATGCGCGCGGCTGAGCTGATCGGTGAGGTCGAGTTGACGGAAGAGAAGCTCGGCCCGCCCCAGGAAGTCGTGCGTCTGGGGGATGTCGCCTTTCTGCAGCGATACTCGAGCGACGTTCAGGTTCATGTTCGCAAGGTTCTCGAGATCGGTCGCCGTGGGTGCAAGCCTGAGCGCCTCTTCCGCGGAAGCATGCGCCATCTTGTAGAGACCTGCCTCGAAGTACGCCGCAACGAGCGTTGCGTGCAGGCGTACCAGGGAATCGGGGTCTCCCAATCCGTCTGTTACCAATCGCTGCAGGCGATCCTCGAGGATGTGGATCGCGAACCGAACGTCACCCATCATCAGGAGGACGCGAGCCTTGCTGGCGAGCGCTTGCACCCCGGCAATCAGATCCTTCGCTCCGAGGATGTCCTGCACCCGGTCGTAATGCTCGATGGCCGACTCGAAGTGGCCGGCGCGCTCGTCGCACATGCCCAATCCCCACTCCGCTGTCGTCTCTAGACGGCGAAGTCCGAAGCGGGCGGTGGTCGAGCGGGCGGTCTCGTACGCGGCGCGCGCTCTCTCGAGGTGACCCTGGGCGAGCATCTTCCGTGCTTCGTGCAGATCTAGCTCGATCTGCGCGGGGACGCCGGGATCGATGCCCGAAACCAGTTCCTCGTACGTGACTTCGAGCTTCCCGGCGAAGTGCTCGAGGGCGCCCCTTGAAGGTTGGCGGCGACCGGCTTCGATCGTGCTGACATAGGCATCCGTGTAGGCGGGTTCCGCCAGCTGCCTTTGCGTGAGGCCACGCTGGAGTCTCAACCGCCTCAGGTTCGTGCCTAACTTCATCCGGCTCCCTTCGCCAAGCCTGTCTGACCATCCCGTGAGGGGAGTACTCGCCTCCGACCCCGTCCCGGCCGGCAACTTAACCAGACCTCGGCCTCGAAGGCCACCCGCGTGTCGCGTTCGGTCGAATCCCCCTTCGGTCTAACTGAGTGATTAACTTTTCAAGCAATGCGAGTTAACGAAAGGCGAAGGGAGGTGCTGGATGACGAGCGTCAAGCGGGTTGCGATCCTGGTCGGGACCCTGGGAGCGCTGTGGCTTACCGTGGCAGCGAAGTGGCCCTGGGGCTAGGGGGCTGACCCGATCGGGTCGCGGCTCCTCCGAGCCCTTCAAGTGGACCGGGGGGCGCGGCCCGATCCCCTAAGGCTGAGGCGTGGCCACCGGCACCAGCGGTGCCTTGGCCGTGGTGGCATAGCTATCGCCGACATTGGTGGGGGCAGCCGTCCGCGCGGCCCATTGATACTGCTGTCCGTCGATCTCGGTGAGGGGCTCGGTGGAGGTGCCGTTGAATGCCTCGCCGGGAGACAGGCGGGGCGAAGGATCGTCACCTGTCCCATCGTCGAAGCAAGCGTCGTCGCGGTAGTAGGGCCCGAAAGGATCGCGTCGATACCACAGCGGGCATAGAAGTCTTTCTCTGATCGATCCGGCTGCCTCAACCAGGCCGCAGGCCAGGGTGATAGGAGGCCGCGATCATTTCGATGATCGCGGAAGAGGTCCCGGCCGTCCGGCCGGGGGATCGCTAGCGGGAGAGGCCGCTCGTCGATAGGACGAGGTCGGCCGAGCTCGAGCCGCCCTCCAGGAACTCGTCCGCCGACACGTCTTGCAGCGCCGTGAGCCAGCCGCATCCTGAATCGGCGGAGTCATAGCGGGGGAGCCCGGCGAAGAGCCCGGTGGTTCCCATCTGGTCGAGGGATCGAGCCTTCATGCCATCCTCCTCCTGTTACGTCTCGTCCGGCGTTCTCTTGGGTCACGGTAACGGCGTAGGACTTGACCGTCAGGTCTGGTCCTACGCGCTCTCGGCCCCGAACAACACGACGACGAGCCGGCGACAGAGGTCCACGATCGTTCCGGCGGTTTCGGCGTAGACGCGCTCCGAGCGACCGAACGGGTCGGGGATGCCTTCGCCCGCCCGGTGAGAACGGTCGAAAGAACGTTGTTCGGCTGCTCGGCGGATGCACTCCTTAGCGCCGGCCTCGGGATCAGCCTGGTCCGCGCATGGGATCCCCTCGAGGAGCCGGACGATCTCTCTCAGGTAGAAGACCTTGTCCGCCGACGCCCCGCCGTCCACCACCGCTGCCGCGATGTGGTTCAGCTCGAACCCCAGGATCAGGTCCGAGTTGCGCAGGTCGATCTGGGAGAGATGGCGCGACCGGTGGTCGACCAGATCCAGACCGAGGTCCCGGGCAGCAGCGATCATCTCGTCGGTCGAGGGCTCCGCACCGAGGTCAAGGGTGCCGCCAGACGACACCCGGAGGGGGAGCGAGTTCACGAACCGGGCCAGGGCTGCTTCGGCCAGTGGCGAGCGGCACCGGTTGCCCGTGCAGATGAAAGTTACGTCCAGCATGGCTCGATCATGTACGCCAGTCAGCCCCGTGCATGGCGCGTAATGTACGCCAGCCCCGTGCAAAGCGTGATGTGCCGGCGGCGTGCCAGACCTGGGGGTGAAGCTAGTCCCTCGGTCCCTCGAGGATCACAGGATTCATCAGCGGGTCAAACGTGGAGGAGAACTACCCTTGGCGGACCCACCGGGTGGGGGAGCGGTCCTTGCGACATACATGGCTGTGTCCGTAACCTCCGCTGACTTTCCGGGCCACCACGGTGTAGTAGCGGCCTTTGGCTCTGGGCTTGTGCATCCTGTAGTTGCCGTTGAAGCCGGTCGTGTCCATGCCGACGATGGCATCGCGGCGATTCTTCCGGACCTTGTAGAGCCGCACCGTCCGGTTCCGCTTACAGGTCCTGTGGTCTGCGGACACGCTGCCGTAGAAGTTCGTGCCGTCGTAGTCGATCGTGACGGTCGATTCGTCCGTGAATGCGTGGCCTGCTGCTGGCGTCGCAGAACCCAGTAGGCCCACACTGGCGAGACCCGCGCGAAGCGCAACTTTCTTCGTCCGCATACGAACCATATGCCCATCCCCTAGCTCGTCACTGCGGTCCCCTTCACAACCGTGGAGACCCTTTACTTGGTTCAATCCATTGGTTCGATGATCGACGGTTCGATGATCGACTGGTTTCAATGATTGCCCAAGATACGGTTTCCCCCGAATCCGAATCTTGGGATAGATACGTGATCGACCGCCCAGCAGGAGAGCCATCTGTCAAACGGCTTAACTCATCTCGCACCGGCGGTTCGACGGACCGCCCTGTCGAGCCGGCGTCGAGCGCGCGCCGGGCGGGATAGGGACCCGCGACGGGCCGGTCTCGTGCGGATCTCCATCGCCCTCATCGCCGCCCTCCTCGTGCTGCCGGCATGCCCCCAGCCGGTCGACCTCTCCCATCAGGCTCCTGCCACGTTGGGGGAGGAACCTATCGGCTACGAGGCGGCGAAGGTGACGAGGGTCGTGGATGGCGACACCATCGAGGTGACCATCACGAGTCGGGTCGAGGGGGCGGGCGCCGGCCGAGCCCAGGTGGGCCACAGCTACGACGTCAGGCTATTGGGTATCGACACGCCGGAGTCGGTAAAACCGGATTCACCAGTGGAGTGTTTCGGACCCGAAGCATCCGAAGCGGCCGCCGCCCTGCTCCAGGACCGCGCGGTTCGCCTCGTCGACGACGTGGAGGAGGTCGATGGCTACGGCCGGCTCTTGAGGTACGTCTACGTCGAGGAGGAGCTGGCCAACGCTCGTCTCGTGGCCAACGGCTACGCCCGGGTCCTGATCTACGAGCCAAACGTCAGGCATTCGGACTTCCTTCTCGACTTAGAGGATCGGGCCCGAGTGGCCGAGCGCGGATTGTGGGCTACGGATACATGCGGAGGAGGTGGCTCCTAGCCCCGTAGCATCGAGGGATGAACATCTCCCGCCCGTCACGAGCGTTGCTCTACGGCCTGCTGGCCGCCGCCGTTCTCGTCTACGCCCTCGTTCTGGAGTATGGGCTGAGCGCCGGCAAAGTGCATCACGGCGTCACCGTGGACGGTGACATCGAACTCGCGGGTCTGACCCGGCTAGAGGCTGGCGAGCTGTTGCAGGAGCGGACCGAGTTGCTCGCCTCCCAGCCTCTCGTGTTCGCCGCGCGCGGCGTGGGGCGACGAACCATAGAGGTGGCGGACATCGGGGCCAGGCCCGAGCCGAACGAGACGGCAGCTGCAGCCATGGCGGTAGGCCGCGCTGGGGGACCGTGGCGCGCGCTCGCCGATCGCTGGACAGCGTGGACCGGGGGCATCGACATCGATTGGGTCGGCGAGCCCAGCCGAGGGAGCGTGAGCCGATTCATCGAGCAGATAGAGGAGCGCGCGCTGGACGCCGGCCTCAGCTTGAATCGGTGCAAGCTACGGGGGAAGATCCGGCGCGTCGCGACCGAATGGCCGCGTGAAGACTTCTACCGGATCCCCGTCCGAGAGGAGTTACCGGAGGGCGCGGTTATTCGGTGCTGGTCTCAGCCTCAGTGAGGCCCGACTCCGCAGGCGAGGGCGATGCCGCCACGCTGGGAGCTGCGGAGGGAGCCGCGCTCGGGGCGGGCTGACCACCGCCACCCGCGCCGCCGGTTCCACCACCCCCGCCTCCGTCCGTCGACCCCGATCCGGCTTCCGCCCCGTCCTCTTCGGGGACCGGGCTGGGAGTCGCGCTCGTGGTCGTTGTGGCCGCGGTGCTGGTCGTCGGCGAGGGCGACGGCTTCCTGTTCGGTTTCCGGCTCGCGGCCGGGCTCTCGATCGAAGAATCGGCCTCGGCGCTTTCATCGGGGGACCCACTGGCGGCAACGAGCGTTACCCCGATCACGATCGCAAGCAAGAGGGCGAGCGCCGAGCCGAGAAGCACGCGCCGCCCGGTCGGCGACCGCAGGTGATCGAGCTCGTCGTCCTCATCGTCGTGCAGCATCGGCATGAAGGTTGTGTGATCCGCGTCCCCCGACATCACCGAGTCGATCGCGTCGGCGAGCTCGTTCCCATCCTGGAATCGATCGGCCGGATCCTTCTCGAGGCATCGAAGGACCAGCGCGTCGAGCGCGGGGTTCACATCCTCCACGGATGCGCTGGGAGGCTCCGGCTCCTCTTCTATGTGGGCGATGGCGATCGCGGTGACGTTCGTGTGCTCGAACAATTTCTGTCCGGTGACCAACTCGTATAGAACGACGCCGAGCGAGTAGACGTCCGACGCGGGGACCGGCTGTCTCCCGGACACCTGCTCGGGGCTCACGTAATGCGGTGATCCGATGGCCGCGCCGGTCGCTGTGAACTTCTCGCCTCCGGCTATAGAAGCGATGCCGAAGTCGGCCAGCTTCGCTTGACCACGCTCGGTCATCAGGATGTTGGGAGGCTTGATGTCGCGGTGGACGATCCCCAGGGCGTGGGCGGCCCCAGCACCGCGCGCCGCCTCGGCCACTAGCTCCAGAGCGCGCTCCGGGACGAGCGGACCCTCGAATGCCTCGGTCAGGGAGCCGCCGGAAACGTACTCGATGACCAGGAATGGCCGGCCCTCGACCTCGCCGAAGTCGAGAACGGAGACGACGTTGGGGTGATTGATCCGGGCGATGCTTTGCCCTTCCGAGAAGAAGCGCACCAGGAACTCTGGATCCTCCGCGAACTGGGGGGCGATCAGCTTTACCGCTACGGGACGGTCGAGGCGGATGTCGCGGGCGCGCCAGACGAACGCCATCCCACCGGACCCAAGAGGGTCCAGCAGCTCGTAGCGCCCGTTGATGACGTCGCCTTTTTTCATGATCTCCTGACGATGGTAGGTCCTCCCCCCGCATACCCGAACCGAAGACCAGCCTTCTTCCCGGGCGCGTCCCGACCCCCTCCTTATCGGTCGGTCCCGCCTCGCTGTTGAATCCATGGGTCTCTCCGAGTTGAGCCATACTTACTCGGCAGCGAGAGAGGTTCATGTGTGCCGATGAGTCCCAGACGAAAGCCGGTCGTTCTCTACATCGACGACGACCTTGCGAGTCGAAAGATGCTCGAGAGGATCGTCGCTCGTCGGTGCCCGAAGGTGCGCGTGGTTACGGCCGCCACGGCGGGAGAAGGTCTGGAACTCGTGGTGACCGAGCGACCCAACCTGATCCTGCTCGACCGCAACCTGTCGTCGTCGTCGGGCGACAAGGTCCTTCAGGATCTTCGTGTCGACCCGGCCACAGCGGAGATCCCGGTCGTCATCGTCACGGGCGAGATGGAGGGCTCGTCTGTACTCCTGGAGCGCGGTGCGAAGGAGATCCTCCCCAAGCCCTATGACGTCGATGCCCTCGAAACGATCGTGACCCGCTACACCTGACGGCGCGGGGAATCCTCCCTCATGTCGGGCTGACGATTCCGTTACGCTCTTGCATCTGGCCGGGCGAACGGGCCGAGACATGTCGAAATGGACGGCGCCCGCTGAGTGGATCGAGTTCCAGGAGTTCGGGGCCGGCTCGGTTGAGCGAATCCCGTGGCAGAATCGCGGGACTCATAATCACGTGGTCGAGGTGCTGCCGGACTAGACGCAGAGAGGACGGGAAGAAGGCGTATGGCCGCCGACGAGAACAAAGAGGGTTACACGGCTACGCAGCGCGAGCAGGGTCGCCAGAACGCATGGATCCACCGAGCTGCGTCTGGGCCCGACCCGAAGCGCGACTCGAACAACGTCGCCGACGACAAAGTGAAGGTCGTCAAGCGCCCGACCGAGATAGAACGCACCAGAGAGAAGCCTTACGGCTGACCCGTCACAACCTGTCCTGTCACCACCTGACTGATCGCCTCGGTCGCATCGCCCGCTGACCGGTCTCTTTCGCGGTTACCATCACCGTATGCCGGTTGACCCTCGCAAGCTTCCCGACATGCCCGAGCTCATGATCGCCGGCCCCGGCGAACTGCATGAGGAAGATCTCGAAGTGCTGGGCACGCAGGTCATCGCCCACTATGGCGACGTCTGGACGGAGCTTCATCGCGACACACTCGACCTGCTGTCGAAGTTGATGGACGCTCGTGTGTCGCCCTACCTGATCCCGGGGACCGGTACGACGTGCCTGGATGCAGCGATGCTCAATCTGTTCGAGCCGGGTCAAAAGGTCGTGCTTGCCGACACGGGTTTCTTCGGAACTCGTTCTATGGAGCTCGCCGCCTCGCACGGACTCGAGACGGTCGTCGTCCCGGTCGAGGTCGGCGCCCCCATCGATCCGGCGCGTGTTGCGGACGCGATCGGGGGAGCGGACGGCGTGATCACCGTTCACGTCGAGACCGCCACGGGCGTGCGCCACCCCATCGAAGAGATAGCAAGGGTCGCTCGCGACGCGGGGGCCCTCTACATGGTCGACGGCATCGCCTCGGTGGGCGGCGAGATCGCTCTCGTCGACACCATGGGGCTGGACGCTTTGGTGACCGGCTCGCAGAAGGGGCTGGAGGCGCCGCCGGGCCTGGGCGTGCTGGCTCTGTCGGAGCGTGGGCGTGAGCGTGTGGACGGACGCAGCACGCGACCAGGTTCCTGGTATCTCGATCTTAGAACCTGGGACAAGTACCGCGACGAGTGGGCCTCGTGGCATCCGCACCCCGTGACGATGCCGACGAACCTGGTGCTGGCGTTGAACTCCAGTCTGCGCAGGATCCTCGAGGTGGGCCTCGACCCCTGGGTCGAGCGACGCGCGGCCCTGGCCCGGCGTTGTGGACAAGGGCTCGCAGCCCTGGGGCTCGAACCCATACCGCAGGAGGGGTTCGGCGCCAATCTCGTGGTCGCCAACTGGGTGGAGGATCCCGCGCCTCTGCTCGCCTATCTGCTCGACAAGGAAGGGATCATGATCTCCGGGGGCCTCACCCCGACCATGGGCAAGGCGATCCGGGTTGGTTTGATGGGCCGCACGGCCACCGACGCCATGGTCGACCGTGTCCTATCGGGTATCGAGAACGGCCTCAAGGCCCTCGGCCGCGCGTAGCCCACCCTGTCTCGCCGTACTACCAGCGGGGTGTCGACGTCAACTCGCGGTGATCAAGATGTATTCGATGACGCGCCGGCGCGCCAGCATCCCCCATTGCCGTAGCAAGAGCTTCGCCGTGAACCGGTAGATCCACGGCGCACCCGACGATCTATCGAGCTTCCGGCGAAGGAAACGGATCGCGGGGCCGATGACTTCGTCGGTGACCCGTCGCAACTGCACCTGCCGGAAGCCCGCGTCGCGCGCGGCTTGAGCGATGTCGTCGGCCGAGTTCATGTTCGAGGCCTTGAGCCCCCAGATCCTCAAGTTCAGGATCGCGGCGAAGATCTCGCCAGGGGTCCGGGGTATTCGCTCGGCGCCGACGTCGGACATGGTGAGGACCGCCCCCGGCCTCATGACGCGACGCGCTTCGGTGAAGAAGCTCGAGCGCGATGGGAAGTGGAACGCAGCCTCGACGCTGATTATTCCATCGAGGCTGTCGTCTTTGAACGGGAGACGGGTCGCGTCCGCGTTCACCGGCGCGGCCCGCGCTGCGTGAAGTCGCTCCCGCCCGGCGCGCAGCTGAGATTCGGTGATGTTGAGTGCCACCAGCTGCCGTGGCTGGGCGACCTGAGCGATGATCTCGTCTTGTGCACCAAGCCCGTTTGCTACGTCGAGGATCGCCTTGTTCTTAGGGAGCTCCTCGGCGAGGACGCGCACCAGCCGGCGCACGGCCTCCAGCCCATCATCGGGCGAGTCGCTTCGCTCCCACAAGCCGAGGTTCAGCCATCCGGGAGCCGGGGCGAGGAAGAAGTCTGCGCCGATGCTGTCGTAGACGACCGCCGCGGGGTTTCGCCCGAAGCGGAAGAGGCCCCCGAGATGCCGGAGGTTGTCGCGTGTTACCTGTTCCATGCCTGCTCCGCGAGTTTGTAGGGTGCGGACCTCTGGTAGAAGCCACTGTAGGAAACGCTATCTAACCAGGATTCGGAAAGGACCCCACTATGGATTCCCGGACGATAGGAAACGTCAAGGTCTCGGCCATGGGACTTGGAGGGATGCCGATGTCCGTCGAGGGGCGTCCGGATGAGGATCGCTCGCTGCGGACGATCCACCAGGCCCTGGACCTCGGGATCACCTTGATCGACACCGCCGATGCCTATTGCCTTGGAGCGCACGAAGTGGGGCACAACGAGCGACTGATAGCGAAGGGTCTGGCGACCTGGTCGGGCGACGCGTCGGAGGCGCTGGTTGCCACCAAGGGCGGGCACACGCGCGATGCCGATGAGGAGGATGGAGATGATTGGGGTCTCAACGGCCGTCCGGAGTACCTCAAGCGGGCCTGCGAGGCGAGTCTCAAGGCGCTCGGCGTGGAAGCGATCGGCCTGTACCAGTTCCACCGTCCCGACCCGGACGTTCCCTACGCGGAGTCGGTCGGCGCCTTCAAGGACCTGCAGGATGAGGGCAAGGTGCGGATGGTGGGCCTCTCGAATGCCACCATCGAGCAGATCGAACAGAGCCGGCGCATCGTCGACATCGCCAGCGTTCAGAACGAGTTCTCGCCCCGGTTCAAGAGTTCCGAGGACGAGCTCGAGTACTGCGCTCGTGAGGGAATAGCGTTCCTTCCGTGGAGCCCGTTGGGTGGCATGGGTTCGGCCGCCGACCTCGGCTCGGAGCACTCGGCCTTCGCGGCGGTTGCCGAGGCTCGCGGTGCGAGCCCTCAACAAGTGGCGATCGCCTGGGAGCTCGCCAAGGCGGAGGTGGTCATCCCCATCCCCGGCTCGAGTCGGCCGGAGACGATCGCCGACTCGGCGAAGGCGGTGGAGCTCGAGCTGGATCCGGAGGAGCTTCGGAAGCTGGACGCGAGCTGACGTCCGAATGGATGAAACGGTCATCGACGTCGTCATCGAGATCCCGAAGGGCAGCCGCAACAAGTACGAGTACGACCACGAGGCCCACGTG
>JACCXF010000318.1 GCA_013697295.1 Actinomycetota bacterium | reverse complement strand
GAGCCCCGGGGGGTCCAGCCCGCGGTCCCGCGCCCAGGCGTCGAGTCGCCTGAAGGCCTCGTCCTCGCCGAGGATCCCTTCGTCGAGCCGAACCTCCAACAGAAAGCGGAGGGCCTCGCCGACGACGGGTCCCGGCTCCATGCCTAGGTAAGCCATCACCTGGACACCGTCGAGCTGGGGCCGGATGCGGGCGAGCTCTTCCTGCTCGGCTAGGAGTTTGATCCGCTCTTCGAGCTCGTCCATCCGACGGGCAAGCTCACGAGCTTTGGCTGGGTTCTGAGTGGTGCAGTCGGCGCGCACGAGATCGTTGAGCTTCCCGAGCAGGGGACCCGCATCGCGCACGTAACGTCTGATCGCAGAATCCGACCATCCCAGCCTGTAGGTATGGAACCGGTGGTGGAGGCGGATCAGCTCCTTCACCACAAGCACCGTCTCGTTCGGAAACCGAAGGGCTCGCAACCGCTTCGCGGCCATCTCGGCCCCCACTACTTCATGGTGGTGGAAGGTGACCCCGGCGGGCTCGATCCGCCGGGTCTTGGGTTTTCCGATGTCGTGCAAGAGGGCCGCAAGTCGCAGCTCCTCGTCGTCTTGTCTCGTTCGTTCGACGACGGCAAGGGTGTGGAGGAAAACATCCTTGTGCTGGTGAACCGGATCTTGCTCCAACTTCAGCGCCGAGAGTTCGGGAAGGAACAGTTCGGCGATCCCGGTCCGGTCGGCAAGCTGCAATGCGATTCCGGGTTTGCCTCCCATGATGAGTCGCGTGAACTCATCTCGGATCCTTTCCGCTGACACAGAGGCCAATGTCTCTCGAAGTGCAGAGATCGCGGTTAGCACTTCCTCGTGAACCTTGAAGTCGAGCTGGGAGGCGAACCGAAAAGCGCGCAGCATCCGCAATGGATCGTCCGTGAAGGAGGCGCTCGGCTCGATCGGGGTCCTAAGCAAGCGCGCGTCCAGGTCGCTTAACCCGCCGAACGGATCGACGGCCTCTTTCTCGGGCAGCCGCAGAGCCATCGCATTGACCGTGAAGTCTCGGCGGGACAGGTCGGAGTCGATCGTGGGAGCGAACGCCACTTCTGGATGACGGGACTCCGGCGCGTATGTCTCCGTGCGAAAAGTAGTGATCTCCATATGCAAACCAGAGATCCGAGCACCCACAGTGCCGAACTTCATCCCTTGCAGCCAGGTCGCCTCCGCCTCAGGCTTAACGAGTTCAAGGGTCCGCTCCGGAGGAGCGTCGGTAGCGAAATCAAGATCCTCGTGCGGACGGCCGAGAAACGCATCCCGCACGGTCCCCCCAACCAGGAAGAGCTCTTGCGATGCGGCACGGAATCGCTCCGCCAGGCCGAGCACCGGCGATCCAGGCTTCAGCAACTCCGAGAACGCGGCGCGCGCGGATTCACTTTCAGGTCGGGACATGCCCCCAGCCTACGTTTAGCCGACCGAGGTGGCGCATACAGCCAGCCTATGAGATCGGCTGAAGTCCCTCTTGGCGGAGCGCGATCTGGAAGTCGTGCGGGTTGGTGGCGGCGGTCATGGCTTCGTCCAGGGTGATCAGGCCCGCTCGATAGAGGTAGAGCATGGCTTGATCGAACGTCTGCATCCCGTAGAAGTCGGACTCGGCAACGATGTCGTGGATCATGTGCGTCTGCTCGGCGTTCAGGATCAGATCCCGGATGCGACCGTTCATCACGAGCACCTCGACGGCGGGAACCAGTCCACGAGCATCAGCTCTAGGCACCAGGCGTTGCGAGACGATGCCCTTGAGAGAGCCTGCGAGAGAAACCCTGATCTGCTTCTGCTGGTGCGGGGGGAAGAAGTCGATGATGCGGTTCACGGTCTCGGACACGTCGGTGGTGTGCAAGGTGGAGATGACGAGGTGACCGGTCTCGGACGCCTGGAGAGCGGCCTTTACCGTCTCGGGGTCGCGGATCTCGCCAACGAAGATGACATCCGGATCCTGGCGCATCGCTGCGCGCATCGCTGTGGCGAAGTCTTCGGTGTCGTGGCCTATCTCGCGCTGGTTGACGATCGCCTGCCGATCAGCATGCAGGATCTCGATCGGATCCTCGATCGTCAGGATGTGACACGAGCGAGTGGCGTTGACGTGGTTGATCATCGCGGCGGTAGTGGTGGTCTTGCCGGAGGACGTGGGCCCGGTGACGAGCACAAGGCCGCGCTGCTCATCCGCCAGCGTTTTCACGGACGGAGGCAGGCCGAGGGTGTCGAACCCAGGACTACCCGGAAGGACGCGACGGGCGGCTACCGCCACGCTGCCACGCTGGAGGAACACGTTGACGCGGAAACGCCCCAGGCCGTGCTCGGAGTAAGCGAAGTCGATCTCTCCCCGCTCTTTGAACGCTTTGGCCTGAGCCTCATCCATCAGCTCCATAGCCGCTCGTTCGCAATCCGAGGACGACATGGCGGGGAAGTCGGTCTTCGACAAGCGCCCGCTGACCCGCACGTAGGGGGGACCCCCCGCTTTCACGTGGAGGTCCGACGCCTTCTTGTCCACAACGAACCGGAGGAAATCGTGGACGTTGCGCTTCTGGGCGACTGGTTTCTCGTTCATCAAATGATGGCCCCTTGCGGCGTGAGTGGGTGGGCGTACCCTCTCTTCATCGGCACCCCCCAGGGCCCTATTAAGTTCCAAAGTGGGGACCGGAAAAGGCTCCTGGCCGTTTTCGTCCGCCCTTCCCATGGGTAGGTAGAGCAGGACGAATCAAGCAGCACTTGACCCGTGGGGAGGCCGTCGGATGGAAGAGAAGCGCACCAAGATGTCGAGAGCCGAGGCGGGCCGCAAAGGTGGACGAACCACCAAAGATCGATACGGCGACGAGCACTTCGGCCGCATCGGCCGGATCGGCGGCAAGAAAGGTGGCGAGACCACCAAACAGCGATACGGGTCGGAGTTCTATCAGAAGATCGGCCGCATCGGGGGCTCCAAGTAACGGCCTCGACCCGGATCTAGCGCCCCCTTCCACGCTAGGAGGGGGCCTTTCTTATGCTGTCCCCCACATGTCACTCATCTCTAGCCGCGCCCCGCGTCGTTTCGCGCTCGCCGTTGTCGCCCTCGCCCTCGTCTCCCTAGCCGGTGCCGGGACACCGGTCGCCGCTCAGGGAGACCTAATCGAGACGCCGGTTCGCCTAGTCCTCACCCGACAGCCACCGTGGCACGACGACTCTGGGCCCCTCGACATCAAGATGCGGATCAAGAACGACGGCGTGGCCGAGCTCACCGGCTTCACCCTTCAACTGATCCGGTACGAACGTCTGACGAGCCGCACCTCGCTCGAGGAAAGCTTCGATGGAGGATTTGGACCCACTTACGCGTTCCCGAAGGAGTTCCAGCGCGCCATCGGCCCGGGTGGGACCGAGTCGGTCCGGCTGGAGGATCCGATCTCCGCGCTGTTTCCCCTGGGTCCGGGGGAGGCCGGCGTGTATCCGCTCACGATCGCCGTTCTGGATCCGACCACCGGCGAGACACTCGATGAACAACACACCCAACTCATCTACTACCCAAGCGAGCCGGAGATCAGATTGCTTCTTGTTCCGGTCGTGCCGCTCAATGATGTTCCGGCGAGGGCGCCCGATGGCAACTATCACGAGGACGTTTCGAGCGGTGGATGGCCCCTCGAAACCGGGCTGCGGCTCGACGGCTGGCTCGATGGATTGTTGAACGCGATCCAAGAGGAATCCGGCGACCTCCACCTGGGTCTTGCGCCCACGCCCAGGCTGGTCGAGGAGATCGCCGACATGGCCGACGGCTACACGAGGGTCTCCAGCGCAACCGAGGTCGAGGAGGTCCCGGAGGATTCGATCGAGGCTCGAACCGCGGCCGCCTGGCTCGATGACCTCACCGACACCCTGGACTCGGCGGGCGTCCAGCCCCTGCTGGTCCCCTATTCGTTCCCGGACCTGCCCGCTCTGGTGAGCGAGCTCGAAAGCGCGGACCGGCAGGTGAGCACCGGTCAACAGGTGATGGCCGATCACGCGGACTCCGTTATCAACGCCCGCTGGTTGTTCCCGCCGGGGGGCAGGCTCGACGCCGGAGCGCTCGACGATCTACGGATCAGCGGCATCGCCGCGCGAACCTTCTTCTCGCCGGATTCACTCGAAGGGTCCGACAACCCGCTCAACGGTTGTCCGGAGCAATCGCCGTCATTCACGTGTCCCGTGCGCGTCCGATCCGAAGCGGAGGAAGCCGTCGGTTACGTCGCCGACGGCAACCTCCAGGCTCGTCTCAGCGCATTGGAGCGAGAGGGCGAGAAGCAGGTCATGCTGCAACGCTTCTTCGCCGAGACGGCCATGATCCGGGAGGAACTTCCGGGAGTCCGCGACCGGGTCATCCAGGCAACGATCCCCGCCGGCTGGCGTCCAGGGCCGGGCCTCTCGCGACGACTCTTCCGAGGGCTGGCCTCGGCTCCCTGGCTCCGCACGCTTACGCCCAGCGAAGGTCTCCGGCGGACGCGACCGCAGGTCCGGGGGGTCGTGCCCAACCTGCCCGACTCCAGCCTTCAACCAGACGAGAGCTACTACGCACAGGTCTCCGAAACGCAGGCGGTGGTCGAGCAATTCAAATCGATCGGTCCTCCGGAGGATCTCCTGGTTCGACTGCGACGCAACCTCCTCGTCGCACAAAGCCGGTCGTGGTGGGTCGATGCTTCTCGCCTGGAAGAGGGGCGGGAGTACGCGACGCGCGCAGCCGAGGAAGTGTCGGACGAGTTCTCAAAGATCAGGATGAGCGGGCGGGACGCGATCACCCTCACGTCAAGAGAAGGCCCCGTGTCCTTCGTCGTCTCGAACAATACGGGCTACAGAGTCACGCTCGATTTCAGGCTTGCTTCTCAGCAGCTCCGGTTCGAAGACGAGGCTTTCACCGAGACGATCCCCCCCGGCAACAGGATCATCCAGCGCCAAGCGACCGCGCAATCCAGCGGAACCTTCGCGATGGACGCCCTCGTTGAGACGCCGGAAGGATCGCCCGTCACCCAGAAGCGCATCTACATCCGTTCCACGGAGCTGAATCGGGTCGCCTTGGGCTTGACGATCGCGGCCCTCCTGTTCGTGGTCATCTTCTATGCGTTACGCGCTGTGCAACGGCGCAAGCGCGGTGTCAACGGGCAGCCGACCGAGACGACGCCCGCTTGAAGTCCCTAGCACGTGCGACCGCGGTGATGTCGATCGGCACTGTGTTGTCGCGCGCAACGGGGCTTCTGAGGCTTGCGGCGATAACGGCGACGCTCGGTATCGTGACGGAAACCGGAGGGCTCGCAGACACATACAACTTCGCGAACACTGCTCCAAACATCATCTACGAGTTGGTCCTTGGCGGGATCCTGACCTCGGTCTTCGTTCCGGTATTCGTCGAGCTCCTCGAGAAAGAGGGTCGAGAGCGCGCATGGCAAGTAGCGAGCGCCATCATCAACGTGTCGCTGGTAGCGCTTACGGCCATCGCGATCCTCGGGATGCTCGCAGCGCCCCTGATCGCAGACATCTACACCTACCGGCTGGACGACGCCCAAGCGGCCGTGGCGCAGCCGGCCATGAGCTTCCTCCTGAGACTGTTCATCCCTCAGATCATCTTCTACGGACTGGCTGCGATGACGGCCGGATTGCTCAACGCGCACAAGCGATTCGGCGCTCCCATGTACACCCCGGTGTTGAACAATCTCGCGGTGATCGCGATCTTCATCGCGTTCCACCAAGCCTATGGAAAGGTGACCCTCGAGGAGATCACCACCGGTCAACTGCTCTTGATAGGCCTCGGCACCACCGCCGGAGTGGCACTCATGGCTCTGGCGCAGCTTCCATTCCTTCGCGGGCTGGGCCGTTATCGACTCACCGTGGCGCTGCGTCACCCATCCGTCCGAAAGCTGGCGAAGCTCTCCGTCTTCGTCCTCGGTTACGTCGTCGTCAATCAGATCGGATACTTCGTCGCTCAGATCCTTGCGAGCAGCGAAGTAGGCAACTACTCCGCCTACATCACCGCGTTCACTTTCTTCATGCTTCCGCACGGCCTCTTCGCGGTCTCGGTCATAACCGCCCTGCTACCCGGCATGAGCGAGGACGCGGTGCACGAACGGTGGGACGGGTTTCGGTCGCGGCTCTCGGTTGGCGTGCGCGCGACCTTCTTGCTGATCCTCCCCGCCGCAGTGGGTTACTTCGTTCTCGGTGAACCCATCGTGCGTCTTCTCGAACGCGGAGTCGTCTCCGAGCGCTCGACCGAGCTCGTCGCTTCGGTGCTCCGCTTCTTCGTTCTCGGCTTGGTCCCTTTCTCTCTCTTTCAGCTCTTCCTCCGCGCTTTCTACGCGATGCACAACACGAAGACGCCGTTTCTCATCAACTGCGCAGCCGTGGCCCTGAACACCGCCATCAACATCCCGATGTACGTGTGGTTCGGCGTGCGCGGGCTGGCGGCCGGGCACGCAGTCGCCTACGCGTTCGGCGTGACGCTGCAGGGGCGCTACCTCAGTCGCAAGGTCGGAGGCATCGATGGGCACAGGATCCTGAGGAGCTTCCTTCGGATAGGGGTCGCAGCCGCCGGCATGGGGCTCCTCGTGTGGCTGGCCTCACGAGGGGCGGAGAGCATCTTCCCCACCGAGGAATTCGGGGGCCAGGTGGCTGCGGTCGTTGCTCCCGTCGTGGTCGGAGTGGTGACCTACCTGGGGCTCGCAGCCGCACTGAAGGTGGAAGAATTGAATCTCGTGAGGGGGATCGCCTCCAGGCGACTGGGTCGAAAGTCGAGCTAATAACCGCCCCCCGGGGCGCCGATAAGGAAGACATGGTTTCCCTTACAGACGAGCGCGGCGTCGTTATCGACTGGCTTGCCAAGATGATCCTGATCCTCGCTATCCTCGGAGTTCTGGCGTTCGAGGCCGGCGCCTTGGCCGTCAATTATTTCGGCCTCGACTCAAAGGCCAATGAGATCGCTCTAGAGATCGCTACGGATATTCAGGACGGAGCTCTGCCGGAGACCAACGATCTCATCATCGAGAGAGCTACCCGCGCCCTGGCGAGGGAAGCAGACGCGAAGCTGGTCGCCGTTCGATACGACCGCGAGGCCGACATCTTCCACGTGACCCTGAAGCGGAGCGCTAGCACTCTGCTCATCTCCCGCCTCGGAGCTACAGAGGATTGGGGCGTCGCGCGCTCGAACGGACAGGCGCCTACACAATAGTCTGATCTGGTGACACCCGACACCAACATCACTCTCGCAGACCGATACGTGCTCGAGAGTCCCATCGCGTCCGGTGGCATGGCCACTGTGTGGCAGGCAAGGGACGACGTACTGGCCCGAACCGTGGCGGTCAAGGTCCTGCACCCTCATCTCGCTGAGGACGAGGAATTCCTCGAACGGTTCCGTCGCGAGGCGCTGGCGGCAGCCCGCCTGTCCCATCCGAACATCGTCTCCATCTATGACACGGGCAGCGAAAGATCCGAAGACGACGTTCCCAGGAACTACATCGTCATGGAGTATTGCGCCGGCGGGACCTTGACGGACGTCATCCAGCAGCACGGCCCGCTGGACGCCCAGCGAGCTTCTGGTATCGCATGTGGGATCTGTGATGCGGTCGCCTATGCCCACTCGAACGGCGTCGTCCACCGCGATATCAAGCCCGCGAACGTCTTGTTGACCTCTGACGGGACCCTCAAAGTCGCGGACTTCGGGATCGCAAAGGCGGCGTTCGGAGATGTTGATATCACGACCACCGGATCGATCCTCGGCACCGTGACATACCTCTCGCCGGAGCAGGTGCAGGGTGAGGAACCGAGTGCTCGCTCCGATCTCTACTCCCTCGGAGTGGTGCTCTACGAGATGCTCGTCGGCAGGCCGCCATTCGTCGAGGAGAGCCAGATCGCAGTGGCCATGAAACACGCCCGGGCGGAGCCGCCCGCGCCGCGCAGCGTCCGCGCAGGCATCAGCCGTCCGGTCGAGGCCGTCGTCATGAAGTCGCTTCAGAAGGACCCCGATGACCGGTACGAATCCGCCGAGTCGATGAAGAGGGCCTTGGAGAGCGCTGCGGGGCGGAGCAGTTCTCAGACCACGGCGTTCGCACGTCAGACCACCGCGGCCCAGCCGGCTCGGCCCTCCTCGCCGCCCAGCCGCGGCGTCGCTCGAGAGGCCCGCAGCTTCCTTCCGGTGGTCCTGCTGATAGTCGCGGCGATCCTGCTGATCCTGTTCGTTCCACGCCTGATCGACGACCAGACCGATCCAGATACAGGCGGCGGGTCGCAGGAGGAGCCCGGCGGCGGAGGCGGCGGTGAGCTCGACATCGCAAGCGCCTCGGACTTCGATCCCTCCGGGGACGAGAGCGAGCATCCCGACGACGTTGTTTTGGCGTATGACGGAGATCCCGGTACGGCCTGGACGACAGAGGGGTACAACGCTTCGCTCGAGTTACTCGGGAAGCCGGGCGTCGGTCTCCTATTCGACCTGGGGGACACGCGCTCGGTGAGCTCCGTGGAGATATCGGGGTCGGCAGGCTCCCTCGAGCTCAAGACCTCGGACGAGGAGGCAAGTGACGCCGGCGGCTACAACGCGGTCGGGGCCGCCTCGGATGTCGACGGCCAGGTCGAGGTCGAGGCGGAGGGAACCGAGGGCCGCTACTGGCTCGTCTGGATCACCAGCCTCCCCGGAGGCAGCGGCGGTAGCGCGGCGATCTCCGAGGTCCGGTTCGTTGGCGAGTGACACCGTCTCCGACGGCGAGCTCCTAGCCCGCTTCCTCGACGGGGACGAGGCGAGCTTCACGGCCCTCGTTGTTCGCCACGAGGACCGCATCTTCGCCCTGGCCCTGCGGATGACCGGCGATCGCTCGGATGCACTAGAGGCCACCCAGGAGACCTTTATCTCCGCGTTCCGCCGGGCAAAGATGTTTCGCGGGGAATCGGCTTTCGGCACGTGGCTCTACAGCATCGGCGTCAACGCGTGCCGTGACCTATTGAGAAAAAAGAAGCGTTCTCCCGTGCCGACCGAGACCCTGCCCGAGCCCGTTCAGACCGGCCCTTCGGATGAGGATCTCGCGCTCACGCGCCTCGATCTCGCTCGGGCTCTGGACGAGCTGGCCGAGGAGTACCGGCAGGCGGTCGTCATGCACGATGTTGGAGGCATCCCGTACGAGGAGATAGCCCTTCGGCTGGGAGTGCCTGTCGGAACGGTCAAGTCAAGGATCAGCCGCGGCCGGCGCCTTCTCGCCGGGTTGTTGGAACAAGAGCCCGAGGGCCGCACGTCGAAAGAGATGACATGAAAAGCGACCCGACAGAACACGTGAGCGAGGATCTGCGCGCCTACACCCTCGGTGGGCTCGAACCCGGTCGGTCTCAGGAGGTCGAGGCGCATCTGAGTTCGTGCGACGCCTGCCGCAGTGAGCTGGCCTCGGTTCGGGCGCTCACGGATGACGAGCCCGAGGCCATGAACGATCTCGAGCGGTCGCGCCTGCGGCGCGGGATCGAAGCGGGGGTCATGTCCGGAGCCGCAGGATCGAGGGGCCGGGGACCGCGCCGTCTGTACGCGGCCCTGGGAGCGGCGGCTCTGATCGTGATCGCGGTCGTCGGAGGCTACTTCGGATTCCAAGGCGGCTTGAGTGGGAGCGATGATGGAGGCGCAGAAGGTGCCGGCACAGCGGACTCTGCACCGGAAGGCGTCGCCTCGGACGAGAACTCGAGTCTGCTGCGAGCGGTGCGGTTCGACCGGAACCTCGGCCGGGTCAGCGACCGACAACTCCAGGCGCTCGGCGAGCGGGGACCGCGCAGGGCATTCGCCCTGCTGTACGCGGCGAACGGGAGCGAACAAGAGGAGACCGCCGTTGCGGATCTGACGGGAGGACTCGCCGAGGCCGCCCCCCCGTCCGTGCGGGATCAGGTCGAGGAGTGCCTCACCTCCGTGGAAGGAACCAGCGGTTCGTTGAGCCCGGTGCCCTATTACGGTGCCCTGGCGGAGCTGGGGGGCCGAGAGGTGCTGGTCCTGGGCTTTGCCTGGGATGCCAGCCCGGCCGGCCACGAGCGGCTCGATTCGTACATGATCTACGCGTGGATCCGCGGAGGCGGATGCGACTTCCCGATCTCCTATCTGTCGGGCCGCATCGAGCGCTGATATCCAGGGCGCGGAATCAGATGGCCTTCCGGGCGTTCAGTAAAGTGAGGTGAACGACATGACTGAAGACGCGAAGAAGCTCATCATCATCGGATCGGGCCCGGCAGGGCTCACTGCCGCGGTGTACGCCGCGCGCGCCAACCTCAACCCACTCATGATCGAAGGCATCGAAGCTGGCGGTCAGCTGATGCTCACGACCGATGTCGAGAACTACCCCGGATTCATCGACGGCATCATGGGCCCAGAGCTCATGGAACGTATGCGCAAGCAGGCTGCTCGTTTCGGAACCGAGTACCTGACGGACAACGTCACCGGCGTCGACCTCTCGAAGCGACCTTTCGAAGTGACAACCGGCGGAGAGTCGTTCAAGGCACACTCCCTAATCATCTCGACAGGAGCCTCGGCGAAGATGCTGGGAGTCCCGGGCGAGCGCGAACTACTCGGCCACGGAGTCTCCACCTGCGCAACCTGCGATGGCTTCTTCTTCAAGGAAGCACAGCTCGCGGTCATCGGTGGCGGCGACTCGGCCCTGGAGGAGGCAACCTTTCTCACCAAGTTCGCCTCCAAGGTCACGGTCGTTCACCGCCGGGATCGATTGCGCGCCTCGAAGATCTTGCAGGAGCGGGCCTTCGACAACGAAAAGATCGACTTCATCTGGGATTCGGTCCCGGTCGAGATTGCGGGGAATGGCAAGGTCGAGGCGATCCGGTTGAAGAACACCAAGTCCGGCGACGAGCAGGAGCTCGCCGTCGGCGGCGTCTTCATAGCGATCGGACACATCCCGAACACCTCGCTCTTCGAGGGCAGCCTGGATCTCGTAGGCGGCTACATCGTCACTCCTGAAGGCGGGACGCAGACCTCTGTCGAAGGCGTATTCGCGGGGGGCGATGTCGTCGACTTCCGCTACCGGCAGGCCGTCACAGCGGCCGGCATGGGCTGCATGGCCGCGATCGACGCCGAGCGCTACCTCGAGGCCGCTCGCCTAGCCTGAACCTTCCCCCCCTCAACTCAGTCGTAGTCTCACGACGATGTCCAGAAGGATGCTGTTCGCCCTGACCCTCACGTGGGTTGCCGTCGCTCCGGTGATCGCACAACCTGCTCGGACGGCGCCCGCCGGGCCTTTGCGCGGCGCCGAGTTCCCCGTCGAGCGAACCGACTGGTTCTCCGTGATCAACTTCACCAACGACTGGCACGCTCCCCGGATGCGCTTCATCGCCGGGACCTGGCGGCAGATCGGGGTGCACGAAGGAACCGACATCTTCGCGGAACCCGGGACGCCGGTGAGGGCCGTGATCGAGGGAGTCGTCGAGCAGGTCGGCTGGACCTTCTATTCGGGCTGGCGGATCGGCATCAGGGGGGCGGACGGGCGGTACTGGTTCTACGCGCACCTGCGCGAGTTCCCCGCCGGGATGCAGATCGGTCGGTCGGTCGATGCGGGCGAGGCCATCGGCCTCGTGGGTAACACGGGGTACGGAGCCGACGCGGGACACGCGGATGAGTTCACCTACCATCTGCATCTGGGCATCCAGGAAGCGGACGGCACCTGGGTGAACCCTTATCCCCTGGTGAAGCGCCTCTATCGAGCTGCGACGGAGGCAGGCCGATGACCCCGGCTGGCTTCGCCGGCGCCACAGCCGGCCCGTCGATCATCCGAGGGGGCGACCGATCCGAACAGGTGGCGGACGTTCAGGCGCGGCTCCGAGCCCTTGGGTTCCGCATCGATGACGTGCATGGCTATTTCGGCCCCGGCACCGAGCAGATGGTGCGCCTCTTCCAACAGCAGCGGAACATCAACTCAGACGGCATCGTTGGGCGGGACACCTGGAGCGAACTCGTAGAGGCAGGCTGGAGGCTGGGAGATCGCGTCCTCTATCTGCGGATCCCGCTTCTGCGCGGCGACGACGTCCTTGCCCTTCAGGCTCGCCTGAACGCCCTGGGTTTCGACGCCGGACGCGAAGACGGGATCTTCGGGCGCGACTCCGATCGCGCGGTGCGTGCGTTTCAGCGTGAGTACGGGATCGCGGAAGACGGGATCTTCGGGGGCCGGTCGAACGCCGCTCTCAGTGGGCTCCGGGCCGATCGTCCGTCGACGGCCGCCCCTCTGCGAGAAGAACTCGAGCGGACGGAACGCAAAGGCCTCGACGGAACCGTCGTAGTTATCGATCCCGGTCACGGCGGTGACGACAAAGGCGAGGTGAATCCTCTGGGCGCGTCCGAGGCGGACCTTTGCTGGGAGCTCGCCAACCGGCTGGCCGCACAGCTCGCCTCATCCGGGGCACGCGTGCGATTCACGAGAACCGAGACCGAGGCTCCCGGAGTGACCGAGCGGGCCACCCGCGCTAACACTCTCGGCGCAGAGATCTTCGTCTCCCTGCATCTCAACTCTCACGATGTCGAGGTTGCCGAAGGGGCGTCCACCTACTACTTCCCCCGATCGAAAGGCGGCGAGCTGCTGGCCGACAAGGTGCAGGAGCGACTGGTGGAGATGGGCTTGCGCAACTGCCGGAGCCACGCCCGCGCCTATCGGATCCTGAGAGAGACGCGCATGCCGGCGGTTGTGATCGAGCCGCTGTTCATCAGTAACCCCGCCGACGCGAAGATGCTTGAAGATGCGGATTTTCGAAGCGTCCTTGCGGATGCGATCACGAATGCGATCCGCGACTACTACGAGGTCGAGGAGTGACTAGTCGGGGACGACCGTCGACACGTTCGTGGGGTCGTGCCCGAGGATCAAGGACGTAAGCCGCGCGAGCTCATCCGGTGAATTGAAGTCCACGACGATCTTCCCTTTGCGTTTGGACTGATCGACCCTGACGCGTGTCTGAAGATGATCGGTTAGCCGTCGCTGGGCCTCGATCAGCTGGGCGTTCTGAGGGCGAGCTAGCGCAGGAGTGTCCGACCCGGACGCCATCGACTGATACTTCCGGACGAGCTCCTCGGTGTCGCGGACCGACAGGCCTTCCTCCGCAACGCGACGCCCCAGCCGCTCGGTGAAAGGACTGCGATCGAGCGCCAGGAGAGCCCGACCGTGCGCCGCGGTGATGCGACGTTCGACGAGAAGCCGCTGGATGGACGTCGGAAGGTCGAGCAAACGCAGGGCATTGTTGATCGTGACGCGGTTACGGTTGAGACGTTCGCCGAGCGCCTGCTGCGTCAAACCACCTTCGTCCAGCAGTTGTCGGTATGCGGCCGCTTCCTCGATCGGATTCAGATCCTCGCGGTGAACGTTCTCGACGAGTGCTCGCTCCAGAGATCCACGGTCGTCCGTCTCGACGATCACGACCGGCACCTCAACCAGACCGGCGCGACGCGCGGCGCGGAGTCGACGTTCGCCCGCGATCAGCTCGTAGCCACCATCCTCCGTCGGGCGAACCAGGAGCGGCTGGAGCAAGCCCAACTCACCGATCGATGCTGCCAGCTCGGCGATCGACTCCTCGTCGAAGACCGTTCGGGGTTGTCTGGGGTTGGCGCTTATCGACTCCGGTGGAACGTGTCGCAGCCTGGGATCGGCCTCGTCCGTAGCGGCTGTCTGCGGAGGAAGCAACGCGTCGAGGCCGCGCCCGAGACCGCCCTTGCGCTTCACGAAGCTGCGATCCACGGTTGCGTTCGCGGCCACGCTCGGTCGAGGCCCTCGGGCTCGGGCGCAACGACGCCGTAGCCTCGTCCACCCGGGCCGGGGGTGGCCGGCACAGGTGCGTTCTCCGGCCGCTTCTTGACGACGCGTTGCTCCAACCCGTAACGAGCGATCAGCTCGCGCGCGACGAGACGATACGCGATCGATCCGCGCGAGGTCGGATCCAAAGTCACCACCGGTTCTCCGAAAGACGGCGCTTCGGACAAACGGACGGTGCGCGGGATCACGGTTGCGAGAACGAGATCACCGAAATGACTTCGCACGTCGTCGGCAACTTGACTGGACAACTTCGTGCGCGCGTCGTACATCGTCAGAAGAAACCCTGCGATCCGCAAACCCGGGTTCAGCGCGCGTCGTACGCGCTCCGCGTTACCCAGCAGTTGTCCCAGGCCCTCGAGGGCGTAGTACTCACACTGCACCGGAACGATCAGATCCTCGGCCGCAGCAAGGGCGTTGAGCGTCAGGAGGCCGAGCGACGGGGGACAGTCGATGAATACGAAGTCGTACTCGCCACGCGCGTCTCGTAAGGCTTCCGAAAGTCGAAGCTCTCGCTGGGTCATCGCAACGAGCTCTACCTCGGCGCCCGCGAGGTCGAGTGAGGCCGGCGCGCAGTGCAACCCATCCACCGAGGTCGGCACGGCGATCTCGGCCAGAGGCGTGCCTTCGATGAGCAGATCGTAGGTCGACCGTTCGAGCGACCGGTGGTCGAGACCGAGACCGGTCGTGGCATTGGCCTGCGAATCCACATCCACAACGAGCACACGCAGGCCCTCGAGCGCTAGAGCGGCGCCAAGGTTGATGGCGGTCGTCGTCTTGGCCACGCCGCCCTTCTGGTTCGAGATCGAGATGATGCGGGCGCGGTCCGAAGGGAGAGGCCGTTGTTCCAGGAGTTTCCAGGCATCGGCTTCCGGGACACTCTTCGTGGTGGTTGTCATCCAGATATTCCCTGTTCGGGGGACTCTATTCGGATGATAGCAACCCCGGTGGTCCATAAAGCGGCTCTCGCGGGAAGTTCGGCGTCGGGGCCCACGAAGATCGCGCCGATCCCCCCCGGGTGCACCAGCGGCTCGATCAGCCGGGCAGCCGCAGGGGGCGGCGCCAGGGCCCGGGCGGTCGCAAGCACGTGGGCCCTCCGGAGCCGGTCCTCTTCGGCCGCAGCCTCGGCGGTCAGATGGAGCACCTCGCAGGCCAGGCCCAGGGACCGAACCACCTCCTCCAGGAAGCCCGCACGGCGGGTGCGTGGCTCCAGGAGCCGCCAGTGGCGCTCGGGGCGGACGATGGCCAGCGGGATGCCCGGGGGCCCGGCTCCGGAGCCGACGTCGATACAGGGGCCCTCCGGCAGGTCGTCCATCAGCGGCACGAGGCGGAGACTGTCGGCGATGTGGCGATCCTCGAAGCGCTCCAGGTCTCTCGGCGAGACGAGATCCAGGTGGGGGGCCCAGCGCCTCACGAGGGCCGCGTAATCGGAGAGTTTTCCCTGGTCAGGGATGTTTTCTCGATTTACACCGCTATTCGCCGCGGACTATCACTTTCCGCTGGGGCTCTTCGCCCTCGCTGAAACTCGAGGCGCCGTCGACGTCCGCCACGGCGTCGTGGACTATCTTTCGCTCGTAGGCGTTCATGGGCTCGAGCTCGATCTCGGTCCCCCGCTCCTTGGCGCGCGTGGCCATGGCGGTGGCGTACTCGGCCAGCGAGGCTCGGCGGCGCGAGCGGTAGCCCTCGACGTCTACCAAGAGCCGGACGCGCGAGCGGAGCCGGCGCTGGACCGCGGTACGGGTGACCTCCTGAAGGGCGTCCAGGGTCTGCCCCCTACGGCCGATCAGCACCCCGAGGTCGGTGCCGTTCACCTCGATCACGGCACGATCCGGCTCGACCGACGCGTCCACGGTCGCCTCGAGGGACAAGGCCTCGAGCAATCCCGAAACGAACTCCCGGGCCGTCGCGGCGATGTCGTCGAGGCTTGCCGGTTCCTCGGACTGGGCCGGTTCGGTCGGTTCGGCCCCCGCCGGCGCTGTCGATCCGACCTCCTCCGGTGCTGTGGATCCGGCCTCCGCAGGCGACGTGGATCCGGTGACAACCTGCTCGCCAGCGGCTCCATCGGCGGTCGGCACCGCTTCGGAGCTCGACTCGGGTTCCAGCGGCGTCCCCGTATCGCTCATCGCTTCTTCTTCCTGTTCGGAGACGGGCGGGTCCCGCCCGATGACTTGCCACCCGATGCCGCGCGCTTCGGAGGTACCTTCTTCGATTCCCCGGGCTGGAGCGCCGCCTTCTTCGAGTTCCCCTTCCCCGGTTGGGGCGCGATCTTCTTCGGCACGGGGGCGGGGGCTGCGTCCGGAGAACCCCCCAGCCAGGACGGGCGGCCGTGGATCATCAGGCGTTGTTGGGCGATCGTCCAGACGTTCGTGGTGAGCCAGTACAGGACGACCCCGGTCGGGAACGTGAAGGCGAAGAACATCAGCATGAGGGGCATGATCCGCATGATCATCTGCATCTGCTGCTGCTGCTGATCGCCCGGGCCTCTCGAAGCCTGCATCTGTTTCTGCTGGTAGTAGGTAGTGAAGCCCATCAGCAGGACAAACACGAGGTAGGGCAACGCCGAGACCACGCCGCTGCCGCACACCTGGCCGACGCTCGAGGGGTCGGCGCCGGAGATGGCGGCGGACGACGAGCAGTCGAGGCGGATACCGAGGAACTGATGGACGGCGAGCTTCTGGCTCGTGAGATCTCCTGCCAGGCTCGTGGCGGCCGACACGTACTTCTCCGGGTCCCGGATGACGTAGAACAGCCCGATCAGCACCGGGAATTGCAGCAGCAGCGGAGCGCAGCCCCCCAGCGGGTTGACCCCGTGCTCCTTGTAGAGGGCCATGAGCTCTTCGTTCATCTTCTGGCGGTTGCCCTTGTTCTTGGCTTGGAGCTTCTTGATCTCGGGCTGGATCCGCTGCATCTCGCGCATCGACTTCGTCTGTTTGATCGAGAGCGGGAGCAGCACGATCCGAACGAGGATCGTGAGCAAGATGATCGCCAGCCCGAAACTCGGGATCAGGGCGTAGAAACCGGCCAGGGCGGTTCCGAAGATCTTGAAGTATTCGGTCACGGCGCGGCCCGTCGCACGGGAACCCTATCGATGCCGCCGGGGCCCCACGGATGGCACCGGGCGACCCGCCGCAGCGCCATGACCGAGCCCCGTACTGCCCCGTGGAGGCGGATCGCCTCGAGGGCGTACGCCGAGCAACTGGGCTCATAGCGGCAGCTGGGCGGCAGGAAGGGCGAGACGAAGCGACGATAGAGGGCGATAGCGCCGGCCAGAAGCCGTGCCGGCGGGGTCATGAAGGCGCTCCCGCTCCGAGCTCCCGCAGGGCCCCAGCCAAGCAACTTTCCAATTCTTGGAAGGAGGCGGTCACCACCGACGACTCGGCGCGGACGGCGACGTCGAAGCCGGGCCCGAGGTGCTTCGCGGCCAGCACTCGCAGCCGGCGACGCGCCCGATTCCGCTCGACCGCGGTGCCCGCCGACCGCGGTATCGCGAACCCAACCCGCGTGCCGGGGGCCGAGGCCGCGAACACGACCAGCCCGTCGCGCCGGGAGCGGCGTCCGGAGCTGGTGACGCGATTGAAGTCGGCAGCCGTTCTGAGCCTCGGGATCGATCTCATGGGACCGGGAAGTCGCCCGCCTAGGCGGACAACCGGGAGCGACCCTTGGCTCGCCGGTTCTTGAGGATCGCCCGTCCAGCACGCGTCTTCATCCTGGCGCGAAAACCATGCTTGCGCTTCCTACGCCTGGTGTTGGGCTGGTATGTACGTTTTGTCATAAAGTCACGTCCCGAGGCTCGACGATCAACCCACCGCGCCGACCCGAATTGCATGGTCGCGAAATCACGGGGGCGTTTGGAGGTGCCGGCGAAGTATAGCGGCATCGCGTTTCTCCCATTAAACCGCCGTTCGGGGGGCGGTGCGCAGGAAATGCTCGCTTCCCCTTGACGGGCGGGACGAGGGGCCGCGTAGGATGGTCACTGTCTCAGGCCCGGCCCCCGAGGGGGGCGGGGTTGCGGCACTTCCCCCCGATACTCTCGGCGAACCGACGTGTGCTGCAGAAGACGGCATTGTCCACAGGTGTGGATATCTCTGTTGACTTCGGTGCGCGTTGCTCGGCACCCGCTCCCCGCCCGACGATCCTCAGGACCGCGCTCGGGACACGAAGGTCCGCGGGCCATGCCGCCTGTGGATAACAGCGAAGCGACAGCGAGGGGGGGACTCCTTGGTGAGCAGTCTGACCGGGGCGGACGCGCAGGACGACACACAGATCACAACGGGCTCCGGCAAGGATGCCGACGATATCTGGAGGCGCACCTCGGAACGGGTGAAGGCGCACCTTTCGCAGGGCAACTTCGCCCTGTGGTTCAGGGGGGCTCGACCTCAAGGGATCGACGGGGCCACCTTCGTTCTCGAGGTCTCCAACCCGTTCGCGAAGGAGTCCGTTGAAGCCCGGTATCTCGGCCTGCTGCGTGAAGAGATCTCGCGCGCCGCCGGCCGCGACCTCGACGTGGTTCTAGTGGCCGGCGACGCCAACGCAGACGACGACCACGAGCAGGTCCTCGTGGACTCGGTGCCCCCGACGTCACCCGATCCACTTCCGTCCCTCGACGACTCGTCCACGTTCCACCCGAAGTACAACTTCGATTCCTTCGTGATCGGCTCGTCCAATCGCTTCGCTCATGCCGCCGCACTGGCGGTCGCCGAAGCCCCCGCCCAGGCTTACAACCCGTTGTTCATCTACGGGGGAGCAGGCCTTGGCAAGACACACCTACTCCACGCGATCGGCCGGTATGTCGGTGACTTCCACGGGGGCTTGGTCGTCCGCTACGTGTCAACCGAGCAGTTCATGAACGAGTTCATCCTCGCTCTTCAGCGACGCACGATCCCCGATTTCCACCGCCGGTATCGCGCGGCGAACCTTCTTCTCATCGATGACATCCAGTTCCTCGAGGGCAAGGAGCGCACCCAGGAGGAGTTCTTCCACACGTTCAATGCCTTGCACCCCACGAGCCAGATCGTGATCAGCTCGGATCGTCCTCCGAAGAAGATCTCCACGCTCGAGGAACGCCTTCGAACGCGTTTCGAGTGGGGCCTCATCACCGACATCCAGCCGCCCGATCTCGAAACCCGTCTCGCCATCCTCCAACGCAAGTCAGAAACAGAGCGGCTCACCGTTCCAGCCGATGTCCTGTCGTTCATCGCGAGCCGCATCCAAACCAACATCCGCGAGCTCGAAGGAGCGCTCATCCGAGTCGCCGCGTACGCATCCCTCACCCGCTCTGAGGTGACGCTCGAACTAGCTCACGGTGTGCTTCAGTCTCTATTGCCGGATTCCGCCGAGGCCCGCGTGACCCCCGACCTCGTCATCAGCCTCGCCGCCGAGTACTTCGATCTCACGCCCGACGAGATCCGATCGTCCTCGCGGTCCCGGCCCCTGGTGAACGCTCGCCAGGTCGCGATGTACATCTGTCGCGAGCTCACCGATCTCTCTCTCCCCAAGATCGGTGAGCGTTTCGGCGGTCGGGATCACTCCACTGTGGTGCACGCCACCAACAAGATCCGCCATCAGATGCAAGAAAGAGAAAGTGCCTACGAACAGGTCAGGGAGCTCACTACGCGCATCCGTCAACGGGCCACACGGGGATAACTCCGATGACCTCCTCGAACCCGTGGACAAAGGACCCTCGCCGGCTTCGGCGACTCGGCCCTGGGGATTACGCGACCCTGTGTCCCCTGCTTATCCAGAACCCGATCCAGGCCTCTACCAGCCCCGACATTGGTTGTCCACCGTTTCCACAGCCCCTACTAGTACTACAGAGAGAAAGATCTATTTACTAGAAACCAACCCCGTTGAAAACAACCCCTCTAGAGTAGAGACGCGGGGTTACGAGATCGGAGGCACGAAATGAAGTTCCGTTGTGAGCGAGACGATCTTCTCGAGGCAGTGCAGTTCGCGTCGCGGGCGATCTCGAACCGCGCCACCCTGCCGGTCCTATCGGGACTCCGGATCGAAGCAACCGAAGAGGGCAAGGTCCGCGTCGCCGCCACGGACCTCGAGCTCACGATGGAGACTGCGTTTCGCGCCGGGGTTGATGAGCCCGGCAAGGCGATCGTTCCCGGCAGGTTGTTCGGCGAGATGACGCGGAGTCTCTCCGCCGGGCAGGTGAGCCTCGCAACGGGGGACGGTGAGCTCGAGATCGGCTCGGGGCGCGGGCAGTTCCGCGTCAAGGCCCTCGCACCGGATGATTACCCGGCGTTGCCCTTCGAAGAGCGCAAGGAGGAAGAGGGATCGATCAGCGTCCAGGTCGACGGGAGCGCGCTCGCGATCGCTCTTTCCCAAGCCGTGCGCAGCGCGTCGGGCGACGAGAGCCGCCAGGTGCTAACGGGTGTCTTATGGGAGATCGAATCGGGGAACCTGACCCTCGCGGCCACCGACTCCTACCGGCTGGCGGTGCGGACGATCGCGGTGGAAGGAGGCACCGCGGACGCGCGCAACGTGGTACTGCCGGCGAGAACGCTGGCGGAGCTGGCCCGTGCGCTTCAATCCGGAGGGCTGGTGCGAGCGGAGGTCAAGGAGAACCTGATCGTCTTCACGGTCGAGCCGCCGGAGGGTTCCTCCGAGCAACTCGTGATCGGGTCGCGTTTCATCGAAGGCGAGTTCCCGAAGTACCGCCAGCTGATCCCCGAGGGCTACCAGAACAAACTGACGGTCGATCGTGAGGCGATCCTCGAAGTCGTGAAGCGGGTCGGCTTGCTCGCGCAGAACAACATGCCCGTGAAGATGCAGCTCGGCGACGAGCTCGAGATCTCGGCACATACACCCGATGTTGGTGAGGGGCAAGAGGTGATCGACGCCGAGTACAAGGGCGAGCCGATGGTGATGGCGTTCAACCCCCAGTTCTTCCACGACGGCGGTTCCGCGATCCAGGGCGAGCGACTCGTTCTCGAGACCGGAGATGGACTGAAGCCGGCGATCCTCAGAGCCGAGAACGACGAGAGCTTCACCTACCTACTCATGCCGGTGAGGCTCTCCTAGCGGGGAATTGCGAGTCGACCGCCTCGTCCTCGAGGACTTCCGCAACTACACGCGAGCCAGGGCGGAGTTCGACCCTGGGCTCAACCTGATCGTGGGCCGGAACGCTCAGGGGAAGACGAACCTACTGGAGGGGATCTATTGCCTCAGCGGGCTTGGGTCGCCACGTGGCCCGGACTCGTCTCTCGTTCGAGAAGGTGCGGAACGAGCTCTTCTCCATGCAGAGGTCGCGCGCGGTGAACGCCGGATCGAGGCCGACCTCGAGATCCGTCCCGGCCGGGGAACGCGCGCTTTGATCAACAAGGCGCCGGCCCCCGGTCTCGGCTCGCTGAGCGAATTGATCGTCAGCGTCTTCTTCGGTCCGGACGAGCTTTCGCTTATCAAGGGTTCTCCGGAAGGCCGACGACGGTTCCTCGACGACTTGGTAGTGAAGGTTCGCCCGACGCGCGACGGGCTTCGTCGTGAATGGGAGCGAACACTCAAGCAAAGGAACGCGCTGTTGAAGAGCGCGCCGCGTGCGGCCGGAAAACAGGTGCTGGAGACTCTCGAGGTATGGGATGAGGCTCTGTGCCGCGCCGGCGCGGCACTCACGGCCGCTCGCCTGAGTGTGCTGGCGGACCTGATGCCGTTCGTGGCGAAGCGGTACGAGGGGATCGCCGGAGGGGGGGAGATCCACCTCACCTACGACAGTTCGTGGCTGACCGGCGACCTGGTCATGGAGTCGCTGGCGCACCCACGCGGGATCGATCAGAGTGTTCTCGCGTCGGAACTAGGAGAGAGCATCGAGAAGATCCGCGGCAAAGAACTCGAGCGGGGGATGTCATTGGTGGGGCCGCAGCGTGACGACGTGGTTATCCAACTCGCCTCCGAAGGGAGCGACGCCGGTTTGTTGGACGCGCGCTTGTTCGCCTCGCAGGGCGAGCAACGCACGTCGGCTCTGGCCCTGAAGCTCGGCGAGTTCGACCTCCTCGCCGAGGTCCTTGGTGAGCAGCCCATCCTGTTGCTCGACGACGTCTTCTCGGAACTGGATCCGAGCCGCCGAACGTGGTTGAGCGACGCCGTCCGCGCCGCCGGACAAGCCGTGCTCACTTCCGCCGAGCCGGGAGCGATCGAAGCAGCCGGCAGCGGTAACGTCATCGAAGTCGTGTCGGGTCAATTGAGGGCCGGATGAGTAACCCCCAGAGGCTGAAGGATCTCCTCCAGGGCGCCGGCGCGCGGTTAGGCATGGGCGGTGCGGTCGAGACCGGCCTCGTGTGGTCACGATGGAACGACATCGTCGGTGACACGGTCGCCGCACACGCGGAACCCACCTCGCTTCGAGAGGGCGTGCTGAGGATCCGGACCGACTCTCCGACGTGGGCGACGGAAGTGGGATACCTGGGACAAGAGATCAAACGAGCGGCGAATCAGGTGGCCGGGAAAGAGCTCGTCGCGGAGGTACGCGTCTGGACCGCACCCGGCGCGATCGCATCGTCTGGTCCTGAGCCACGACAGGTCTACGAACCGGTCGGTCGCCGCCGCCCGGAGGTCGGTCAGGAGGACCCGAGGTCGGCACTCGAGCGCGCTCGCGACGCGTGGTCGAGACGGCACGAGGAGGCCCGTTGAACACCCTCCAAACAGCCCCGCGAAAAACCGGAAACTCCCTGGTAGATGCTATTATTGGGCCAACGTGAACCCACTTCACAGCGGCCTTCAGCCGCGCGCCTCAAGGTGCGATGAGTGGAACGCAGATCAAAGATCTCTCACGAGGGCCACGGCCACGCTTCGGCCCCTCTAGATAAGGAGAAAGACCTCGGCTAAGGCACCGGCAACCGCGTCCAGAACCAGCGGGAAACCGTCTTACACCGGGCAGGACATCACGGTCCTCAAGGGCCTCGATCCTGTTCGCCAGCGACCCGGCATGTACATCGGATCCACCGGGTTGCGCGGGCTTCATCACCTCATATACGAGGTTGTGGACAACGCCGTCGACGAGGCGATGGCCGGTTATTGCGACCGCATCAAGGTCGAGTTGCTCCCCGACGGCGGGTGCCGCGTTTCGGACAACGGCCGGGGCATCCCCGTGGATACCGTCAAGGGCGAGGGCAAACCCGCGGTCGAGGTCGTCCTCACCACCCTTCACGCCGGCGGCAAGTTCGGTGGCAAGGGATACCAGGTGTCCGGTGGTCTGCACGGCGTCGGGGTGTCGGTCGTCAACGCGCTGTCCGAGCGCTTGCTGGTCGAGGTCGCGCGCGAGGGTCAGTTGTGGCAACAGGAGTACCGGCGGGGAGCCCGCCAAGCAGCTCTGAAAAAGGTCAGGCCGATCAAGCGCACGGGAACGACGGTTACCTTCTGGCCGGACCCCGAGATCTTCACGGAAGAGCGCGAGTTCAAGTTCGATACCCTGGTGCAGCGAATGCGCGAGATGGCGTTCTTGAACAAGGGTCTCGAGATTCAGCTCATCGACCAGCGCGTCGAGCCCGAGGCCAAGGAAGTCTTTCGTTACACCGGCGGGATCGTGGATTTCGTCAAACACCTCAATGCCTCCCGTGATGCGGTTAGCAAACGTGTCGTCTATTTCGAGGCGAAGGGCGAGAACCACGAGCTCGAGGTAGCGATGCAGTGGACGAACTCGTACAACGAGTCGGTCTTCACGTTCGCCAACAACATCAACACGCATGAGGGCGGCATGCACGAGGAGGGCTTCCGCAGGTCCTTGACGGGAGTCATCACCTCCTACGCTCGAGCGAAAGGGATCCTGAAAGAGAAAGACGATCCTTTGACGGGCGAGGATGTTCGCGAGGGGTTGACCGCCATCGTCTCGGTGAAACTGCGTGACCCGCAGTTCGAAGGGCAAACGAAGACGAAGCTCGGTAACACCGAGATCCGCTCCTTCGTGTTGACCTCGATGAACCAGCGATTCGGCGAGTTCTTGGAGGAGCATCCGGGCGATGCTCGAGCGATCTGCATCAAGGCGTTGTCCGCCCAGCGCGCCCGCCTCGAAGCGCGCAAGGTGCGCGATCTCGTGCGGCGCAAATCACTGCTGGAGTCGTCGACCCTCCCCGGGAAGCTGGCCGACTGCCAGACCCGGGATCCGGCCGAGGCTGAGCTCTACATCGTCGAGGGGAACTCCGCCGGGGGCACCGCGAAGCAGGGGCGCGATCGCGCGGTTCAGGCGATCCTGCCTTTGCGGGGGAAGATTCTCAACGTCGAGCGGGCCCGGCTGGCGAAGATCCTCGAGAACAAAGAGGTTCAGGCGATCATCACGGCGGTGGGCACCGGCATCGGCGAGGAATTTGATCTCACCAAGTGCAGGTACCACAAGATCATCTCCATGGCCGACGCGGACGTGGATGGGTCGCACATCAAGACGCTGTTGCTGACGTTCTTCTTCCGGTACATGCCGGAGCTGATCGACGCCGGTTACGTCTATGTCGCCCAGCCTCCTCTCTACCGCGTAAAGCACAAAGGCAAAGTGCTCTACTTCCTCAACGACGAGCAGCTCGATGTCTATCGCACGCAATCGAACGGGGCGAAGATCGAAGCCGCTCGCTTCAAAGGTCTCTCGGAGATGGATCCCTCCGAGCTGTGGGACACGACCCTCGATCCGGAACGCCGCAGGCTCTTGCGCGTGACCATGGAGGACGCTGCTCTCGCCGAGGAGATCTTCTCGACACTGATGGGCGAGGACGTTGACGCCCGCAAGACGTTCATCCAGCGCAATGCGAAAGACATCCGTTTCCTCGACATTTAGGTAGACATGCCTGACGAACCCTTTCAAGACAAACTGCACGATGAAGCCGCCTCGGGTAATGGGATCGGCATCTCCGAGATAAGCCTCGAAGAGGAGGTTCAGTACTCGTTCCTCGAGTACGCGATGTCGGTCATCGTTAGCCGCGCACTTCCCGATGTGCGAGATGGTTTGAAACCGGTGCACAGACGGGTCCTGTTCGCCGGCCTCGAGGCCGGTTTGCGTCCCGACCGCCAGCACCGGAAGTGCGCCGCGCTGGTCGGTGACGTGATGAAGAAGTACCACCCGCACGGTGACCAGTCGATCTACGACGCCCTCGCCCGCTTGGCGCAAGACTTTTCGACCAGGTACGAGCTCATCGACGGACAGGGAAACTTCGGCTCGATCGATGGCGACCCGCCCGGCGCCATGCGTTACACCGAGTGCAGGCTGTCCCGCCTGGCGATGGAGCTCCTGCGTGACATCGACGAAGAGACGGTCGACTTCGCTCCGAACTACGATGGCTATGAGAACGAGCCGTTGGTTCTTCCGGCGCGCTTCCCGAACCTGTTGGTGAACGGGTCCAGCGGGATCGCAGTCGGAATGGCCACGAACATCCCTCCACACAACCTCGGCGAGGTCATAGACGCGGTGGTCGAGATCCTCGAGAACCCAGAGCTCGCGGAGGACAAGGAGAAGACGCTCTCGGCCGTGATGAAGCACGTGAAGGGGCCGGACTTCCCGACCGGCGCCCTCATCCTCGGTCGTCAGGGGATCAGGGACGCCTACACGACCGGCCGCGGCTCGGTCAAGATGCGGGCGGTCTGCGAGGTGGAGGAAGGGCCACGAGGGAACCCCCGGATCGTCGTGACCGAGATCCCGTACCAGGTCAATAAGGCTCGGTTGACCGAGAAGATCGCCGAGCTCGTGGTGACGAAGCGACTCGAAGGCATCGCGGACCTGCGGGACGAATCCTCACGTGAGGGCATCCGGATGGTCATCGATCTGAAGCGGAACGCGATCCCTCAGGTGGTGCTGAACCAACTCTACAAACGCACCCAGCTGCAAGAGAACTTCAGCGTCAACATGCTGGCGTTGGATGACGGGGTCCCGCGCACCCTCAATCTGGCTCAGGTCATCGAGGCATACATCACTCACCAGGTGGAAGTTACCGTGCGCCGGACGCGCTATCGCCTGCGGAAGGCCGAGGAGCGATCACACATCCTCGAGGGGCTCATCATCGCCCTCGACAACATCGAAGAGATCATCGAACTGATCCGTGCCGCGGCAGACGTCGAGGAGGCACGTGGCGGCTTGATCGCCCGGTTCGCTCTCACTGAGATTCAGGCGCAACACATCCTCGACATGCCACTTCGCAGACTCACCGCCCTCGAACAGGACAAGGTGCGCGAGGAACATGCCGAGCTGCAGAAGACGATCGCGGAGTTGAAGGGCATCCTGGCCGACCCCGGGAAGGTGCGTCGGATCGTCGCGGACGAGCTGAAGGAAGTCAAAGAGAAGTTCGCCGACGCGCGCCGTTCTCGCCTGGTCCCCGACGAGGGCGAGTTCGACATCGAAGACCTCATCGCGGACGAAGATCTCGTGGTGTCCGTATCGCGGGACCGCTATGTCAAGACGGTGCCACTCGACACCTACAAGCGTCAGGGCCGTGGGGGCCGGGGGGTTCGGGGAGCAGCCCTCAAAGTGGGGGACATCGTCGACCACCTCATCGCGACGACCGCGCACTCCTATCTCCTGTTGTTCTCGAACACGGGCAGGGTCTATCGCCTGAAGGCACATGAGATCCCGAAGCGGGACCGGACGGCTCGAGGCACCGCCGTGGTGAATGTCGTGCCCATGCGCCCCGAGGATGGCGTCGCCGCAGTGATCGACACGCGCGATTACGAGACGAACCGCTACCTGCTGATCGCGACGAAGCGCGGCATGGTCAAGAAAACACTCTTCCAGGAGTACGACTCATCGCGCAAGGAGGGCATCATCGCCCTGAACCTGAAGGACGGCGACGAAGTCGTGCGGGTTCGTCCAACGGCCGGCGACAACGACGTCTTGCTGATCACGAAGAAGGGCAAGGCGATCCGATTCAAGGAGGATCACGTTCGCCCGATGGGTCGCACCGCGACGGGAGTGATCGGCATCAAGCTCGACCCTGACGATGAAGTGGTCGCGTGCGAGGTCGTGACACGGGACGAGACTTCGGACCTTCTGGTGGTGACCGAGTTCGGCTACGGCAAGCGGACGAAGCTTCCGGAGTTCCCGCGCAAGGGCCGTGGAGGCAAAGGGGTTATCGCCGCTAAGTTGACGAAACCAAGGGGCCCGATCGTCGGCGCCGTTTCCGTCGCCCTCGAAGACGAGGTGTTCTTCATCTCGAGCGACGGTCAGGTCATCCGTGTGGCGGTGAAGAACATCTCACGGCAGGGGCGTCCGGCAACCGGCGTTCGGATCATGAATCTCTCCGCCGACATGACCGTGTCGGCGATAGCGCCGTCGGTGACCGTCGACGAAGACGAAGAAGAAGAAAAGGCTCAGGGCGAGCTACCGACCTGATCGGGCGAACTCGTTGGCGGTGCGGCAGCGTCTAAAGAGTGCCTTGGGACCGCCGAAGGGTAGGAATGACCCGCTCTGAGAGCCCGGATCGTCAGGCCCCATTGCTAGCGGGATCGCCGGCGTTCGCCCATACTGAATGCCAAGGTCGGGCGTCAAGGGAGAAAGCGATGGCCAGTAGTAACGAGCGGTCGGGAGTCTGGAGCGCCGGTACCCCGGCTTCTTCGGCAACCGGCGGCCACGTCCAGCCCGAGGCGACCGGACCATTGTTCGACCCCGTGGACGAAGTCCCTCCCGAAAGGGTCGAAGCGGTAGCGACGGGACGTTCGCCGCGCCGAACCCCGGAGCGCACCACCTCCAGGACCCAGAGCGACAGTGGCGTGGCGCCGCGCCCGGTGAGGACCGACGTCATCCCGCGCCAAGCTCCCTCAGGGCGTTACGCAAGCCCTTCTCCTCGTTACCGGCCCACCGTGCGGCGAGTCAAGAGGACCCTCCGCCACGTTGACCCCATCAGCGTCCTCAAGCTGTCGTTCGTCTATTACGCGTGCTGCCTGGTGGTCGGCCTGGTGTTCGTTGCCGTCATCTACTGGCTGCTCGAGTCCGCCGGTCTATTCCGAACGATCGAAGATGTCCAGACGGCTTTCGAGCTCGAACAGAACTTCCGGATCACGCTCGGCTTTCTCGAGAAGTGGACCCTGCTCATCGGGTTCACGCTGGTGGTCCTGGGTTCCCTCTTGAACTTGCTCCTGGCGTTCATCTATAACCTGGCTTCGGATGTGGCCGGCGGTATCGACATGACCTTCTCGGAGCGAGACGACTAGTCTCTAAACCTCGTAGGGCTCTAGCCGAGCGATGCGGAGCCCTCTGTGACTCAGAGCCCGTAGGAATGGCTTTGCTCCGAAGACCTCATCCGGCGCGTGGACACCCGGGGCCGCCGTGTCACCGGTTCCTAGAGCGAGCGCGGCCTGAGCCATCGGTAAGGCCGCGAGGTTCGTGAGGTGGTCGACGATCCCGTAGCTGATCGATAGGGGCCTTCCCTCGTGGCGGCCCTCGACATCCACTCGAGCGGCTGCCCACTCGGCACCTCGGGCCGGCATCCGCTCGAGAATCCGGCGCAACACCTCGGACGCGACGGTCGACTTCCCTCCAGAGCCCTCGGACCCGCTCACGGCGGCGAGCGCACGCACTATGTCCATGGCCGCCCTCTCGGCCAGGCCCGCGCGGAACTCCACCAATCGAACGCCAGGGAACGAACGGCGCAGCGTCAAGAGCTCGGGGTGGTCGTATCCGAAGGTCTCGACCCATCCCACAGGGGGCGGAAAGAACGATGGGCGCGGTGTCGCTGAGCCCGGGTCCCCCGGCCCCCTGGACGACGGAGGCGGCCCCCCGGCCACGGTTCGCACGAGCGATCGAAGGGATGCTGGACTAGCGGCATCAGCTGTGGAGCGAGCGACTTGGATCGCGATCTCGTCCACCTCGTCGAGTTGGGCAGCGGCCAGGCGGCACATGAAATTGGTGAGGCCGGGGCTCAACCCGCATCCGGAGACGATCGTCGCGCCCGCAGTAGCCGCTGAGTCCGAGGACTCGACGAGGGCCTGCACCGTCGCAGCGTCGTCACACAGGGAAACGTATGAAGTGCCCGTCGCTATCGCAGACGAGACGGCCGTCTCTTCGTAGAGATACGCAGGCCCGGTGCAGGAAGCGATGACGTCGAACTCCCGGCCGGCCAGAGCCAGGCCATGCTCGTCCGATGCATCCAGCTCGAGGTGGAATACCCCGCGGTCGACGCCACCGAGGTTGTGCGCGACCGCCTCGAGGTCCGCGCTGTTCCGCGATGAGACGACGAGGCGGGTAACGGCGTCGGAGCGCGCCAACTCGCCGGCGACCCGCCTGCCAACGGCGCCGGTCGCGCCGAGTAGAAGCACGTTCACAGCATCATTCGAACGCGTCGTCGGAGATCTCGCGCCAGCGCCCCTCCGGCGCCGGATCCTTCGAGTGCGCGATCAGGCGTCCCCACCACACCCCAACGGCTGCGAGTGCTGCCAAGCCAAGAGCCCGAACGACTTTCCCTGCCACGATGCTCACTATAGATGGGGGCCGTCTGCGGCCCGAGCAGCTTCGCCCATAGGATGTCGCCCCGACGATCCACCCCGAGAAGGGAGCCCGGTGCCCGAGGCGATGATCCGGCTCGAAGACGTGACCAAGAGGTTCGACTCGACGGATCAGTCTGCGGTCGAGGGTCTCTCGATGGAAGTGGCCGATGGAGAGACCGTGGTCCTCGTGGGTCCGTCGGGATGTGGGAAGACGACCACGATGAAGATGATCAACAGGTTGGTCGAACCAACCTCGGGTCACATCTTCGTCGATGGCACGGACGTCCTCGAGCAGGACGCCGTGCGCTTGCGACGCGGGATCGGGTACGTGATCCAAAGTATCGGCCTCCTGCCTCACAGGACGGTTGCGCAGAACATGGCAACCGTTCCGAAGTTAGAGGGCTGGGAGGGAGGACGGATCGAAGAGCGCATCAGCGAGCTCGTGTCCATCTTCGATCTCGACGAGCGGATGCTCGAGCGTTATCCCAGCGAGCTTTCGGGCGGTCAGCGTCAGCGGGTAGGGGTTGCCCGAGCCCTCGCGGCCGACCCACCCGTGATGCTAATGGACGAGCCGTTCGGCGCGGTTGATCCCATCGTGCGCGAGCGCCTCCAGGATCAGTTCCTGGATATCCAACGGAGGCTGCAGAAGACCATCGTCTTCGTGACGCACGACATCGATGAGGCGATCAAGATCGCGGATCGGATAGCGATCCTGAACGTGGGAGGAAAGATCGAGCAATTCGCCACGCCGGAGGAGATCTTGCGCCAACCGGCCAACGATTTCGTCAGGAAGTTCGTGGGCGTCGAACGGGGCCTGAAGCGCCTGGCCTTGATGAAGGTGGAGGAGATCCGGGTCGAAGATGGGCCGGTAACGGCGCCCGGCTCGAGCTCCAAGGACGCGCTCGAGGAGTTGGCCCGGTTCGACTTCGACTGGATCAGCGTCGTCGAGGACGGGGAGTTGCTGGGATGGGTCGATCGTTCCGGCCTCGAGAAGGCCGAGCGGGTGTCGGACGTTGATCCCCGCCCCTTCAGTGCTTACGTGACCGGCGAGAGCACGCTTCGAGAAGCGCTCGATTCGATCGTCACGTCTCGCACCCAGGTGGCCGTCGTTGCCACCGAGGGCCAGCGGTACAAGGGCATACTGACTCTCGAGAAGATCTCGAAGGAGATCGTGACTTGATCCGGGCTCAGGTCGAGGGCCAGCCTTACATCGACTGGGGGTGGATCGCCGACCACATGGACGATGTGTGGACGCGGTTGATCGAGCATTCCTACCTGACCTTCCTTGCAGTAGCGATAGGGATGCTCATCTCGTTCCCTCTCGCGATCTTCGCCCACAGACATCGCAGGAGCTACGGACCCATAGCGGCGGTGACCGGACTGCTCTACACAATCCCGAGCCTCGCCCTGTTCGCTTTCTTAGTCCCGTACACGCGTCTCAGTGTCCTGACTGCGGAGATCGGGTTAGTGAGCTACACGTTATTGATCCTGATCCGCGGTGTCGTCTCCGGATTGAGCGGAGTGCCTTCCGATGCGCGCGAAGCGGCGCTTGGGATGGGCTATTCGCGATCGGAGCTCCTGTGGCGCGTTGAGCTTCCTCTTTCGACGCCGGTGATCATCGCCGGGATCCGGATCGCAACGGTAACCACGATCGGTCTGGTCACGGTCACCGCCCTGATCGGAAAGGGCGGACTTGGGTTCTTCATCTTGATGGGCATCGACCGCAACTTCCCGACCGCCTCCCTCCTCGGCTCGATCCTCTCGCTGGGACTGGCGGTCCTGGTGGACTTTCTCCTCGTCCGGGTCGAACGCTTGGTGACGCCCTGGGCTCACAGGGAGCGGAGGGCGACGATCTGATGGACCTGTTCGGGGCCGTGTGGACGTGGCTGACGGCAGCCGAGAACTGGTCGGGCTCGGCCGGGATCCCGGTCCGTCTGTGGGAACACATCCAGATGTCGGCTCAGGCGACGATCCTAGGCGCCCTGATCGCGTTTCCCGCAGGCGTGTACATCGGTCACAAGAGGAGATTCGAGTTCGTAGCGGTGACCGTCGGGAACTTTGGCCGGGCACTTCCCTCTTTCGGGATCCTCGGCTTGACCTACACGTTCACGCTGAACTGGCCGGGGAACATCGGCTTCTGGCCCACGTTCATCGCGTTGTTCTTACTTGCCATTCCCCCGATCCTGGCGAATACCTATGTAGGGGTTAAAGGTGTCGACGCGGACACAGTCGAGGCGGCACGCGGCATGGGCATGCGGGAGGGAGAGGTGCTCACTCGTCTCGAGCTGCCGCTGGCAACCCCGTTGATCGTTTCCGGCCTACGCCTCGCAGCGGTTCAGGTGGTTGCAACGGCGACGCTGGGGGCGGTGGCGGGGTGGGGCGGGCTCGGCCGCTTCATAGTTGATGGGTTCTCGGTGGGGGACGACCCGCAGATCGTTGGAGGCGCCCTGTTGGTTGCTCTTCTTGCGGTGGCCACCGAGGTCGGGTTCGGCTTGCTCGAACGCGTAGTGACGCCCAAGACCCGTTCGCAGCGATCGGCTGGTGGAAGGCGCGTCCTGCCGGGCCCGGCTATCGGCTCGGAGGCCGGTTCCGCGTCCTGAAGGTCGACGCTTCTCGATCTGGTTCGGTGTTTGAAGATCGCGTCGTTCCCTGGGTCGATTGTCCGGCCACGCAGGTAATGTTGCCGCTTGGTCGGGAGCGAGGCGAACCGCCTTGCCTACAGATGATGGGAGGGAACCCATGCGGAGTTTCCGCAAGAACGCTCATGGGGCGGCCCTGCTCACGTTGCTGCTGTTACTGGGCGCGTGCGGGTCGGGAGTGAGCGACGACGAAGGAGACTCCTCTGGAGGAGGAGGCAGTGGTGAACCGGTAGCCAGCTCGATGATCCTGGGCGGCCCGCCGGAGTGTCCCGATAGACCGTTCTGCATCCCGGGACTTGAAGAGACGTATGGCATCGAGTTCGAAGAGTTCCAGCCTCTCGACGTAGGTGGTCCTCAAACTGTGAACGCACTGAAGGCGGGTCGGATCGATGTCGGCCTGCTGTTCTCGACCTCGAGCGCCATCAAGGCGAACGAATTCGTAGCCCTCGAGGATGACAAGGGTTTGCAAACCGCGGAGAGCATCACGCCGCTCATCCGGCAGGATGCGCTCGACGACACGGTCGAAGGAGCATTGAATGACGTGTCCGCTGCGATCACGACCGAGACTATGATCGAGCTGAACAGTAGCGTCGAGATCGACCAAGACGATCCCGCGGATGTCGCCGCCGGTTTCCTCGAGGATGAGGGCATCTCGGCTGAGGGGGGCGGTGGATCCGGGGACATCACCGTCGGCGCGGTTGCGTTCGCCGAGAACCAGATCGTTGCCGAGATGTACGCGCAGGTGCTCGAGCAAGCGGGCTACACCGTGAATCGCCAGACCAACCTGCGGTCGCGCGAGATCCTCTATCCCGCTCTCAAGAGCGGCGAGATCCAGGTCGCGCCCGAGTACCTTGGCTCACTGCTTCTCTTCCTCGACCCCGATGCCGCGGCGAGCGGGGAGCCCACCGAGAACGTCGACCTGTTGCAGCCGTTGGTAGAGAAGGACGGGCTCACGCTTCTGGAGCCGTCTGCGGCCAACGACACGAACGCGTTCGTCGTGACCCAGGAGACGGCCGATGAGTTCGGTCTGTCGGCTGTTAGCGATCTAGCGAAGGCGGCGGAGTAAGCAGAGCGCATCTAAAGCGCACAAAAGGGCCCGCCTACGTGGCGGGCCCTTGTGCGTCTAGGTCGGTTTCTCGGTGTGCTTCTCACCGGCGCGGACCCGCACCTCTAGCCGGTTGGCCGGGGGGGCCAGCGGACAGACCCAACGGGGATCGTAGGAACACGATGGGTTGTAGGTGAAGTTGAAGTCCAGGATCAGACGGTCGTCGCCCTCGCTCCCGAGGTCGGAGCCCTTGATCGTGTCCAGCAGGTAGCGGCCCGCGCCATAGGTCTCGTCCCCGCTGGTGGCGTCGGCGAAAGGGACGAACAAACCCCCGCCGTACCCGTCAAGCCAGTACATCTCCAACGAGAGATACTGGCCCGCGAGTTCGAAGGCCGCGAGTCCGACGCGCGTGAACCCCATGGTGTCGTCACCGCTGGTGGGGATCTCGAAGTGCTCGGTCTCGGCGGCGCGCACATCCGCGATGACGCGCAGGTCCGGGTCGTAGTCGAAGTACTCCAGACCGGTGAAGCCGGCGCGCTCGTTCTCGGGGATCGGAGATTGCGGATGATGAGCGAACAGGTCGTCTCGCTGCTCTCGCCAGATCGACCACGCCCTCGCGCCGTCGGGCTGGGCGCGCACGGCTGCGTAGAGCTCGAACGCACGCCGCTTCCAATCGAGGAGCTCGAGTTCGTTCGTCACGGTGGGCCCAGATGGATTTGAACCATCGACCTCACCCTTATCAGGGGTGCGCTCTAACCGAGCTGAGCTATGGGCCCCGAAGCGGAACGGCATCCTACCCGCCGCCCCAAGCTGTCCTGGCGTACGAAAATGGGGGCCCGGAGGCCCCCACGATCCGATGTGACTGAGCGGCGCCTAGGCGTTGAGGCCCAGACCCATAACGATGTCGTCCTTCGGACGAGCGCCCACGACCTGAGCCTTGATGTCACCGTCGGCGAATAGGGCGATCGTCGGGATGCTCATGACCCCGTACTTCGCCGCTACCGTCGGAGCTTCGTCGATGTTCAGCTTGACGACCTTGATCTTGCCTTCGTACTCCTGGGCGATCTTCTCGAGCTCGGGGTGAACGAGGCGACACGGGCCGCACCACTCTGCCCAGAAGTCGACCACCACGGGAGTGTCCGAGGTCAGCACGACCTCGTTGAAGTCCTTGTCGCCGACTGCCTGCATCTCTGACACGACCTACCGCCTCCTGGATTCAGTTATTGATGCCTTCGAAGGTGAAAACACCCTCTACAAGGCTATATTCCCTACTCAGCCACCTACGAACCGGACACGGCTACTGCTCGACAGCCCAACCGCCAACTGATTGAGGGCCAGGTCTGCCTCTCGAACGTCTACGAAGCTAGACTGAGGATTCTATGGGGCGGTAGCTCAATTGGTAGAGCACCTGCTTTGCAAGCAGGAGGTCGTCGGTTCGATCCCGATCCGCTCCAC
This sequence comes from Actinomycetota bacterium, assembly GCA_013697295.1. Taxonomy (GTDB): domain Bacteria; phylum Actinomycetota; class CADDZG01; order CADDZG01; family WHSQ01; genus JACCXF01. The sequence goes on along the minus strand of JACCXF010000318.1, from coordinate 4,282 downwards.
TCCGGTGCCGAACCAGGACAGAGCCCGACCGGGGACTCTGCCCATTAGCCGAGATCCAGTTCTCGCACGGTGCTCGTTGCACCGGGCGAACAGCCGCCGCGAGCTTGATCGCAGGTGTGTGGAGCGCCGTCGCCCCAACCTACCCCTCCGCGACCGACCGGTAGGTGCCCACGTGCACGCCCGTGGCGCTGGTGACCGTGGAGACCAGCTCGAGCGTCCGCAGCGCCCCGTCGTCGGGGAAGATCGTCTTGCCGCCGCCGAGGATCACCGGCTCGATCATGAGCCGGAGCTCGTCGACCAGGCCCTGGCCCAGAAGGGTGCGCACGAGCGATGCACTCCCCATGACCAACAGGTCGCCGCCGCCGGACTCGTGCAGCTCCCGGATGCGGGCAAGGGCCTCATTGCCGGGGATGCGCGTGGTGTTGTTCCACGTCAGCTCGTCGTCGCCCAACGTCTCGGACACGACGTACTTCGGGATAGCGTTCATCTTGTCGGCGAACGGGTCGCCGGCTCGCCCGGGCCACGCAGCGGCCATCGTCTGCCACGTGCGGCGCCCGAACAGCAGCGCCTTGGTCCCGGTCATCGCCTCGTCGTAGGCGCCGCCCACCACCTCCGGATCGAAGAATGGGTGTGACCAGCCGCCGTGGGCGAAGCCACCGTCGGTGTCTTCGTTGGGTCCGCCTGGCGCCTGCACGACGCCGTCCAAGCTCATGAACTCCATGATCACGATGCGCATGGGACTCACTCCTCTTCCTCGCTTCAGGGGGAGCCTAGGTTAGCCGCCGCGTATTCTTCAGCCGATCGGAACAAGAGACCGAGCCGAACCGTCTCAGGGACATGAACAAGATCCCGGCGCTCCTTCTTGTCGGACTGCTGCTGCCGGCGTGCACGGATCAACCTCGTACCTTGCCCGCGCCGGCCGAGAGCCTGGACCCGTCCGCGAACGTCGGACCCAGTCGGGCGGAGCTCCGGAGCATCGAGGTCTACGGAACGGTTCTCCGCCGGTTGATCATGAAGGACCATACGTTCGGGCGCGGTCTATCTCCGTTCGATCACGTTTATGTACTGGATGGGGTCGTGCGCAACGGCGCGCGCTGGCGCAAGATGTGGACGATCGCGCAACCATTCAGTGAGGAGGTTCGCAAGGGTCTGAGGAAAGAGCTTCGAGCGCTACCTCCGATCACCTTCATCTCCGGGGCCAGGGCGCAACGCATGGGCGACAAAGGGATGGATGCCGGGATCGAGGGGATGGGGGTGATCCTGTCGGTGGGCTCGATCGATGGCCAAGGCTCGAGGGTGGAGGTGTCGAACTCACTTTGGTGCGGGGGCCTGTGCGGGCAATGGATGACGTACGTTCTCAGATCGTCCAACGGTCGATGGAGGATCACCGGGACGACAGGGCCCATGGCGATCTCTTAAACCAGCCAAGCAGATCCACGAGGCACAGGTGGCAGTGGGCGGAGCTGGCCATCCGAGCGCTAGACCTAAGGTGTTTCTCTCCCACACCGCGGCGATTTAGAACGACACTGTGGATGAGGACCGAACCGAAGGCTACCGAGAGAGGGAGGCGAATGGACGCGACCCTGCTAACAACGGACGGGCGCACCACCGCTGGGGTCTTGCTGCTATCGATCGTCGCCATCGAGTTCGGCGGTCTGTACGTCTTGAAGATCGTGACGGGCCGGGAACCCCGCACCGAGTTCCAACTGGCCTTCGCGCGCGCGGGGCATGCGCACGCCGGCGTTCTCGTGACGCTTTCGCTGGTGTGTCTGGTGCTCGTGGATGCTGCGGGACTCTCGGGATTGACTGCCACGCTGGGCCGTAGCGCGATCCCGCTTGCGGCGATCCTCATGCCTGTGGGGTTCTTCTTCTCGTCCGCGGGCCGTGGGGCGACGGAGCCGAACCGCTGGATCGTCCTGCTCTACGCCGGAGCGGCTTCGTTGGCCCTCGGTGTCGCCGGGCTCGGCATCGGACTACTGACCTCGTAGTCCAGTCGAGTCCGCGCCGATCCGGAGAATCTCAACGGTACTTGCGAGCGATGACGATCGTTGCGACGGCGACGCAGAAAGCTACCGAGTTCGGGATGATCAGCACGGGATCGTTCTTCGAGACGCCGTAGAGGGCCCACAGGGTGAATCCCACCAGAAGAACGAGGAAGTACGGGATCGAGACGTCGTCGGACGAACGACGTTGCACGATCCGTCGGATCTGGAGCGCCGGCGACGCGGCCATGACCAGGGCCCACGATCCGGTGGCGATGGCGAGCGCGTTCTCGAGCATGCGGACTCCTAGCGTCGGTTCGGCTTCGGTGCACTGAGGGTGATCATCCACGTCTCATAATCTCCTGGTGAGTTCTTCGGGTTCAAACGGCGAGGTTCAGCAAGAGGACGTGCGAGGCGCCGACGTTCGCTCGATCCTGAGGTCGCCGGACGTCGGGACGGTCATGCTCGTCTGCTTCGTATTGATGGCGGGCTTCGGTGTCGTCGCTCCGATACTGCCGCTCTTCGCGCGGTCCTTCGGGGTCGGCTATGCCGCGGCCGGGGGGATGATCTCGGCCTTCGCCGCCGCCCGACTGGCATTCGATCTGGTAGCGGGCCCTCTGATCGATCGCTACGGCGAGCGCCGTGCGGCGACGCTTGGAATGACTTTCCTCGCGCTGTGCGCCCTGCTTACCGCCAACGCTCCCAACTTCGCGCTGGCGACGATCTTCTGGGCCGCAGGGGGAGCCGGATCCGCCGTCGTCTTCGCGTCCAACTACAGCTACCTGCTGAAGGTCGTGCCGAAGGACCGGATGGCGCGCACGCTCGGCCTCTTCTACGGGGCCTTCAACGTCGGGATCATCACGGGGCTTCGCCGGCGGGTTCATCGCCGACCGGTTCGGGATCGCCAGCCCCCTGCTGGCGTACTCGGTGTTGCTCCTACTCGCGGTAGCCGTCTACCTGCGCTTCGTTCCCGCGCCGGTCAATTCGGAACGCTGCGAACCTTCGGTCGCCGAGGAGGCTCGCGCCGCCCGAGAGGTGCCGGCCATCAGGCGGAGCAAGGCGCGCATCGTCGAGATGCTCAGGACGCCCGCCTTCAAGACGGTCATGGTCGTGAACTTCGCGTACATGTGGTTCGTGGCCGGGGTCTTCGACACTCTGGTACCGCTGATCGGCAAGGACGCGGTCGGGATGTCCACCCTGGGGATCGGAGCCGTCTTCGGGGTCGCGCTCGCCACGGAGTTCGCCGTCCTCTACCCGGCCGGCAGCCTGGCGGATAGCCGGGGCCGGAAAGCGGTCATGGTGCCCGCATTGGTCGGCCTCGCCGTCACGATCGCCGTGGCCGGCTGGGTCACTACCGTGTGGGCGATGGCGGTCGCGATGGCCGTTCTGGGGATCTTCTCAGGCTTCGCCGGAGTGCCGCCTGGAGCGATGCTCTCGGACGTGACGCCCGAGGGGAACTCGGGGACGGCGGTGGGCATCTTCAGGTTCTCCGGCGACCTCGGGTTCGCTCTGGGGCCGATCATCGCCGGGATCACGACGAATGCCTTCGGGTTCAGAGGCTCGTTCGCCATCGCGGCGCTTCCGATCCTCGCCGCTCTCCTGTTGGTCCTCCGGACGCCCGAGACCATGGCTCGACCCTCTATGACTCCCTCAGAGAGCGCGAAAAGTCCCGTTTGACGGATCCCCAGGCGGGTAACTAGGGTCACGAGCCGGAGCCTGCTGGGGGCTCCTTTTGTTTGCGGCGACTCTCTGGAGGTGTGGCGTATCAGGCGTATTGGGATCGTGATGGGCCTGGTCCTCGCGCTCACCGTCGCGTCGGCAGCCCTCGCACATCACCGTGTGCTGCGAGGCAGGGCCTACTACTACTCCAGCCAGTACGTCGGACAGACGATGGCCTGCGGCGGCAGGTACCAGCACGACAAGATGGTTGCCGCGCACCGCACCCTTCCCTGCGGCACCCGCCTCCGTGTGAAGAACGTCAGGAACGGGCGGCGCGTGACCGTGACCGTCAAGGATCGCGGGCCTTTCGGAGATGACGATTTCATCCTGGACCTCTCTCGCGGTGCGGCGAAGAAACTCCGTTTCGTCCGTGCCGGAACCGCCCGGGTCCGCGCCGTCGTGCTGCACAACTGACCTCGAGAAAGACCAAGGCCCCCGGGAGGAGGCCTTTGTATCCCTACAGGGATCTCAGTACTCGACCTCGACTCCGGCGGCCGCCTTCGGCATCGCGTTGAACACGTTCTGAAGCTGCATGAGCTTCATCATGTTCCCCGAGATCTTCAACTTGCCCTGCATGAAAG
>JACCXF010000285.1 GCA_013697295.1 Actinomycetota bacterium | reverse complement strand
GTCCAGGAGGGACCGCAGGTAGATCGGGAGCCGGGCGACGGTGGCCTCGGGGATCGGTCGGTTACGCATAGTCGCCAATCCTACGAGCTTGTGAGCGTTATCACAAACACGAAAAGCCCATCTACCTGCACTTTTGCCCCCTCAAACCGGGACCAACGTTCACCCTGTGAATTTGTGCGCCACGACGAAGGTGCACACGCCGACGTCGATCCCTTGCTGGCCCTCCGGGTACCCGTATCCGCAGCCTTCGTCGGCTCCCAGAAGGGCCCGTTCGGCCGGGCCGTCCAGGTACTTGGATGTCCTCGTGTCGCCGTGGTGCACCTTGCGCTCGTCGTTCAGGTTCGTGATCTTCACGCTGTGCTGGATCCAGGGATGGGACGAGCTCGACGGCGCGCGGCGTACCGAACCGGTCGAGAGCTGCAGCGGGGCCAAGCGGGAGCGACTCAGGGATACATCGACGGTCCATCGCCCTATCTCCGCCGGCTCGGCAAACTGGAATCCGGCGTGGTCCGGAACGATCGAAGTTGCGGCGGACGCCCGCCGCTCCTCACTCCCTCCGCCGACCACGACCACCGCGACGACGATCGCAACAGCCGCGAGCCTCTTCGCCACCTTCTCCACCGCTCCTCCTGGCTTCGTCGACAGCCCCTTGGACGCCGGACGTTCCTCTTTTGTTCCTAGGAGCGGTTGCGGCGAGTGAGTTTGTCGCGGCGGACGTCACGCAAAACGACCCTCGAGGCGTTGTAGCCGGGGACGGCCATGACGCCCCCGCCCGGGTGGGTGCCGGATCCGCACATGTAGAGGCCCGCTACCGGCGTCCGGTAATCCGCGTATCCGGGGATCGGGCGGAACGAGAACATCTGCTCGGGGTTCATGTCTCCCTGGAAGATGTTGCCCCCGAGGAGACCGAAGCGATCCTCGATGTCTTTGGGGGTAAGGACCTCGACGTGCTCGACGGCCGCCTCGAAGTTGGGCGAAGCGTCGTTCAAGGCTGAGATGACGCGACGCGCGTACTCGTCGCGCCCACCGTCATCCCACGAGCCCTCGGCGAGCTCGAACGGACCGAACTGCGTGAAGCACAACGCGATGTGCTTCCCCTCGGGAGCGAGATCCGGCTCGAACACGGTCGGGAACACGCACTCGACGTACGGATGCTCCGACATGCGCCCGTACTTCGCGTCGTCCCATGCGCGCTCGAGGTAATCGACGGATGGAGAGATCGACATGATCCCCGTGTGGGGGTCGCCGGGCATCGAGCCGTCCCACGCTTTCGGCTTCGGCAACTCAGACAGCCCGAGGTTGACCTTCACGGAACCCGACCGACTCTGGAAGCGGTTGATATCCCGAACGACCTGATCTGGGAGATGCGCGTCGCCGACCAGGTCCTTGTACGTCGTGACCGGGTGGGCGCTGGAGATGATGCGGCGTCCCGACACGGTCGTGCCGTCCTCGAGCTCGACGCCGTGGGCTCGCCCGTTGCGGATGTCGATCCGCTTGACCGACGCGTCGAGCCGGATCTCGGCCCCCGCCGCTTTCGCCGAATCGGCCATGACTTGGCCGACCGCGCCCATGCCTCCGTGGACCCAACCCCAGGCGCCCTCGTGGCCCTCGACGGATCCCATCCAGTGGTGCAGCAGCACGTAGGCGCTGCACGGACTCATGGGTCCGCACCACGCGCCGATGATCGCCTGGGTCGCAAGCGCACCTTTCACCCGATCGTTCTCGAACCACTCGTCCAGGAAGTCGGCCGCACTCACGGTGAACAACCGGACTACCTCGGCCGCATCGCGCCCGGACCACTTCCGAACCTTGCCACCCAGAGACAGCCACTTCGGGATATCCATGACGCCAAGGTTCGGGGGGATGACGTAAAGCAGGTCGTGGACGAGTCCGCCAAGGTGCGTCAGGTACTTGTCGAACTCAACATACGCATCCGCATCCGCTTTGGAGAACTTGGATATCTCGGCATGCGTCCGCTGCGAGTCGCCCCACAGGGTCATCGAGGTGCCGTCCGCATAGGGGACGTAGTAGTCAGGCTCGAGAACCGAGACCTTGTACCCGTGGCGTCGCAGTTCGAGGTCGGTGACGATCTTCTCGGGCATGAGGCTCACGACGTAGGAAGCCGTCGAGATGCTGTAGCCGGGCCACGGCTGCTCGGTTGCCGCCGCACCCCCCGGCATGGAACGCTGCTCAAGGACGATGACGTCCAGGCCCCCACGGGCGAGGTAGGACGCGCAAGCCAGACCGTTGTGCCCGCCGCCGACCAGAACGACGTCGTAGGTGCGACCGCTCATCGACAGTCCTCTCTTCGCCCTGAAAGAGCCGTCAACCTATCCGGGCGGTCTGGCCCCGGCAACGGCCCGGTGTCTAAACTCGTCATCCCAACGCTGCCGGATTGGAGAACAACGCCTCGATGGATATCACTCTGGACAAGGCCGATGCGGAGCTGCAGAGGCGCGCCCGCGAGTTCACCGAGCAGTATCTGTTCCCGCTCGAGCTCGAATGCGAGATGAACGACGGACTGAGCCCTCAGGCAACGAAGACGGTCAAAGCCGCCGTCATCGAGCACGGTTTCGACGCGATCAACCATGCACAAGAGGACGGAGGGCGTGCCCTCAGTCTGTTCCAGCAGATCCTCATCCAAGAGGAGATGGGCAAGGCAACCGGCGCGCTCTGGGACCTGGTCTGGCGGCCCTCCCTCCCAATGCGCCAAGCGAGCGAGGCCCTGAAGGATCGATACCTGCGCCCTGCATGCAGAGGCGAGCGGCGCGACGCCTACGCGATCACGGAGGAAGGTGCCGGTTCCGACACCTCGATGATCGAGACGACCGCGACGAGGGATGGAGACGGATGGGTGATCCACGGCGAGAAGTGGCACGTTACGGCTGGAGACATCGCCGACTTCTTCCTCGTCCACGCGCTGGTGGATGGAGATCCGGCGCAGGCCACCGTGTTCTTCGTGGACAAGGACCTGCCCGGGGTGACGAAAGTCCGCACTCCCAAGTACATGCACACGTTCGTATACGAACATCCGATCTTCGCGTTCGATGACGTGCGCGTCCCGCTGGACAACGTTCTCGCCGAGGTTGGGCGCGGTGATGACCTCACCAGGGATTGGTTCGTCGAAGAGCGACTGATGATCGCAGCGCGAACCGTCGGCGCTGCCGCTCGTGCGCTGGACCTCGCATTGGATTTCGCATCGGGCAGGCGTGCTTTCGGCCGAGCGATCGTCGATTACCAGGGGATCGAGTTCATGCTCGCCGACACCGCCGCCGAGATCATGGCGGCGAAGTCACTTCTCTACCGGATCGGGCAACAGGTCGCAGTCGAGCTGGACCGCAAGCAGATGCACGCTGAGGCGGCCGCTGCGAAGCTGCAATGCTCGGAGATGGCCGGACGCGCGGTGGACCGTGCGGTGCAGGTTTTCGGTGGGCGAGGTTACATGCGCGAGCAGCCGGTCGAAAGACTCTGGCGCGAGCTGCGAGTCGACCGGATATGGGAGGGGACCTCCGAGATCCAGCGCGTGATCATCGGCAACGAGCTAAAGAAACGGGGATCAGGCGTCTACACCGGCTGGCCCGACTGATCCGCCCGGGGAACGAGTAGGGCGTCCACGGCAACGGCCTGCTGCAGCCCAACGATGATCGGGTTCACGTCCAGCGCGTCGATGTAGTCACCAAGCTCTACCGCCAGCTGGGACATGGCGGTTACGGCGCCCACGAGTGCCCCCACGCCGACGTGCGGTGCGCCTCTCAGCCCCTCGAGCAGCGGGCGAGACCGCAGGGAATCCACCATCTTCAACGCGCGCTCCTCGGAGATGGGCGGAAGCGCGAAGCGACGATCGCCGAGCAGCTCGATAAGGATGCCGCCGGCCGCGACCATGACCATGGGGCCGAACTGATCGTCATGCACGATCCCCAGGGCCATCTCGGTCCCTGTGGTGGCCATTGCCGAGACGATGACGCGTTCGCCCAAGCGCCCGGAGATGTCTTCGTAGGCTCGAGTAACCGCGGCCTCGCCCAGCAGCCCTAGAGAGACACCGCCCACATCGGACTTGTGGCCGATGCCCTCGGCCGCCGTCTTCAGTGCGACCGCGCCGCCGATCCGGCTCGCCGCCGTCACCGCGGAACCGACATCGGAGACCACGATCGATTCGACCGCCGGTACCCCGTAGTCGGCGAGCAGCGCCAGCGTCTCGACCTCATCCAGGGAGCCGTTCGCACGCAGTCTGTGGCCCCAACGAGTCGCTCGAGCCTGATCCGGCGTTGTCGCCGTGGATCCCGGGGGGGGCAAACGATCCCTGTACTCGAATAGGTGACGGAAAGCGCGCAATCCACTGTGGGTGCCCTCGAGGATAGGGATTCCGGCCTCACGGATAGACAGCGCATCGCGCGGCTCGATCGCGCTCGGAAGGTTCGACAGGACAGCGAACGGTTTGGTTGACGTCGCCCAAGCTTCCTTCGCGACGCGCACGTAGCCACCTTCGGGATACATCTCGGTGGTGAGGTCGACGCACAACGTGGTCGCCGCGGTGTTGGGGTCGGCCATCAACGCATCGATGCACTCCGAATAGATGGGCTCGTAGTCGTTGCCGGTTCCCCAGGCGTCGAGTGGGTTCACGGCGGGGAGGCCCTCCTCGAGCACAGCCTCGAGGCGCCCCTTGGTCTCGTCTGCGATGTCGGCGAACCGCACGCCCACCTCGGCCCCCGCATCGACTAAGTGCGCACGCTCCCCTCCGGAGTCATGGATCGAAGCCAACCCTCCGGCGGCGGCGCGTCGACCGGGAGCGCACAGCTCCATCACGTCGGCCATCTCGCCCAGAGAGGAGACTCGCATGACTCCGTACGCTTCGAACAGTGCTTCGTAGGCAGCGTCATCGCCTGCGAGCGCGCCGGAATGAGCTGCAACGAGAGCGCGCGCGGTGGGATCCCGTCCGACCTTCAGCACAACAACCGGGATGCTCCGTTCCGCAGCGTCGGCGAGAGCGGCTCTGAAGGGTGCTGGATCGCGCACGCTTTCCAGGAACATCCCCACGACGCGCGTCGACTCGAGACGCAACGCGTATGAGAGGTAGTCAGCGGTGGTCGTCACGAACTCCTGACCAGAAGATACGAGCAGGTTGAACCGCAACCTCCGGTCGTTGTAAGCGAACGCCGCGAAGGCCGAACCCGAATGACTGATGAACGTGATGTGTCCGGGCCCCATGTCACCAGGCATGACGTATCCGCACGCTCGCAACCCTCGTTCGAGGTTCAAGAAGCCCATGCAGTTGCCCCCGCACACAGACATGCCTGCGTTCCACGCGATGTCGGTCAGTCGCTGGGCCAGGGGAGTCTCTCCCGGTGGGGTTTCCTCGTAGCAGCTCGCGAAGATCACGGCGGCGGGGATGCCCAGGGATCCGACCAGTGACAACTGCTCTTCCAGCTTCGGGTTGGGCACGCCCAAGATCGCCAGTTCGACTCCGGCCGGAACCTCCTTCAGCGACGGCACACAGGTCAGGCCCCCGACGTCTTCGTAGCGGGGATTAACGGGGAAGATGCTCCCGTCGTAGCCACCTCGCACCAGCTCGTGGATCATCTGCTCGCCGAACGAATCGGGGCGCGCGCTGGCTCCAACCACGGCCACGGACCGCGCCTCAAGCATGGGGACCACATCCCCGGCGCTTCCAGCCGGGGATGGCTGTGACGGGATCACTTGCGGCGGCTGAACCTCGCCCTCTTCTCATCTCTCAAGGCGAGGCGGGCGGCCTGATACCCGGGTATACCGC
>JACCXF010000243.1 GCA_013697295.1 Actinomycetota bacterium | reverse complement strand
AATACCGATGCTGGGTGTGCGTTTACCCTCGTCGTCTAGTTGCAAACCGTCCGTTAGCAAACCGCTTGCAAAGTAACCCTGCCCGGGGCCCACTTGTGCCGTCCTCATCGAGCAGCCTTTCCACGCTGCGGCGGGGAATGCGGCCTAAAGGGACCGGGACTATGAAAACCCTTTGAAGTGAACGATCCGGCGGCCACGGGCTGTGCACCTCACCTTGACGGCTGTGCCCTAGATGCATATGGCTAGCGGGATCCGGTTCGGGTGGTGGGGCGACCCGCCTGGCTGGTGCCCGCCGCTTGTCTCCCGAACACAACGACCCACCCGTTTTTAGAGAGTGGGCGAGGGGGGATTTGAACCCCCACACGCTTTCGCGCACTGGCTCCTGAAGCCAGCGTGTCTGCCGTTCCACCACTCGCCCATGAGGGATGCGGCCCCACGGGGCCGGGTTACGAAAAGGCTAGCAGGGGCAAAAGCCCACCGGCGCCGCGGATTCGGGTGAGGGATGCTAGGGAAGGCATAATCCTGGCCTATGGGAGTCGCGCGCGACGTCGAGAAGCGCCTGGAGGGCATGGTGGAAGGTTTCTTCGCGCGGGTTTTCCGCTCCGGCCTGCAGCCCGTCGAGATAGGCAAGCGGATCCTGCGCGAGATGGAGGAGGGCCGAACCGTCTCAGTGAACAAGATCTATGCCCCCAACGAGTTCCGCGTGTCGATGGGAGCCGAGGACTACGTGCGCTTCGGCCCCATGGAAGCGGGCCTGACCAGGGAATTCTCCGAGCTCATCATCGATCAGGCGAAGACGAACCGTTGGAACCTGATGGGCCTTCCGCGCATCTCCTTCCAGGAGGTCGAGAGGATGGGCAAGGGCCAGTTCAACGTTGAGGCGTCGCTGGCGGCGGATTCGAACCAGCAGATGCCTCGTGCCTCCACGCGCGAGCCGAACCAGCAGGACCTCTCCGCAACTCGAGCCGTCTCGTCCCTCACCGCCGATCGCCTGGGCATGGCGAACGAGCGGAAAGCGGAGCTGGTGGTCCTCGACGAGCGGGGCGAGGCTAAGGACCGCATCTCGATCACGAAGGCGCCGGTCAGCGTCGGGCGGATGTCGACAAACGACATCGTGTTGTCGGATTCCAACGTGAGCCGACGCCACGCGGAGCTTAGGAACGACGGGGGCCGGTGGACCGTCGCCGACTTGGGCTCCACTAACGGCACGCTGGTCAACGGGAAGCTGGCAAAGGAACACCAATTGAACGACGGCGACAAGATCACTTTCGGGACCAGCGAGTTGATGTTCAAGTCGTCCGCTTCCGGGGGCGCTTGATATGCCGCAACTCGTTCTCGAACTACTCAAGTACGTCTTCCTCGTGATGCTTTACATCTTTATCGCCCGGGCCGTGAAAGCCGTGTACGTCGAGCTACGCCCCCAACCTACCGGCAGGCGACCCTCGGGGCGTCGGTCACAAGCCCCCGCTCCCGCGCGCCCTGCGTCTCGAAAGGGAAAGGCCGCGCGGAAGGTGGCGATCGTTGAGGGAACGTCGTCGAAGGGCAAGAGTTTCGAGTTGGGCGACGAGCTCATCATCGGGCGCGCCGACAAGTGCCACATCGTCCTCGATGACACGTACGTCTCGCAGATGCACGCACGCATCTATCCGCGCGATGGGACCGTGATGCTCGAGGACCTCGGTTCGACCAATGGCACGTATCTGAACCGGCGGCGTATCACCGGGACAACCGAGCTTCACCGGGGCGACCAGGTCAAGATCGGCAAGACCGTGTTGGAGCTCCGCCGATGAACGTTGCCTACGGAGCCAAGAGCGACGTTGGTCGCGTGCGCGAAGCGAACGAGGACTCTTACCTCATCGCCGATCCTCTCTTCGTGGTTGCCGATGGCATGGGCGGACATATCGCCGGCGACGTCGCTTCTTCCACGGCCGTAAAGGTCATCCAGGATGAATCCGGCGATGCCTCGTCCGAGAACCCCGGCACGCTGTCGAAGATCATCTCGGACGCCAACGCGGCGATCTGGGACAAAGCGCAGTCAGACCCGGCGCTTCGAGGGATGGGGACGACGTGCACGCTCGTGCTGGTAGACGAGAGCCGCGTGCACATAGCCCACGTCGGCGATTCGCGCGCGTACCGCCTTCGGGAAGGGCACCTCGAGCAGCTGACGGAGGATCACACCCTAGTTGGACGCATGGTTCAGGAGGGCCGGCTTAGCCTCGAGGAAGCACAACACCACCCGCAACGGAGCATCATCACCCGGGCTCTCGGGGTTGACGAGGACGTGCAGGTCGACCTCGAGACCGTAGAACTCAGCGAGGGAGACCGGCTCCTCATCTGCTCCGACGGTCTTTCGTCCATGGTCGATGACCGTCCGATCGAGAGCGTTCTGGCCTCTGAATCCGATCCCCAGCGCGCCGCCGATCGGCTGATCGAGGTGGCGAATGAAGCGGGGGGCGATGACAACATCACCGTCGTCGTCATCGATTTCGAAAAAGCATCCGGAGCCGCTCGTCGCATCGTCCCGGCAGCCGAACCCGCCGAGGACGAGGGCAGCGGCCAAGGTGTGAATGACCAGGCTGAGGAGAGCGCCCGCCCGCCGCCGCCGACTCCGATGCGCGAACGAGATGAAGAGCCCGAGCCAGAGCGCCCTCGCCGGCGCTGGGTGGGGAAACTCGTGGTCGCCCTCCTCGTCCTGCTCCTTCTCGCGGGGGGCGCATACGCGGCCGCCCGCTACACGTTGAGCAATTCGTGGTACGTCGGGCTTGCGACGTCGGGCGAGGTCGCCATCTTTAGCGGCATCCCGGACGACATCGCAGGCCTGGAGCTGCGCGAGGTCGAAGAGACGTCATCGATCGCTCTCGAGGATCTGCCGGAGTTCAAGCGGGATGACCTCAGAACCGGGATCAAGACCGCGAGCCTCGAAGAGGCCCAGAGCACGCTGGCGAATCTGGAACAGATGTCGCACGAGTTCGTGGAACAGAACCGCACCAGAGACTCTAAGAAGAACAACAACTGATGCAAGCTACGGCGAGACGCAACATCGAGCTATCCCTATTGATCCTGGCCCTCATAGTGGGGGCGGGAGCGATGGCGCTGGTGGCTCTGGCGCGCGACTCCGAGGATGTGGTCGAGATCGCGCCTTATCTGGTCGTCCTCAGTGTCGTGTACGTAGCGGCTCACATCGCGATGCGCAAGCTGGCGAAGCAAGGGGATCACATGATCCTTCCACTGACCGCCGTCCTCAACATCCTCGGGCTGTCCGCGGTCTACCGACTCGACGCGAGTCAGTACGGGCCGAGCCAACTTACGTGGACGATCCTGGGCGTGGCCCTCTTCGTTGCAACGCTCGCCATGGTGCGCGACTTCAGGATGCTCGCTCGTTCCAAGTACATCCTGGGGTTCGTCGGCGTCGGGCTGCTACTGCTTCCGCTGGCCCCGGGCATCGGAGCCACCATCAACGGGGCGCGCTTGTGGGTGCGGGCGGGGCCTCTCTCGTTCCAACCCGGCGAGCTCGCGAAGCTTTGTTTGGTCATCTTCTTCGCCGCGTATCTCGCCGAACGCAAGGAATTGCTGGCGATCGCATCGCGCCGAGTGGC
>JACCXF010000209.1 GCA_013697295.1 Actinomycetota bacterium | reverse complement strand
CGGCGAGATCATGTCGATCCCCTTGTTCGTCAATGCGTCGAGGTCGACCGTCACGATGCGATCGCCGGGTTCGACCTCATCCCCCTCGGTCGCGTGGATGGAGAAACCTTCGCCCTTCTGGTGAACCGTGTCGATCCCGAGGTGCACGAGCACCTGCAGGCCCGCCTCGTTCTCCACGGCGAACCCGTGGCCGCCTTCGAAGAGTTTTTCGATGCGCCCTTTCATGGGCGCAACCACTTCTCCGTCGGTCGGTCGCACAGCCGCGCCGTCACCCATAACGCGCTCGGAGAAGACCTCGTCCTGTACCTCATCGAGGGACACCACGGTTCCCGTCAACGGGCTCATGACGTCGGTCACTTGCCCTCCATGACCCGTCGCATCTCCGCCTCGATGTTGTCGCTCTGAGTCCCCATGACCACCTGGATCGCGCTGCCTATCTTCATCACGCCGTGAGCGCCGGCCTTCTTCAAAGCCGGCTCGTCGAGCTTGGACTTGTCGTGCAACTCCACTCGTATCCGAGTGATGCAAGGCTCCATGCTCTTGATGTTGTCCCCGCCTCCGAGAGCCGCAAGCACCTGTTCTGCCTTTTCCTGAAAGCTCATCCCCACTCTCCTTCTCTCCGCGAGGCTCGCGCCCCCACGGCCATCCTCGACCACGTATGACGGACTCCCCGTACGGCCACAGAGTACGCGTAGATGTTTTCCGGGGACGCCACACCCGAGATCCATGAGTCGCCGATGTGATGAATATCCACACCGATCCTCTTGGCTGCGAGTGCAAGCGTGCGGACGGTGCCCGGGTCCGCTCCTTCTTGAGAGGTGCCGATGGTACCGACCGCCAACGCGTCATGGTCGTGGGCGGCGCGGACCATCTCTTGGCCGCCGGCTTCGGTCACACCCGGGACCGTGCCGGGCACGGGAACCAGAAGACCCTGGGCGCCGGCATCCAGAAGCGGTCGCACAGCTGCAGCATCGATGATCTCCTCGCCTCCCGCGGCGTGCATCTTGCCCGCGAAGGTCACCACCTCGGGGGCCGCCGTTCGAAACGTCTTCGTTGCGGTTGCCAGGTGGGCCATGGTCGCCCCCCTGCCCGGGTTGGCCGTGATGCAAACGAACGACGCCCCGGCATCTTGCGCCGCCCGTGCGTTGTCTCCGGTGGCGCGATACTCGGGAGGGACGGGAGACATGTCCGGCTCGAGGTTGAGTCCGACGGGTCGCCCGATCAACTCGCTCAGCCTGTAGAAGCCTTTGCCATCGAGGCCGGTCACCTGGACGGCCTCCGGGTTGACCATGTTCAAACACACCAGATCGGCGCCGAAGGCCGCTACTAATTCGAGGTTGGATGCCGGCGGCGCGACCTGGGGTCGAGGTGCAACGATCTCCGCGAGGGTTGTGCGACCTTCGGACATCCTGATGGCACGGACGAGGTCCTCGCCCCGCAAGGTAGAGAGCTCGGTGCCGAAGAGGTCGAGCAACCGCGTCATCCGAGCGCGTCCTCCGCGGCGCGACGCGCGCCACCCGCGTCGGAGGCTTGAAGGGCCGCGTCGGCAGCCGCCCGGCAGCCGTGCATCGTGGACTCGGACAAAGACACACGCATCTCGAGGACCGCTTCCGGGCCCATGGAGAGCTCTTCGACGCCGAGGCCGGCCGCGACCATCGCCCAAAGCGGGTCGGCGGCCGCTTCCCCGCACACTCCCACCCAGGCGCGGCCATCCGCTGCATCACAAACGGTCTTTACAGCGCGCAACAGAGCCGGTGCAAAGTGGTCCTGAAAGGAACCGAGGCGGCCGTTCTGCCGGTCGGCCGCGAACAGATACTGGGTCAGATCGTTAGTACCGATCGAGAGGAAGTCGCACACCTCCGCTATCTCCTCAGCCATGAAGATCGCGGCCGGCACCTCGAGCATGACCCCCACCTCGGCTTCCATCTCGGCGCGCTCGACGCGCTCGACGAACCACCGAGCCTCCTCAGCCGTCGCCACCATCGGAGCCATGATGGCGATCCGGTCGCCGCTCGACGCCGCGTCTGCGATGGCGGCTAGTTGATCGTCGAGCAACTCGGGTTGGTCGCGCGCGAGTCTCACCCCGCGCACGCCCATGGCGGGGTTCTCCTCGGAGGGCAGGTTCAGAAAGGGCACCGGTTTGTCGGCGCCGAAGTCGAAGGTCCGGATCACCAAGCGCTTGCCATCCAGCAGGCCGAGAAGGGAGCGCACGGCCTCGCTCTGCTCGGCGCGCGAGGGAGCGTTCGTCCGGTCGAGATACAAGAGCTCGGTCCGAAACAGACCGACTCCCTCTGCCCCGGCCTCGAGCCCGGCCTTCAGCTCGACCTCCGTCGCAACGTTGACGGCGACCTCGATCCGATGGCCGTCGCGGGTTCGAGTGTCTCCCTCGAGCGAAGCTGCGCGCTCGATCAGGTGTCGACGGCGATCTTCGGCGCGGGCGGCCCGGCCCTCGATCTCGGAGCGGGTCTTCTCGTCGGGTTGCACGAAGATTTGCCCCGAATCTCCATCGACGGCGATCTCGTCGGTCGGATCCACTTCGACCTCGCCCAGTCCCACGACCGCGGGGATGCCGAGTGCGCGGGCCACGATCGCGGTGTGACTGGTGCGGCTGCCCTGAGCCGTCGCGATGCCCGCCACCAGATCTCTGTTGAGCTCGCCTACATCGGCCGGAGGCAACTCGTCAGCCACAACCACGGACCGTTGAGACATCTGAGAAAACGTGTCGTCTGCCCCCACTAGCCGTCGAGCGATACGCGCGCAAACGTCGCGCACGTCGCTCGCCCGGGCCGCCATGTACTCACTCTCGGACGACTGCAACGCCTCGGCGTAGGTCTCGCCCGCGTCGACGACGGCGCGCGCTGCCGGCGTTCGCTCCTTGCGCACGGCTTCGGCAGCAACGTCGATCATCTCGGGATCGCGCGCCATCATGGCCTGGGCCTCGAGAACCTCGGCGAGCTCGCCTTCAGCCTTCGCCGCTCTCGCATCGAGATCGGCCGCCACCTGCTCGGCAGAGTCCCGAAGTCGCTCGACCTCGGCATCCGGATCTTCGACGGGTTCTTCTGGCAGGTCGAGCGCAGCACGAGAGAAGATCCATGCGGGAGCGACCGCGACGCCCGGTGAACCTGGCGTGCCTTGCAGCGTCCTCACAATGATCCGACGAGCTCCACGAGATCGCTCAGAGCCTCCTCGGCGCCATCCCCTTCCGCCCTGATGGTGACGGCATCGCCCTTGGTCACGTCGAGCTTCAGCACGGACATGATCGACTTCGCATTGGCCTCGTTGCCATCTTTCACAAGCTTGATGTCGCAGTCGAAAGAAGCGGCCTTCTTGGCGAAGACGGCGGCCGGCCGCGCGTGCAGTCCGACCTCGTTATCGAGAGTGACCTCTTGTTCGGGCATGAAGCGCTCCTTACGTGGTGGCGGTGACTTTACTCAAGCCCTCAGGCTTGTCGGGGTCGAGTCCTTTGCGCAGGGCAAGTTGCAGTGCAACCTGTTGGGCTCGCACCGCCGCTGGGATCGGGGCGAGCGCCTCGGGGCAGTCCGGCGGAAGGGGAAGATCCGCGCCGTCGCCGGCGTGAGCCTGCATCACGTGAGCTTTCGGCTCCGATCTCAGCCACGCGATGAGTTCGTCCATGTCGGGCGCCGCGGGTCCGGGCACGTTGAAGGTGAGCACCGGGAAATCTCGCTCGACGACCGCGATGGGACCGTGTCGCAGGTCCGCAGCCGAGTAGCCCTCGGCCAGTATCGAAGTTGTTTCCTTGAGCTTGAGCGCGGCCTCCAGCGCGACGGAGAACATGTAGCCCCGGCCGACCGCTATTAGCCCCTCGGCGTAGTGGAGCTCGGTGGCGACCCGCTCTGCAGAACCCGGATCGTCGAGCACCCACTGGACCCAACCGCTCGCCCCGCCCATGCGATCGCGCAGCTCTCCCGGACCGAGGGCCTGAGCGATGAGCGCGAACGCGAGCAGGGAGGCGCTGAAGGTCTTCGTAGCCGGTACGGCCTTCTCTTCGCCGGCCGCCAGATCGATCGTGACGTCCGCCACTGCGGCGAGTGGGCTTTCGGGTGTGTTGGTGACCGCGATAGAGCGCGCACCGGCGGCCCGCATCTTCTCCGTCATCGTGACGATCTCGGGGGTTCTACCGGACTGACTCACCGCGATGGCCAGCCAGTCCGTGAGGTCCGTGGGCGACTGGTAAAGCGTTTGGATGCTTGGAGCCGCCAGCGCGACCGGCCGGCGCGACGCGATCTCTATCGCATAGCGGCCGTAGATCGCGGCATAGTCCGACGATCCCCGCGCGACGAGGATGATCCCTGCCAGCGCTCCCGGGGTGACGCCCCGCACAGCCGCCTCGATCTCGCCCGCGCGACCGGCGAGTCGAGCCAGCACATCGGGCTGCTCGGCCATCTCGGCCGCCATGAATGAGTCGGACACCGCTCCCCTAGTGGTCTAGACCTTTGACAAATCTAGCACCGTGCCCTCAGGTCGAGGCGGCCGAGCTCCCGGGGTCATCAGGGCCCAGGCGAAGCCCGCACCAGTCGGCGAGTTCGTGTGGATGGGAGCGCTAAAGTTACTCGGGTGGCGCTCGCAGACTGTCGGAAGGGATGAGGTCATGGTCAACGTTGGGTTGCTCGTACGCCTGGAGGCTAAGCCAGGCAAGGAAGACGATGTCGCGAAGTTCCTCGACAGCGGACTCCAGAT
>JACCXF010000202.1 GCA_013697295.1 Actinomycetota bacterium | reverse complement strand
CAGCGAGGTGAGCGAAGAGCTCGTCGAGCTCCTGCTGCCCGCTCGCGTTCTTCCAGGCGCCGAGCACGGTCACCGGGTCGTTGCGGGACCAGATGGCACGGCGCGGTCCGGCGTCACCATTGTGAATGGCCACCTCTGCATCACAGAGAACCGACCGAACCCAGGTGAGGAACTCCTCGCGGTCGCTCATGACCCAATCATGCCATCGGTAGCCTTGACCACCGCGCGGTGGCCGGACTGCCCACCTCGACTATGTCGAGCCAAGCTATTTCGGGCGAGCCGGGCCGGTCTTCGAGCCCGCGGCAAGCCCGCTGTAGCCTTCCGGCAGCAACGGCGGGGTCAACTCGGAACGCCAGAAGGTCGTTGGCGACACTTGCAGCCGTCCGTGCGGCTCCCTCCGCGTCGGCGCGTTCCCGGAACAGCCGGTAAGCGCGCTCCCGAGCGTCAATGGCCACTTGGGCATCTTCGAATCAGGGGAAGAAGCAGCGGGTGTTGGAGGCCGCGGAGGAGGAGACTGCCCAATCCCCGACCCGGAGTCGGCGGAGGCTCTCGACGCCGCTCTGCCGCTTCTGGAAGTGGATCGGGAACTCGTGAGCGACAACGAGTTCCGGGACCTGCTCGCGGCTCTCAACTTCGAGGCGAGCTACGACCCGACCAAGCGTGAGCTAACCATCAGGGTGACGTTGGTTCCCGAGCGAACGCATCCTGATGGGCCGCGCACCCCTTTTGTGCGTGCCCCCGGCAGGATTCGAACCTGCGCCCCACGCTCCGGAGGCGTGTGCTCTATCCCCTGAGCTACGGGGGCCCAGCGCGTCACCCTAGAGCATCATCGCGACCCGTCAGTGGGGTTTAGTAACAGGCCGAGACCGGTTGAAACCTCGGTGGGGCCGATAGTTACGGGTACCATCTGGCACCTATGGCCCCCAGTGAAAAGCGCATCCTCGTGTGCGACGACGACCCGGTTATCTTGCGGCTCCTGCAGGTCAACCTCGAGCTGGAGGGCTACGACGTCCTGCTCGCGAATCACGGCGAAGAGGCCTACGAGGTTGCCCAGGCGCAGCTCCCGGACCTGATCATCCTGGACATCATGATGCCGCGCATGGACGGGTATCAGACGGTCCAGGCTCTGAAGTCGAACGATGGCACCAAGCACATCCCCGTTGTGTTCCTCTCGGCGAAGGCCCAGGCGTCGGACATCGAGCAGGGTAGGGAGCAGGGGGTCGCCGACTACCTCACCAAGCCATTCGACCCAAGCGATCTGCTGGATGTGGTGGAACGGCTCTTAGCTGATTAGGCTTAGCCATGGTCACTGAACAGCTTTCCGACCTGATGCGTTCGGCCCTCGACGCAGCCGTACGCGACGGAACCCTTCCCCAAGGCACGACGCAGACGATCGCGTTCGAGCGACCCAAGCGACGCGAGCACGGCGACTGGTCGACGAACGTGGCCCTGACTGCGGCGAAGGGGTCGGGGGACAACCCTCGGTCGATCGCCCAAGCCCTCGTCGAGCGGATCCCGCCCTCGGATCTGATCGAGTCCGTGGAGGTCGCGGGACCCGGCTTCCTCAATTTCCGTCTGTCCCCGGCGTGGCTGCACGATGTCGTTCGTCGAGCTCAGCAACCCGGGTTCGGGCGCACTACCGAAGGGAACGGAACCAGGATCAACGTGGAATACGTCTCGGCCAACCCGACCGGCCCCATCAACGTGGTGAGCGGCCGGCACGCAGCGGTGGGTGACTCGATGGCGAACCTGCTCGAGGCGTGTGGCCATGACGTCACCCGCGAGTTCTACGTCAACGATGCCGGGCGACAGATGGAGCTCTTCGCGGCGTCGGTGCTGGCTCGTTACCTTCAGCGTTTCGGCGTCGATGCGGAGCTACCGGAGGAGGGGTATCAAGGCGACTACGTGGCGGACTTCGCCAGAGCGATCGCCGACAAGATCGGGGATCGTCTCGTCTCGCTTCCCGATGGGGATCGTCGCGCGACGATCAAGGATCTGGCGCTCGACGAAACCCTTGTCCGGATGCGCACGTCGCTTGAGTCCTTCGGAACGAGCTTCGACGTGTGGTTCCTGGAATCGCGCCTGCATGCCTCCGGCGAAGTCGATGCTGCCATCGTCCGGTTGCAAGATGCTGAACTCGCCTACGAGAAGGAAGGGGCCATCTGGTTCCGTTCCTCGCGGTTCGGCGACGACAAGGACCGGGTACTCGTGCGCTCGAATGGGGAACCGACCTATCTCGCCGGTGACGTGGCCTACGTAGTCGACAAATTCAACCGTGGCTTCGACCGCTTGATCTATCTGTGGGGACCGGATCACCACGGCTCCGTGGCCCGATTGTTCGGCGCGGTCGAAGCCCAGGGACTCGACCGGGACTCCGTGCGGATCGTGTTGAGCGGCCATGTGACGTTGACGAGCGCCGGGCAGGCCGTGAAGTCATCGAAGCGCGCCGGCGACATCGTTACCCTGGACGAGCTCGTGGACGACGTGGGGGCGGATGCGGCCCGCTACACCTTCCAGACCCGCTCTTTGGAGGCTCCGCTCGAGTTCGACCTCGATGCAGTGAAGGAACAGGCTCCCGACAATCCCGTGTACTACGTGCAGTATGCGCACGCTCGTATCTCCTCGATCCTCCGACGCGCGCGGGAAGAAGGGCTGGAGCCGTCGGCCACCTCGCCACTCGACCGGGTGGGGGAGCATCCCAGCGAGGACTCGCTGATGCGCAAGCTGGCGTCCTACGAGGAGGTCGTCCCCGAGGCGGCCCACGCCTACGCCCCTCAGAAGGTCACTCGATTCGCCGAAGAGCTAGCGGCGGTCTTCACGGCCTTCTATCGTGACTGCAGGGTCGTCACCGAGGACCGGGAGCTGTCGCTCGCGCGAGCGGCTCTGTGTGTCGCTACGAAAGCTGTGCTAGCGGATGCGCTGGGGCTTCTGGGTGTCGGCGCTCCCGAGAGGATGTGAACGTGGAGTTTCTTCAGGTCGATGTCTTCGCCGACAGCACCTATTGCGGCAACCCCCTGGCGGTCTTCCCCGAAGCGGGAACCCTGGAGGCGCCACAAATGCAGGCGATCGCGCGCGAGATGAACCTGTCGGAGACGTCGTTCGTTACCTCGGTGGGCGACGATTCTTACGACGTTCGCATCTTCACTCCCGAAGAAGAACTGCCCTTCGCCGGCCATCCGACGCTCGGCACGGCATGGGTCCTGCGACGGCTGGGTCGGCTGACCGGCGACCGCATCAACCAACGCTCACCGGCGGGGTCCACGACGGTCACGGTGATGGACGATCTGTTGTGGCTAGAACGGGACGGTGACACCGAAGCGGACCTCGAAGATCTGGATATTCGCGCCCCCGAACGTCTCGAGCGTGCATTCGGGCTGCAGTCGGGCGAGATCGGGCTCGAAGCCACAGAGCTCGGCATGAACGGCCGCCTGCGGCCGGCCTTCGCGGACGCGGGGATGCGGGCCCTTCTGATCCCCGTGCGAAGCATCGAGGTGCTCGAACGCTGCCGGCCGCGCTGGCATCTGCTCGATGAGATCAGCACGGTAGGAGGCTACTGCTTCACCGCCGCAGGATCCGGCCGGGCGCGGTCACGGGGATTCTTCCCCGGACTCGGGATACCGGAAGATCCGGCTACTGGAGCCGGCGCCGCCGCCCTCGGCGTCTACCTCGCGGACCGGCTCGGCAAGATCGAGATCGAGATGATGCAGGGAGTGGAGATGGGCAGGCCATCGCATATCTACCTGAAAGCTGACGAGGGTCGTGTGCAGGTCGGAGGCCGCGTGACGCTCATCTTCACCGGGCGTTTAGAGCGGCTTCCATGACAACCGGGCGCAACGCCGTCCGCGTCGGGCTGCTCGGCTGCGGGATCGTGGGCGGTGCAACCGCGCGCGTGCTCACCGAGCAGGCCGCGACCTTGTCGGAACGTGCTGGCGTCCGGATCGACCTGGCGAAGGTCGCCGTACGCGACCTGTCGAAACCGCGGACAGTGCAGCTACCCGACGAAGTTTGGACCGCCGACGCGTGGAGTGTGGTGAAGGACCCGACGATCGACGTCATCGTTGAGACCATCGGGGGGGTCGAGCCCGCGCGCGACCTGATCATCGAAGCTGCGCGGTCGGGTAAGCACATCGTGACCGCCAACAAGGAACTCCTCTCGACGCTAGGGGAGAAGGTGATGGGCGCTGCTGAACAGGCGGGGGTCGATCTGCTGTTCGAGGGCTCGGTCGCGGGCGGGATCCCCATCATCCGCCCCATGAAGGAGTCGTTGGCGGGGGACCGAGTCACCCGCGTCATGGGGATCGTCAACGGCACGACGAACTTCATCCTCACGCGCATGTCTGAGACCGGCGAGACGTTCGAGGCCGCGCTCGGAGAGGCTGAACGACTCGGCTATCCGGAGCTCGACCCATCGGCGGATATCGAGGGCCATGACGCAGCAGCCAAGCTGGCGATCCTCGCTTCGCTTGCCTTCAACGCCCGGGTGGTCGCTAGCGACGTGGAGCGTGAGGGCATCTCCAAGGTCACGCCGGAGGATGTCGCGGCAGCGCACGAGCTCGGTTACGAGATCAAGTTGCTCGCCGTAGCCGAAGAAAGCGAAGGCCAAGTCTCGGCGAGGGTTAACCCGGCCATGCTGCCGCGACTTCATCCACTGGCGGCCGTCCGTGACGTTTTCAACGCCGTCTTCGTGGTTGGGGCGGAGGCCGGCGAGCTCATGTTCCTTGGGCGCGGGGCGGGTGGAGGTCCCACGGCATCCGCAGTGGTCGGCGACATCGTCGAGATCGCTCGCAACGTCGCTACCGGTGGTCGAGCAACGGGATGCACCTGCTATCGCGACAAGGCGCAGATGAGACCGCCGCACGAGGCGAACGTCCGGTACTACGTGGTCCTGTCGGTGCTGGACCAACCCGGCGTCCTCGCCGCCGTAGCGGGAGTCTTCGCCGCTCACGAGATATCGATCGCGAGTGTGAGACAGGAGGGCATCGGCGAGGAAGCGACGCTGGCGCTCATCACACACGTTGGCACCGAGGGCCGGCACGACGAGACCTTCGCGGAGCTCGAGACGCTGGATTCCGTCAGAAGCATCGACTCGCGTCTTCGAGTCGTCGGCACGGCGGAGGCCTGACGTGGCCGTCGACATCGCCGGCCGGCGCGGGATCATCCGGCGCTACTTCGACCACCTACCGGTCTCTGATGCCACACCGGTGGTGACCCTCGACGAGGGAGACACTCCCTTGATCTTCTCCGAGCGCCTCTCGAATGAGGTCGACGCCGAGGTGTGGCTCAAGTACGAGGGCCTGAACCCAACCGGCTCGTTCAAGGACCGGGGTATGACCCTCGCGATCTCCAAGGCGCTCGAGGAGGGGTCGGACGCAGTCTTGTGCGCGTCGACGGGTAACACGAGCGCGTCCGCCGCCGCCTACGCGGCCCGCGGGGGCCTGACCTGTGGCGTTCTCATCCCCCGCGGGAACGTGGCTTTGGGAAAGTTGGCGCAAGCCCTCGTGCATGGTGCAACCGTGCTCGAGATCGAAGGGAATTTCGACCGCGCGCTCGAACTAAGCAGGGAGTTGGCGGACAGGTATCCCGTAACCCTCGTGAACTCGGTGAACCCTTTTCGCATCGAGGGACAGAAGACCGCCGCATTCGAGATCGCTCAAGCGTTGGGACGCGCACCGGACCTTCACGTCATGCCCGTCGGGAACGCGGGGAACATCACCGCTTACTGGAGGGGCTACTCGGAAGCACGACGAGCGAACTGGATAAGCGATACACCGAT
The DNA here is from genome assembly GCA_013697295.1 of Actinomycetota bacterium. Taxonomy (GTDB): domain Bacteria; phylum Actinomycetota; class CADDZG01; order CADDZG01; family WHSQ01; genus JACCXF01. Next base: position 65,505 of record JACCXF010000202.1, on the reverse strand, counting down.
CATGTATGGATTTCAGGCGGAGGGCGCGAGTCCCATCGTCAGGGGAGCGGTTGTGGATGAGCCCGACACGATCGCGACGGCGATCCGGATCGGGAATCCAGCTTCGTGGAAAGGCGCTCTGCAGGCAGCGGAGGAGTCGGAGGGAGCGATCCGCTCCGTACCCGATGATGAGATCGTCCTCGGGTACAGATCCCTGGCCCGCGAAGGCCTCTTCGTCGAGCTCGCTTCGGCGGCGTCGATCGCCGGCCTGCGGCAGCTCAAGGCCTCGGGGGCGGTGCCATCGGGAGCGGTAGTCGTCTGCGTCTTGACGGGGCACGGCCTGAAGGATCCGGACTCGGCTATCGGCGACGGACCACGGCCCCAGATCGTCGAGGCGAATGTCGAGGCCATCCTGGCCAAGTTGGAGCTGGCGTGATTTCATCCGGCACGGCATGCCATTGATCCGTCCGCGTGGAACTCCACGGTAGGGGGAAAGACATGACGGCATCAGTCCGAGTTCGAGTGCCGGCTACGGTCGCGAACCTGGGGCCCGGATTCGACGCGCTGGGGGCCGCGGTCGGCATGCACCTCGAGATCGAGATCGAACCCCGCCGCGACTCGATCGAAGTGATGCTGGAGGGCGAGGGCGCGGACCACCTCCCGACCGACGACACCAATCTCGTCATCAAGTCGATGAACGCCTTCTTCGACCACGTCGCGCGCCGGCCCCCGGGTTACGCGGTACGCGTGAAGAATCCGATCCCGCTTGCTTCCGGCTTGGGATCCTCCGCGGCGGCTACGGTCGGCGGACTGGTTGCCGCGCGTTCCCTTACGGGTCGAACCGTGCCGCAGGCCGAGATGGTTGCACTGGCCACCTCTATGGAGGGGCATCCGGACAACGTCATGCCCGCGCTACTCGGCGGCTTGGTCGTCTGCTATCGAGGTGCGACGAACGAGCTACAACATTTCCGGCTGAACGTCAGCGAACGACTGGTACCGATACTCGTGGTGCCTCGGTTGGGGTTTCCGACGGAGGAGGCGCGCCGGGTACTTCCCTCGGCAGTGCCGTTCGAGGACGCGCAGTTCACCGCCTCGCGAGCCGCCCTGTTGGTTGGCGCGATGACTTCGGGGGCAGGTTCTGACATCCTGGCCGAGGCGATGACGGACAGGCTCCACGAGCCGCATCGTCTCGCGCTGATGCCCGAGACCGCCGCCGTGCACGAGGAGCTCCGCGCCGCGCGCTTGCCGGTGTCGCTCGCGGGGGCGGGCCCATCGCTGCTGCTCATCGTCCCCCGCCCCGAAGCCGCAACCAGGGCCGAACAGGTCCGCCGCGTCTGCCGCGAGCGCGATGCAGGATGGCGTGTGTTCGTGAGCGAATGGGAATCGGCGGGCGCGACGGAAGGCTAGGCCCCGGTGATCCGGACGCGAAGAAGCCCGGGCTGACCCGGGCTTCTCGCTCGAACCTGTTTCTCTAGGTCTGGTGCTAGCGGTTCCTCTGCTGCTCGGCCGTGGTGCGGCGTGCCTCCTCGGCGCTGCGGTCCCGTAGATCGACATCTTTGTCGGTCGAATCTGTCCGAGTGGTGGCCGCGTCGCGGCGGGCCTCCTCGAGCCTCGTGTCGCGTGGGTTCTCCTCGCGGTCGACGATGGCCTCTCGACGGTGCTCTTCGGCGACGGATTCCTCATGATCAACCGCTCGACGCTCGAGCTTGGTGTGCCACCGCTGCCCCATCATTCCGCCGAGGATCGCCCCCAGAAACATCGCTACGAGGGTCGCGATACCGAACCCGATGGAGTAGTCGTAGAGCTCACTCCCCTGGATAGGGAGCTGGTTCTCAGTGAACGGGAGCTGCAGGTTGGCGGTCTCGCCGAAAGCGGAGATAAGAGCCGTGATGATCGCTCCGATGAGCAGGAACACGACCGGGACCAGCAGTCCGTTGACCGCACCCGCGCCACGTCCCATCCGCCCGGCGGTGTAGCCACCCCAGAGAAACGAGAGGAACCAGGTCACGACCGCTCCGATCGCTACTCCGATACCGACCTCGCGGGTTGCGTCGCTCGCCGCGTCCGCGTCCACTCCTGATGCCGCCGTAGCAGCAGCGACGATGGCGAAGATAAGAAGAAACGCGCCGTACGCGACAACGACCCCGGTGAGGATCGACCAGAAGGAAACACCGCCGCGAGCCCGGGCGACATCGCGCGTGTGAACGTGCGTGTCCCGGTCCGTGGCCGAGGTGTCCTTGTTCTTTCCGAGCATTGTTTGTTGCCCCCTTTGGGTTAAGCGAGGGAAGCTGACTGCTTTAGGTTTCCCTTTCAGCCCCGTATCTAACCCGTTCCGTTTTCTGGGGGTTTCCATCCGTTATCTGGTTGTGGTCGACGGCGAGCACTATCCACCGGTCATCGAGGCCGCTTTGTCGGACTTGAGGGTCTCCGGCCATTCGGTCGCGGGGTGCGTTCTGGTGGGCGGCGTGGAGAAGATCGGCCCGGGCGGCCTCACGCAGCTCGGCGGTGTGCCGGTCGAGAGCGGGCCCGACCCGCTCCGGCTCCTCGAAGCTTCACTCATGAAGCTTCAGCCCGATGCGGTTCTGGATCTGTCGGACGAACCGGTCCTGGACTACCGTCGCCGCCACGCCCTGGCGGGGGTGGCCCTTAGCAACGGCGTCCCCTACGAGGGCGCGGATTTCATCTTTTCCCCACCGCCCCGCCCGCACCTCGCGAAGAAACCTTCGGTCGCCGTGATCGGGACTGGGAAGCGAACCGGCAAGACCGCGGTCGCCGGGTTCGCAGCGAGAGCTCTAGTGGATGAGGGGCGCCACCCCATCGTGGTGGCCATGGGTCGAGGAGGGCCTCCCGAACCAGAGATATTGAGGGGCGACGAGATCTCGCTGACTCCCACCCAGCTCCTGGCCCTGGCCGATTCCGGGAGGCACGCGGCGTCCGACTACATCGAGGACGCGCTGCTGGCCCGCGTGCCGACGGTCGGGTGTCGGCGCTGCGGAGGGGGTTTGGCGGGGGCCGTCGAGAACTCCAATGTCGCTCAGGGGATCGCGATGGCGAACGATCTACCCGGGGACCTCCTGTTACTGGAGGGTTCCGGGTCGGCCATCCCCCCCGCCCACGCCGACGCGACCATCCTGGTGGTTCCTGCGACGATCCCCGAGGAATACCTGGTGGGGTACATGGGGTTGTACCGATTGTTGCTCTGCGACACCGTGGTCGTTACTATGTGTGAGAGCCCATTCGGTTCGCCCTCCCGGATCTCTTCGATCGTTTCTTCGATACAGCGATCTTTTCGACCGAAGACAAAGGGAGAGGGAGCCGGGGGCGATATCCAGGTTGTTCGCACCGTTTTTCGTCCGGCCCCGACAGCTTCTGTGGATGGGGCGGACGTGTTTGTAGCGACGACCGCTCCAGAGAAGGCGGCGGAGTCGATCACAAGTCATCTCGAACGGGTTCATGGGTGCAGGGTGGTCGGCATCACTCATTCACTCTCCGATAGGGCCCGGTTGGAGGCGGAGATCGGTGAACTTGGAGGAGGCGCAGACATTCTGTTGTGCGAGGTTAAGGCGGCGGGTATAGACGTCGCGACGAGGAAGGCGCTGGATGGGGGGCTCGAGGTTGTGTACATGGACAACGCTCCATGTGGCATCGACGGGGACGACGTGACCTCTGCTGTCGTCCGGGCCGCGGATCTGGCCGACGCGCGCTACGGAGAGCCGGCTGCGTGAACGAGAAACGCCGCAAGCGGATCCTGATCTCGGAGCACGAACATGGGCTTCCTTACTCGAAAGGCCTGGCCGCCTCGTCGCTCGCCGTGACGGGCCTGGGGCCGATCCAATCCTACGGCATCGCCAACATGGTCGAGCAGGAACTGATCGCTCGCGATGTGGCAACCGTGTCAGAGGACGAGTTGCAGGACCTGACGCTAGAGGTTCTGCGGCGCGAAGTCGGAGACGATTACGCCAAGGCCTTCATCAAGTGGCAGTCCGTAGCGGATCTCGACGCGCCGCTCATCATCTTGATCGGTGGCGCTACGGGCGTGGGCAAGTCCACCATCGCCACCCAGCTCGCGACGCGCCTAGGCATCACCCGGGTCATCTCCACGGATGCAGTCCGCGAGGTGCTCCGCAGCGCTTTCACACGTGAGATGTTCCCCACCCTGTATGCCTCTTCATTCGAAGCCGACAAGGCGGTTCGTCAGCCGATCCCACACTCGGGAGACAAGTTGATCATCGGGTTCAGGGAGCAGGCTTCGACGGTGGCCGTCGGCGCTCAAGCGTTGATCGACCGCGCCATCGCCGAAGGGACCGATCTCATCGTCGAGGGAACGCATCTGGTGCCCGGGTTCCTCGAGGGAGTCGAGCACAAGGACGCGGTCATCGTGCCCTTGTTGGTGACGGTCGAGGACGAGGAGCTGCACCGCAGCCACTTCTACTGGCGGACGCGTGAGTCGCGCCAGCGGCCCGGCGAGCGGTATCTCAACAACTTCAAGGCGATCAGAAGGCTGCAGAAGTACATGTTGTCGTCGGCTCGGATGCGCGGCGTCCCAGTCATCACTCATATCGACCTGGACGCGACCTTGACTAACGTCATCGACCACGTCATCCGGAAGGCCTTCGAGATGACGGATCAGGGGACCGAAGTTGCTTCGCGTCAGGACAAGTTATTGGAAGCGGCGGCCGAAGTTGTCGGCCCCCGTACATGATCAAAGGAGCTGCTTCGTGAAGCTTTCACTCGACAGCGCGAACCTCGAAGAGATCCGCAGCGCGGCGAGCTGGGGGGTGCTGCGCGGCGTGACGACGAATCCCTCTCTGATCGGTAAAGAGGAGCAGGGATTCCTGCCTCTCGTGAAGGAGATCTGTTCCATCGTCGATGGAGATGTATCGATAGAGACGACCTCGATCGACGATGCAGAGCTCCTGATCCGTCAAGGGCACGAGATCGCTCAGATCGCAGATAACGCCGTCGTGAAGATCGCCATGACGCAGGCGGGCCTCGCCGCGACGCGGGGTCTATCCGACGAAGGGATCAAGGTGAACGTGACGCTGATCTTCTCGCCCTCCCAGGCCATCCTGGCCGCAGAAGCGGGTGCGTACATCGTGTCGCCTTTTCTTGGTAGACTAGATGACATCGCGACGGACAGCCTCAGAACGCTGTCCGACATCTGCGAGATCTACGCCGTCCAGGGCTATCAGAGCCACGTCCTCGCGGCGAGCCTGCGTCATCCCATGCATGTGGTCGAGGCCGCACGCATAGGGGCGGACATAGCGACGATGCCCTCCAAGGTTTTCGAGTCGTTGGTCACACACCCCCTGACGGATGCAGGCGCAAAGAAATTCTTGGATGACTGGGAGGCAGCTCAGCCCCACCTGGGAGAGCTTCCACCCTCGATGCAGGAGGCATAGAAGGTGTCCGACATGGACCGCTCGGTACTCGAATCAAAAGCAGTCACCGAGCTCAGGGCGATAGCCAAATCGATGGACGTAAAGACCACCGGACTGAAGAAGTCCGAGATCATCGACGCGATCTCCGGTAATGGCGGTGGGCGCAGGAGTAACGGCGCTCCATCAGCCCAAGCTGTAACCAAGACCCCCAAGCGTGAGGTCGCCCCTTCGGTCGAAGAGGTCACGGGGTCGAGCGACGGCGCGTCCGATAACGGGGCGGCTGCAGTCGTGGACCAGGATGCGGTAGACGATCGCCGCTCCGACGACCGACCGCAGCAGCAACAGCAGCGGCGCCGCCCTCAGCAGCAGGGCGGCCGGCAGCAACGACCCCGCGAGAAAGCCGACCCGCGTGAGGGGCGTGGACGCCGGCGTCGTCGCGGACGCGGCGGCAGCCCCGGCGGCGGCCCGGGAGGCGGCCAGCACTTCGTGCGCGAAGAGAGCTGGGAGGACCTCGAGGCCGAAGAAGATCCGAACGCCGAGGTTCGCACCGGGATACTCGACCTCCTGCCGGAGGGCTACGGGTTCCTGCGGACCCATGGATATTTGCCGGGCGACAAGGACGTGTACGTATCCGCATCGCAGGTGCGTCGCTTCAGGCTCCGCAAGGGTGACGAGATCACCGGCTCCGTGCGGTCGCCGAAGGACTCGGAGAAGTACCAGGCCCTACTTCGGATACACAAGATCAATGGAGAGGACCCCGAGGCGGTTCAGAACCGACCCCGCTTCGCAGACCTCACGCCCCTGTACCCGCAGCAGCGGTTGACGCTCGAGCAGCACGATGACCCTCGCCACATCACCGCGCGCATCATCGACCTGGTCGCGCCGATCGGTAAGGGTCAGCGCGGGATGATCGTGAGTCCTCCGAAGGCCGGGAAAACGACCGTTCTGAAAGAGATCGCGAATGCCGTCCGAGCCAACAATCCCGAAGTGCATCTCGTGGTGTTGCTCGTAGACGAGCGACCCGAAGAGGTAACCGACATGCAGCGGAGCGTGGACGGCGCCGAGGTGGTCTTCTCCACCTTCGACCGTCCGTCCGATGACCACATCCAGGTCACGGAACTAACGCTCGAGCGTGCGAAGCGGCTCGTCGAGATGGGCCAGGACGTGATGATCGTTCTCGACGGGATCACGCGACTCTCGAGGTCGTACAACCTGGCAACTCCGGCATCGGGAAGGATCCTGTCCGGTGGCGTCGACTCCACGGCTCTGTACCCACCGAAGCGTTTCTTCGGTGCCGCCAGGAATATCGAGCACGGCGGCTCGCTGACCATCCTGGCAACGGCTCTGGTCGAGACGGGATCTCGTATGGACGAGGTCATCTTCGAGGAGTTCAAGGGCACGGGTAACTGGGAGTTGCGGCTCGACCGGAAGATGTCCGAGAAGCGGATCTTCCCGGCGATCGACATCTCCGCCTCCGGAACCCGAAAAGAGGAGTTGCTCCTCACGCCCGAGGAGCTACAGCTGGTATGGCGTCTCCGTAGGGTGCTGCACGCCCTCGAGGGTGGCGGCGCTCTCGAGCTCCTGATCGACAAGATGAAGGCCACCAGGGGCAACGGCGAGTTCCTGCGGGAGATAGCCAAGGTCCCGGTCAAGGGCGATTAGGCCCTCGCGACCCTCGCGGAGAGGCGAGCACAGGCAGCGATCGTCTCGACGATCGCGCAGATAAAGAGGGAATAATTGGTATTCGGTTTGGGTTGGCCGGAATGGCTGACTATCATCGGACTCGTAGGCGGCCTCTTCCTCACCTTCTATGTCATGGTGCGCGGGGCCAGGGCTTACGAGAGGGCTCGAGAACGCCGGGAGCAACAGGCGATCGAGGGCGACGGTGGGATTCGAAAGGACGACGAATGAGGCAAGGTATCCATCCCGAGTACACCGAGACAAAGGTGTCGTGCTCGTGTGGGAACACCTTCACGACGCGCTCGGTGAAAGAGGAGTTGCACGTCGAGCTGTGCAACAAGTGTCATCCCTTCTACACGGGCAAGCAGAAGCTCGTCGACACGGGTGGTCGGGTCGAGCGCTTCCAGCGCAAGTACGCGAAGCGCGCCCAGGCGGCTCCGGCTCCGGCTTTGGCCGAGGAATCCACCACCGAAACCCAACAGGCGTAGTACTCCGTGGGACGAACGACCCCCCCGAAGCCTTCCGTTGGAGGGCAGGCCGTATTGGAGGGAGTCATGATGCGGGGTCCCTCGTCGTGGTCGGTCGCGTGTCGCCGCCCAGACGACTCCATAGCGATCGAGCGACACCCCCTGCCAACTCTCGCCCAGCGCCACCGGTGGCTGAAGTGGCCCCTGCTGCGCGGATGCTTGGTCCTCATCGAGTCCCTGATGATCGGGATGAAGGCGCTGATGATCTCGGCGAATCAGGCTCTGGACGAGGAAGAGGACCAGCTTTCCGACAAACAGCTCGGGATCACGATGGGAACATCCATCATCTTGTTCTCGGCGATCTTCATCGCGCTGCCGGTGCTCGGAACGAGGTTGGTCGAGAACCTCATCGATGTTTCTCCAGACGGGAAGCTCGTCTCGAATCTGATCGAGGGCGCCATACGTCTGTCGATGTTCGTCGGTTACCTGTTGCTGATCGGGCAGTTCAAGGACATCCGGCGCGTATTCCAGTACCACGGGGCCGAGCACAAGACCATCTATGCCTATGAGAACGGGGATGAGCTCGATCCCGCTGCCATCGACCGTGACTATTCGACGCTTCACGTTCGCTGCGGGACGAACTTCCTGTTCATCGTGTTGTTCTTGACGATCATCGCCCACTTCATCATCGATCTCATCGGACCCACGGCGTTGTTCCCACGCATCGGCTTGCGTCTCTTGGCTATCCCCCTTCTCGCCGGCTTCTCGTACGAGGTCATCAAGCTTGCGTCGCGCAACGAGGACTCGTGGTTCTTCAAACTCTCGATGCTTCCGGGGTTGGCCCTGCAGCGGATCACCACCAAGCCTCCTTCGCTAGATCAGATCGAGGTAGCCATAGCTGCGATGAAGGCGGTTGCGCAGGACATCGACAACCAAGGGGACGGCGCGACTCCCGAAGCACCGGTGGCCTGACGCTGGTGACCGCGCCAGAGGCCGAGCATCTGGGCATCATCTGGAGATCGATCGACGAGCTGTGTAGCTCGTTCGAGCCCGAGGACTGGAACGCCGAGACCGATCTCCCCGGCTGGAACGTGAAGGATGTCGTCGCTCATCTCTGCGGTTCAGAGTCCTTCTTCATGGGACGTCCTCTTCCCGAGCACGACCCCGGCGAGCGCGACCATGTAAAGAATGAACTCGGCTCGGTGAACGAGGTGGCGGTCGACTTCAGGCGGTCCCACTCTGCCCAGGAGGTCCTCGACGAGTTCAGAGCCGTGACAGAAGAGCGTCTGATCGAGATAAGCGGTTGGACGGAGGCGGATCTTCAAGTCGATGCCTGGACCCCGGTGGGACCGGGGACGATGCGGGATCTTCTCGCCACCAGGGTCGTGGATTCGTGGACGCACGAGCAGGACATACGGCGAGGGGCAGGACGGCCGGGCCACCTCGACGGGCCGGTTCCGGTGTTCGTGACCGAACGCCTGATGCTGGCCATGCCTTACGTGATCGGCAAACGCGCCGCCGCATCCGACGGCTCCATCGTTTCCTTCGAGGTGGGCGATCCACCCGTCGTGATCCGGACCGTGGGTGTCGAGGGTGGCCGAGCGCACCCAATCGAGACCTCCGCGAGTGACCCTGACGTTTGGTTCGGCATCGATGTCGAGACCTTCTGCTGTCTCACCTGCGGGCGCTGGACCCCCGAACAGGCTCGCGCTCGTGGCCGGCTTGAACTACGGGGAGATGCGGTTCTGGGCGAACGGGTGCTGGACGAGATCAACGTGATGCTGTGATGGCGCCGCCCAAGAAGCGTCTCGATGAGATGGAAGCTCGTTTCGAGGAGGTCGAACGTTCTCTCTCCGACCCCCAGGTCGCGACGCGCTCCGATGACCTGAAGCGGCTCGGTAAGGAACACTCGGAACTGCGACCCACGGTTGAAGCCTGGCGTACTTACAAGCAGGCGGAATCGGATCTGAACGAGGCGCGCGGCATGTTGAGCGGCTCTCAAGGCGAGGAACGCACGTACCTCGAGCGCGAGATCACGGATCAGCAGCGCATCCTGGAGACTCTCGGGACCCAGTTGAACGAGGCCCTGACGCCGAAGGACCCAAACGACGAACGGGACGTGATCATGGAGATCCGCGCCGGGTCCGGCGGTGACGAAGCAGGGTTGTTCGCCGCCGAGCTCTCCCGCATGTACTCGCGCTACGCAGAGAACAAGAGGTGGACGGTCGAGGTGTTGTCGCTCAACGAAACCGGCGTCGGAGGCATCAAGGAGACCACCTTCTCGGTGAAGGGGAAGAGGGCCTACTCGCGACTCAAGTACGAGGCGGGCGTACACCGAGTCCAGAGAGTGCCGGTGACCGAGTCGAGCGGTCGCATCCACACATCGGCCGCCGCAGTGAACGTGCTCCCGGAGGCCGAAGAGGTCGATGTCGAGATCGATCAGAACGACTTGAAGATCGACGTCTACAGGTCGAGTGGTCCGGGTGGCCAGTCGGTCAACACGACTGACTCGGCCGTGCGCATCAAGCATCTACCGACCGGGATCGAGGTCGCATGCCAGGACGAGAAGTCACAGCTCCAGAACCGCGTCAAAGCGATGAGGATCCTGCGTGCGCGACTGCTACAAGCGAAGCAGGAGCAGCAGATGCAGGCGATGGCCGACGAGCGTCGGGCGCAGGTTCGGACGGCCGATCGTTCCGAACGCGTCCGCACCTACAACTTCCACGAGAACCGCGTCAGCGATCACCGCATCGGTTACACGGTCCATCGCCTGGCCGAGATCCTCGAGGGGGATCTCGACGATCTGATCGATGCCTTGACCGCCAATCTGTCCGGCCCCGCGGAGGGGGCCGCCTGACGACGCGCTCCGATCTGATCCGCGAGCTCACGCGTTCGCTCCGATCGGCCGGACTCGACGTTCCGGACCGGGAGGCCCGATGGATAATCGACGCCGCCGTGGACGAGGCCGGATCGACGACCGGACCGAACCAGGAGCTCGATGATGGAGTGGTCCGTCTGGCCGAGGAGCTCGCCGCACGCCGTCGGACGGGCGAGCCCCTTCAGTACGTGACGGGCATGGCCGGGTTTCGCCACTTGGACCTGTCCGTCGGCCCGGGCGTCATGGTGCCCCGACCCGAGACCGAGTTGCTTGCTCAGAAGGCGATGGATGTGCTTCCGGCGGATGGACTGGTGGTTGACGTGGGGACGGGCTCGGGCGCTATCGCACTGTCGATCGCACAGGAGAGGCCCGATGCCACGGTCATCGCAACCGATGCCTCCCTGGACGCGGCGCGCTGGGCGCGGCGAAACATCGATTCCCTCGCGCTCCCGGTGTGCCTGATCGCTTGCGACCTGCTTTCGGCACTAGCCAACGCCCTCAAAGGGCGCGTCCAGGTCGTCGTGGCCAACCCGCCGTACGTGGCCGCCGACGAGGCGGGGTCCCTGCCGCCCGAGGTGGTCGACCACGAGCCGCATCGATCCCTGTTCGCTGGAGCCGGCGGCACGGAGGTCCTACGTCGATTGATAGCCGAGGGCCCCCACTGGCTGGCGCCCGCGGGATGGATGGTGCTGGAGATCGGGATGTCTCAAGGCGATCTGGCGCGCGCGCTGCTGATGGATCGTGGATTCACCGAAGTGTCGGTGGAGCGCGACCTGACCGGGCGAGAGCGCATCGCCAGCGGTCGATGGCCGAGCGGGTGAGCGACCCGCGTGCGGTCGCCCGGGTCCTGGCCTCGGGGGGTCTCGCCGTGATCCCGACCGACACGGTCTACGGTCTGGCCGCGTCCCTACGAGCCGGCCCTGTGCAGCGCGTGTTCGAACTTAAAGGACGGTCGCGCGACAAGGCGCTCCCGGTGCTGGCGGCCGCACGCGCGGATCTAGAGGCGGTCGCGCACCTGGACTCAAGAGCTCAGAGATTGGCGGAGGCATTCTGGCCGGGATCGCTGACGATCGTCTGCAGGCGCGCGACCGGGTTCGAGGTCGACCTGGGCGGTGGCGAGAAAGGCACCGTCGCTGTGAGGGTGCCGGACTCAGACTCGCTGCTGAAGCTCTTGAGGTTGACGGGTCCGCTGGCGGTGACCAGCGCGAACGCATCGGGTGCCGCGCCCGCCACCACGGCGGCTCGTGCTCGCGCCGTCTTCGGCGAAGCGGTTGACGCGTACCTGGACGGTGGTGTCTGCGACGGTATTCCGTCGACGGTGATCTCGGTCGTGGATGATCCATTGGTCCTGCGAGAAGGCGCTCTGGGCGCAGAAGACCTGCTTCAGATGCTCGCGGAGTAGAGCTCTCCATACTTGGATCGCAGATAGTCCAGAAGGGCAGTGGCCGTTACCGGTCCGCCGACGACTTGTTCCGCGAGATCCTTCGCGTCGTACATGTAGCCGTGGCGGTGCACTTTCTCGCGTAGCCATTCAAACAGGCGGGTTGTGGCCCCAGCGCGAAGCTCGTCCGACAGATCCCCCAGCTCCTTCTCGGCTTGTGCAAAGAATGCTGCCGAGTAGATCGTCCCCAGGGTATAGGTGGGGAAGTAACCGAGAGCCGAGATGGACCAGTGCATGTCTTGGAGCACGCCGTCGGCATGATCGGTGGGACGGATGCCGACGTACTTCTCCATCGCGGCATCCCATGCGTCCGGCAGATCCGCGACATCGAGCTCGTCTCTGAACATCGCGATCTCGAGTTCGAATCGCAGGGCCACATGCAGGTTGTAGGTCAGTTCGTCTGCCGTGACGCGGATCAACGTCCGGCGCGGATGATTCACCCCTCGGTAGAACTCCTCGAGATCGACCATGCCGAGCTCCTCCGGGAAGCGCTCCTTAAGGTGAGGGAGCAGGAAGTCCGTGTAGGCGCGGCTGCGCCCGACCTGGTTCTCCCACATGCGAGATTGCGATTCGTGTATCCCGAGCGAGGGGCAAGTGCCGATCGGCAGATCCCGCGTTTCATCCGGTATGCCCTGCTCGTAGAGAGCATGGCCGGTCTCGTGGATCGTTGCGTAGATGGAGGTCATCAGAGCATTCGCTTCGGCGCGCGTCGTTTGTCGCACATCGCCGATGCCGATGGCGATGGTGAATGGATGAGGCGAGGTATCGAGCCGCCCCCGATCGAGGTCGAAATCGAGCTGCTTGATGAGCCAGCGACAGAACTCCATCTGCTTGTCCTCGTCGTAGTCGCGTGCCAGGAACGCAGGAGGGTCGTCGACGGCATCCAGCACGGCATCGACGATCGGCCTGAGTCCGTCGACCAGTTCATCGAACATCACCTGCACCTCGGCCGTTTTCATCCCGGGCTCGAATTGGTCGAGCAGGGCGTCATAGCGCTCACCCTCCCAGCCGAGGGCATCCGCCTCTTGTTTCTTGAGGTCGATGAGTGTTTCGAGCTGGGGCTGAAGGATCGAGAAATCGTCGGCAGGCCGCGCCTGAGCCCAAGCCTGGTACGCGTTCCCCCGGGCGATGGCGAGGGCCTTGACGAGTTCCTCGGGGACCTTCGTAGCCTTCTCGTAGTCGCGCTTCAGCACCCGGACGCTCGCGCGCTGCTGCTCGTCCAGAGCGTCCGCTTCTTCTTCGAGCCGGCTGAGGAGGTCGCCGATCTTGGGATCCGTCAGCCTTTCGTGGATGAGCCCCTCGAGCGTGGAGCTCGCGCGGGCTCGGGCGGGTCCTCCCGCGGCAGGCATGATCGATGCCTGGTCCCACTCGAAGAGCTTCACGGCGGAGACGAGATCCGTGATCCCCTCGAGGCGTGAGACGAGTTCCCCCCATGCAGAAGTCATAGCCCCAAAGTTACCCCCGCCACGGCCATCTCCTGCCCCTGCCGTGTCGACAACAATTTCGCTCCAGGCGCAGGAGCCGGCCGGTGCGCGACTAATGTCCCGTCCGTGAAGGTACTGATGGTTTGCACCGGGAACCTGTGTCGTTCGCCCATGGCCGAGTCGCTCATGCGCGAGGCGCTGAGCGGGAGAGATTGCGACGGAGTCGAGGTCGCATCGTCCGGAACCTGGGCTGAGGCGGGGTACGGGGCCGCTGAGTCGGCGGTGAACGCTCTCCGCGAGCGGGGCATCGACCTCTCGGCTCATCGCACGAGACCCCTCGACCCGGACGAAGTGAACCAAGCGGATCTCGTAGTGGCGATGACGAGCGTCCACGTGCGCGAGATCCTCGAGGTTGCCCCTGAGGCGGCGGGCAAGCTCGTGATGATCAAGGCCATCCCCGAGATCGAGATGAGAGCAGGCGCCGCGGTCGCCGACTCCCCGGGGGATCGCCTCCAGGCCCTGCTGGAGGGGGCCCGCCCCGAGCCTCGCCGGAGCCTCGACGTGGACGATCCGATCGGGCTTCCGGCCGGCGCCTACGATCGATGCGTGAGTGACCTCCGGCTGGGGACCGACGCCCTGGTCGCGATCATCTGCGGCGAGCCGCAGGGATAGCAACGCCGTTGGGGGGCCGCCTGGATAGGATGCGGGCGTGAGAGTGGCCCTGGGTTCGGATCACGCTGGATATCTGCTCAAGTCGCATCTCGCCAAATACCTCATCGACGAGGGTCACGAGGTCATCGATCTGGGGACCGGATCCGAGGAGCCGGTCGATTACCCTCCGATATGTGCCGCCGTCGGACGAGCAGTCACCGGCGGGGACGCGGATCTCGGCATCGTCATGGGGGGCAGCGGCCAGGGTGAGCAGATCGCCGCGAACAAGGTTCACGGGGTCCGGGCCGCCCTCTGTCTCGATGAGTTCACGGCGCGGCTCGCCCGGAAGCACAACGACGCGAACGTCCTTGCGCTTGGGGGGCGCATCGTGGCCCCAACTTTCGCCGAGGCGATCGTAGGGACCTTCTTGGCGACCGGGTTCGAAGGAGAGCGTCACCAGCGCAGGATCGGGCAGATATCCGAGATCGAGAACGAGGAGTGCACATGAGCAATCCGGGATGGGCCGACTGGCAGGCCGTCGAGAAGATCGATCCGGAGGCGGCCGAGGCGATCATGGCCGAGGTCCATCGCGAGAACACGAAGATCGAGCTGATCGCCTCGGAGAATTTCTCTTCAACAGCGGTCCTCGCTGCTTTGGGGACCCCTTTGACGAACAAGTACGCCGAGGGATACCCGGGGCGTCGTTATTACGGCGGGTGCGAGTACGTAGACATCGTTGAGAACCTGGCGATCGAGCGCGCGAAACAGATCTTCGGCGCAGACCACGTGAACGTTCAACCCCACGCAGGTGCCCAAGCGAACGTGGCCGCATATTTCGCCTTCCTCGAACCGGGCGACACGATCATGGGCATGGAGCTCGCTCACGGAGGGCACCTCACCCATGGGTCGCCGGTCAGCTTTTCGGGCAGGCTGTTCAAAGTCGTCTCCTATGGCGTCAGTAAGGACGATGAGACGATCGACTACGACCAAGTTGCGGATGTGGCTCGCCGCGAGCGCCCGAAGATGCTCGTCGCCGGCTACTCGGCCTACAGCCGGATCTGGGATTTCGCCCGCTTCAAAGCCATCGCTGAGGAAGTTGGCGCATTGCTCCTCGTTGACGCAGCGCACTTCATCGGGCTGGTGGCCGGTGGCGTTCATCCCAATCCCGTCGAGTTCGCCGACATCGTTACGTGCACGACGCACAAGACCCTGCGTGGACCCAGGGGAGCCATGATCATGTGCCGCGAAGAGCACGCGAAGGCCATCGACAA
The DNA here is from genome assembly GCA_013697295.1 of Actinomycetota bacterium. GTDB lineage: Bacteria > Actinomycetota > CADDZG01 > CADDZG01 > WHSQ01 > JACCXF01. Next base: position 50,333 of record JACCXF010000202.1, on the reverse strand, counting down.
AGCCGTCTTCCCCGGGTGGCAGGGCGGCCCGATGATGCATTCGATCGCGGCGAAGGCGGTTGCGTTCAAGGAGGCCCAAAGTGAGGACTTCCGGTCCTACTCCAAGCAGGTCGTCGCCAACGCGGCAGCCATGGCGCAGACCTTCAGTCGGGAGGGCCTTCGCATCGTCTCGGGGAAAACCGAGAACCACCTGATGCTCGTGGATGTTCGTTCGGTGAACGTCACCGGCAAGGAGGCCGAGGCACGGCTCGACGAGGTCGGCATCACCGCGAACAAGAACGCGATCCCATACGACCCAGAGAAGCCGTTCATTGCCTCCGGCATCCGTGTGGGAACCCCTGCGATCACGACGTGTGGCATGAAAGAGACCGAAGCCTCGGAGGTCGCCCGGCTCATAGCCACGACGCTCAAGGACGATTCCGAGTCCGCCAAGAACGAGGTCCGCGCGCGCGTGCGGGAGCTTACCGAGCGTTTCAGGCCGTATCCGGACGTGGAGTAGGGCTCTCGTGAGCGCCTATCTCGTCGTCGGGTTCACCGCGTTTGTGATCACTTATGTGATGACGCCCGTCGTCCGTGCGTTCGCAGTGAAAGTGAACCTCATCGACCGGCCGAGCGACCGCAAGGTGCACGCACGTCCCACTCCAACCCTGGGGGGCCTCGCGCTTTTCTTCGGGTTGATCGGCGGGGGAGTGGTAGCCCGGTTCCTCCCAGGCACCGAGTTCAACACGGTATTCGCCACGACCGAGCCGATGGGGATCGCAGCCGGGGCACTCGTTATCTTCGCGTTGGGGGCCGTGGATGACGCGCGCGCTCTCCCCGCGCCGGTGAAGCTCGCAGGACAGACCTTCGCGGCCGGGCTCTTGTTTCTGTCCGGAGTCAAGATGAACTACCTCCTGCTGCCGACCCAGACCCTCTCGCTAAGCGACGACGTCTCGGTGCTCGTGACCGTCATCTGGCTGGTGGCGATGATGAACGCCATCAACCTCGTGGACGGACTCGACGGGCTGGCGGCGGGAATCGTCGCGATCGCAGCCAGTTCGTTCTTCGTTTACACGTATCAGATAGCTGAAAACGGTGGCTACCTGACGCCGTCAGCTCCTCTGCTCGCGATCATCATCGTCGGAGCAACATTGGGCTTCCTCCGCCACAACTTCTATCCGGCGAAGATCTTCATGGGCGACTCCGGCAGCATGCTCCTGGGTCTCGCGCTGGGAGGAGCGACTATCGCCGGCATCGGGAGCGCACCGTCTATCCCACTTTCGAATTCGGGCTCGGCGGTCTTCCTGGCGTACTTCCCGTTGCTGATCCCGCTAGCCGTTCTGGCCTTGCCGATCGCGGACTCGCTCCTGGCGATCGTCCGGCGAGCGCGCAAACGCCGGAACGTCTTCTTGGCGGACAAGCAGCACATCCACCATCGCTTGATGGACCTCGGCCACGGGCATCGTCAAGCCGTCATCGTGATGTACATCTGGTCGGCGCTCGCCGCGGGGGCCGGACTTGCGTTCAGCTTCCTCGACAGCTCGGGCGTGATCTTCGCTCTCCCGGTGGCCGTGGCCGCGATCGTCATCTACACGCTCTTTCCGCTCCTCACCAAGCTGCTGGACGGTCGCACCTAGCCACATGCCACCCCGCGAGGGGACGGGTTGAGGTATCCGGGACTTTGTGAAAGAATTCACAAGCGGAGGCTGGGTTAGGCTTCGACCGCTCGATAGCCCTCCACGGCCCCCTGCATCGCTCGAGAGTCGCACGGCTCACGGACGAGAACGATGGGGCCGGGACGGTTGGAAGAGGGGGCGGATCCAGACGAGGTGAGCAAACCTCCGGATAGGTATCGAGGCTCGGCCGACTTCGGCAAGGCGATGTCGTTGGCCTTCGAGTTCGCCGGGGCCGTTGCCTTGTTCTGGTTCATCGGACGACTGCTCGACGGTTGGTGGGACACGGACCCGTGGGCTCAGGTGGCCGGCGGGGTGGTCGGTTGGATAGGCGGCATCGTGCATGTCTACGTGCACACGCAAGGGAGAGGGAAAGCTTGATCGAACTCGAGATGGTGCGCCGGATGATCCGACGAGGACTCCTGTTCGCTCCGCTCGTGATCGGAATCCTCTTGGCCGCTGAAGGTCCTCGCTACGCCGTCTCGGGAGCAGCCGGCATCGCTCTCACCCTCGCTAACCTCTGGCTCGCCGGTCGCATCATCGGGGGCCTGGCCGAGAATCGTCCAGATCTGCTGGTGATCGGGGCGATAGCGGCGCTGGCTGCCGGGATGGGTCTCGTCGTCGTTGGTCTCCTCGTTCTGCGCGGCATCGAGTACATCGAGCTGACGGTGGTGGGGATCGTTCTGATCGGAAGCCACCTCGGCGTCGTGGTCTGGGAAGCTGCGAGCGCTTTCTTGAAGATCGATCCCGAGAAGAAACAGTCGATGGCCACCGTGCCCAAGACGAGGAGCTGAATACATGGAGCTTGACGTCTTCCACTTGTTCATCTGGGAACCCATCTGGTTCGAAGGAACGCTGTTCGAGATCAACCGTGTAGTACTCCTCATGTACCTCGCCGCATTGATGACGGTCGGGTTCTTCCTTCTTGGGGTTCGGCAGAAGAGTCTCGTGCCCAAGGGCTTGCAGAACGTGACCGAGGTCGGGTACCTGTTCGTTCGGAACAACATCGCGATCGATGTCATCGGCCCCGAGGGGGCGAAATACGCTCCCGGACTGGCGACCTTCTTCTATTTCATCTTCTTCAGCAACCTGCTCGAGATCGTCCCCGGCATCAACTTCCCCGTGACATCGCGCATGGCGATCCCGGCGATCCTGGCGCTGCTGAGCTGGATCTGGTTCAACGCCGTCGGGATCAAGCATCAGGGACTCAGTTACTTCAAAGAGACGCTGTTCCCCCCGGGCGTGCCATGGCCGATCTACTTCATCCTGACGCCGATCGAGTTCTTCTCCGTCTTCGTCATCCGGCCACTGACCCTGGCGATCCGGCTGTTCGCCAACATGATGGCAGGACACGTTCTGCTGACGGTCTTCTTCTTGTTCACCGAGAGCCTGTTGCTCGGCAGCAACATCCTCGGCAAGGGACTGAGTGTGGTCACGTTCCTGGTCGCGTGCATCCTGATCGTGTTCGAGCTGCTGGTGATCGCGATCCAGGCCTACATCTTCACCACGCTGACGGCTTTCTACATCGCCGAATCTCTCCACGGCCACGGAGGCGAGGAAGAGCACGCGGCTGAGCCCGCCCGCGATCAGAGCGAAGACAGAGAACCGCAATACGAAACCGAATTAGCGACCGCTTAGGCACGAGGAGGAGAACGAATGAGGAATCTGATGATCTTGGCTCAGGAGAGCGGCAGCGTTTCCGAGGGTCTCGGCGCCATCGGCAAGGGACTCGTCTACGGCCTTGCCGCCGTCGGGGCCAGCATCGGCATCGGCAACATCTTCTCGAATGCGATCCAGGCGATGGCTCGTCAGCCGGAGACCGCCGGGACGACTCGTACCACGATGTTCCTGGGCTTCGCGCTGATCGAGGCGCTTGCCCTGATCGGTTTCGTCCTCACCTTCATCCTTTAATCGACAGGAGCTGATCGTAGTGGGAAGCAACTTGATGATCACGGCGGCGGAGGAAGCTCGCACCGGGCTCGACCTCGTGCTGCCTCCCGCCGCCGAGCTGATCGGGGGGGCGCTGGCCTTTCTCGTGGTGGCGATCCTGCTCGGGAAGTTCGTGTGGCCCCGGATCGAGAAAACCGTGCGCGAGCGCGAGTCGACCGTTCGGAACTCGCTCGAAGAGGCGGAGAAAACGAAGAACGAGGCCAAGAAGATGCTGAGCGATTACAAGGAGCAACTCGCGGACGCCCGAAGTGAGGCGAACCGGGTGATCGAGGAGGCGCGGCAGCAGGCAGAGCAGGTACGCAAGGACATCGTCGCCAAGGCCGAGAAGGACGCCGAGGGCGTCGTGGGCAAAGCCAAGGAGCAGATCGAGGCCGAGCGCCGGCGCACGATCCAGGAACTGCAGGGCCAGATCGCTGATCTGTCTATCGAGCTCGCCGAGAAGGTCGTCGGCCGTTCGCTCGATGACGCTAGTCAACGCGACATGGTGGACGCGTACATCAAAGAGGTCTCGAGCATGAGCGGCAACGGGAACGGGCGATAAAAATATGGCTGACCAGCTCACCCATGGGTACGCGGAGGCCCTCTTCAGCGTCGTTCAAGCCGAGGGAGAACTCGATCGGGTAGAGGACGAGCTCTATCGCTTCGGAAAGCTCCTCGATTCGAACCACGAGTTGAAGCAGGCCCTGTCCGACAAGAGCATCGACCAGATACAGCGCATCAAGGTGCTGGACGAGCTACTGTCGGACAAGGTGTCGAAGCACACCCTTGGCCTGCTGACCTTCATCGTCGCCCAGGGTCGGGCTCGACAGTTGCCGACGATCCTCTCGGAACTGAGCGAACTCGCCGCCGAAGCGCGTCAATCCGTGCTCGCCGAGGTCCGGTCTGCGATCCCGCTTGACGATAAACAGCGAGAAGCGTTGGCGACCGCGCTTTCCAAGGCAACCGGCAAGAAGGTGCAGGTAAAGGTTCTTGTCGATCCGTCCGTCGTCGGAGGGGTCGTCGCAAAGATCGGAGACACCGTCATCGACGGCAGCGTCCGGCGCCGTCTCGAGCAGCTGAAGGAGCAGGTGAGCGGCTAGTGGCAGACACCGACCTCACGATCAGACCGGAGGAGATCTCTTCCGCCCTCCGCCGCCACGTCTCGGATTTCAAGCCGAGCCTCGAACGCAAGGAGGTTGGCCGCGTCAACGAGGTGGGCGACGGGATCGCACGCGTCTCCGGCCTACCGGGCGCGATGGCGAACGAGATGCTCGAGTTCCCAGGCGGCGTCGTCGGGCTAGCGATGAACCTCGAAGAGGACGAGATCGGCTGCGTCATCCTCGGCGAGGCCGCCCATATCGAGGAGGGGAGCCCGGTCAAGCAGACCGGCCAGATCCTCTCGGTTCCCGTCGGCGACGGGATGCTCGGCCGCGTGGTGAACGCTCTGGGCGAGCCGGTGGACGGCAAGGGCCCCATCAAGTCGGAGTCCCGACGACCCCTAGAGGTCCAGGCCCCGGGTGTAACCGCACGTCAGCCGGTGACCGAGCCTCTTCAGACCGGCATCAAAGCCATCGACGGGATGATCCCCATCGGGCGCGGACAGCGTCAGCTGATCATCGGCGACCGTCAGACGGGAAAGACCGCGATCGCCATCGACGCCATCATCAACCAGCGCGGGGAATGGGGCGGCGACGATCAGGTGAAGTGTATCTACGTCGCCATCGGTCAGAAAGCATCGACAGTCGCCGAGGTCGTAGCTTCGCTCGAAGAAGCAGGCGCTCTCGAATACACGGTCATAGTCAACGCACCCGCTTCTGATCCCGCCCCCTTCCAGTACCTCGCCCCGTACTCGGGCTGCGCGATGGGACAGGACTGGATGGAGAACGGCGAGCACGCGCTGATCGTGTACGACGACCTCTCCAAGCAGGCGATCGCCTACCGGCAACTTTCGCTTTTGCTCCGCCGGCCCCCGGGCCGCGAGGCTTATCCCGGCGACGTCTTCTACCTCCACTCGAGACTGCTCGAGCGGGCCGCCAAGCTATCGGACGAGAACGGCGGAGGGTCGCTGACCGCCCTTCCCCTCATCGAGACGAAGGGCGGGGACGTCTCCGCCTACATCCCGACGAACGTAATCTCGATCACGGACGGTCAGATCTATCTCGAATCGGACCTCTTCTTCTCGGGCGTCAGGCCCGCGATCAACGTGGGTATCTCGGTGTCGAGGGTCGGTGGCAACGCGCAGACGAAAGCGATGAAGAAGGTCGCCGGGAGGCTGCGCCTCGACCTCGCACAGTTCCGCGAGCTCGAGTCCTTCGCGGAGTTCGGCTCCGATCTCGACAAGGCATCGCAGGCCCAACTCGACCGGGGCGCCCGAGTTGTCGAGATCCTCAAGCAGCGGCAGTACACGCCGTATCCGATCGAGGATCAAGTCATCTCCATCTTCGCCGTCACCAACGGGTTCTTGGACGACCTGCCGATCAAATCGGTGTCCGATTTCGAACGAGGCTTGCTCGACCACATGCGCTCGCGCCACTCCGACATCGGAGAAGCCATCAGCGAGAGCGGCAAGCTCGAAGAGGAGCTCGACAACCGGCTTCGTGAGGCAATCGACGAGTTCAAGTCATCCTTCACCGAGAAGGTGGACACCGTCGAAACGGTGGCTGCCGAAGAGGGCGTCCCGGAGGCAAGCGACACCCCGGCCGCGGAGAGCGGAGACGCCGCCAGCGCTAGCAGCCAGGAGGCGGAGCAAGAGGAGAAGGACACCTCAGATGACGGCGACTCTGACGACGACTCCAAGGAGTCCGCAGCCTCCAAGGAGTCCGCAGCCTCCAAGGACGACGACTCCAAGGACGACGACTCCAAGGACGACGATCCCGAAGATCAAAAGGAAGGCTAGGCCGGGATGGCTCAGCAGCTCCGCGCGATCAAGCGCCGCATCGGGTCGGTCAAGTCGACCCAGAAGATCACGCGCGCAATGGAGCTCATCGCATCCTCCCGCATCATCAAGGCGAGCCAGCGGGTAGAGGCCGCTCGTCCCTACGCCGAGGAGATGCGGCGGCTCATGGGATCGGTCGCCGCGAACGCCGGCAAGATCGACCACCCGCTTCTGCAGGGCCGGGATGAGGTCTCGGCCGTGGGCACCATCGTCGTCACCTCCGACCGGGGCCTTGCCGGTGCCTACAACTCCAACGTGATCCGGGCGGCAGAGCGGGACATGCGGGACCACGGCCAGGACATTCGCCTCTTCCTGACGGGGAAGAAGGGGGTGTCCTACTTCAAATTCCGAGGCCACGATGTCGACGATGCCTGGACGGGTAATTCCGAGGCTCCGCGCATCGAGGATGCTCGTGAGATCGCGGAGACCGCCGGCAAGGCCTTCGCCGAGGGCGATATAGATCAGGTTCGACTCGCATACACGAAGTTCGAGTCGGCCATGACCCAGCGTCCGGTCGTTATCCAGATCCTCCCGATGGCCGAAGAGGACATCGAGGAGCTGGAGAAGGAGCAGGAGGAGGCGGAGGGGCCGAGCCCGCAGTACGAATTCGAGCCGGATCCTGAGGAGATCCTCAATTACCTCCTACCTCGCTACCTCGAGGGGATCATCTACCAAGGACTCCTCGAGGCGGCGGCGTCCGAGCTGGCGGCGCGGCGACGCGCGATGAAGGCGGCTACCGACAACGCGGAAGAGATCGTCGAGGACCTGACGCGCACCTACAACCAGGCCCGTCAGGCTGAGATCACCACCGAGATCATGGAGGTCGTCGGCGGCGCCGAAGCTCTGACCTCCGCCGACGGCGGCAGACATGGCGGCGAAGGATGAATCCAGCGCGCGAGATCTATGGCGCATCACCCATTTGGAGGAGGAACGGCCTGTGGCGGTAACGGAGGAAAGAATCGGAGAACAGAGGGGCTCAGGCGACTCGGGCGACGGTCGCGTCCTGGCGGTCACGGGCCCGGTGCTGGATGTTGAGTTCCCGCCGTCCCGTCTGCCGGAGATCGGCTTCGCCCTGACTCTCGAGCGCACGATCGCGGAAGAGACCGACATAATCACTGCAGAGGTCATGCAGCACATCGGTGAGTCGACGGTCAAGGCGATCTGCATGAAGGCAACCGACGGAGTCGTGCGCGGCACCCCGGTGGTCAACACGGGGGCCCCGATCAGCGTCCCCGTCGGCCCCGCCACCCTCGGGCACGTTTACAACGTGCTCGGCGAGTCCGTGGACGGGTCCGAGCTGCCGGATGACGTCGAGCGCTGGCCCATCCACCGGCAGCCCCCCCTCTTCGAGGATCTCGAGCCGAAGACCGAGATGTTCGAGACGGGCATCAAGGTCATCGACCTGCTCGAGCCTTACGTGCAGGGTGGAAAGATTGGGATGTTCGGAGGCGCCGGCGTCGGGAAGACAGTCGTCATCCAGGAGATGATCTACCGGGTCGCCGAGCAGCACGGTGGCGTGTCGGTCTTCGCCGGGGTAGGCGAGAGGACGCGCGAGGGCAATGACCTCTGGCTCGAGATGAAAGAGTCGGGCGTTCTCGAGAAGACCGCTCTCGTCTACGGCCAGATGGACGAGCCTCCGGGCGTTCGTCTGCGTGTCGCCCTGAGCGCGCTGACGATGGCTGAGTACTTCCGCGACGAAGAGCATCAGGACGTTCTGCTGTTCATCGACAACATCTTCCGGTTCGTCCAAGCGGGGTCCGAGGTGTCCACACTTCTGGGCCGGATGCCCTCGGCGGTGGGCTATCAGCCCACTCTCTCTGAGGAGATGGGCGAGCTACAGGAGCGCATCACCTCGACGAAGGGTAGCTCGATCACTTCCCTCCAGGCCATCTACGTTCCCGCGGACGACATCACCGACCCGGCCCCCCACACGACGTTCGCTCATCTCGACGCGACCACCGTGCTGTCGAGGTCCATCTCGGAGCTCGGTATCTACCCGGCGGTCGACCCACTGGATTCGACCTCCCGGATCCTCGACCCTCGCTACGTTGGAGACGAGCATTACGACGTCGCCCAGGAGGTGCAGCGGATCCTGCAGCGATACAAGGACCTCCAGGACATCATCGCGATCCTCGGCATCGACGAGCTTTCGGAGGAGGACAAGATTACGGTGCAGCGTGCCCGCAAGATCCAGCGCTTCCTCTCGCAACCGTTCTTCGTCGCCGAGCAGTTCACAGGTATCCCAGGCAAGACGGTCCCCGTCGAGGAGACGATCCAGAGCTTCAAAGCGCTGGCTGAGGGCGAGTTCGACCACCTTCCCGAGCAGGCCTTCTTCATGGTCGGCGGGATCGAGGAGGCCGAAGCGAAGGCGAAGGAGCTCAACGAGTAACCGTGGCCGAGAAGATGGACGTCACTATCGTGTCACCCGAGGAGAAGCTCTGGGAGGGGGAGGCAGAGCTCGTGATCGCGCGCTCTCCCGAAGGTGAGTTCGGCATCATGCGCGGACACATCCCCTTCCTGGCTGCTCTGGTGCCGGGCAGACTGACCGTGGTGTCGGACAACGATCGGGACGAGTACTTCGTGCCCGGAGGCTTCCTCGAAGCTTCCGGCTCAGGCGACGAGTACCACGTCATCGTTCTCGCCGACGATGCCGAACGCGCTGCCGACATCGACGTGTCCGAAGCCAAGAGACGCCTCGAGGAGGCTCGGAGAGAGTCGAATGAGGACACGGATCAGCGGGTCGAGGCGTCTCTGCGAGTCGAGATGGCGCGCGTAGAGATCGCGGAGAGCAAAGGGCAGTAGGGCCAACAGCTCTTATGTCCGAGGCGCCGAGCAACCTCAGGAACCGGGTCCACTGCTCCGGCTGCGGCGCATCGGAGACCCGCAAACACGGGTTGGTGCCGATCGGGTGGGAAGAGATGCCCGAGGCCAACGGGCGAAGAGTTGCGCTCTGTACCGACTGCGTACGGCGGAACCTCTGGCTCATCGAAGCCCGCCTCGACGTCGATCCCGGGTCGGGCACCTAACTTCTTTCTCTGGAATCTCCTCAACGCGATCCCCGACGAGCTGACTGGTCGATCCGCGAGTAGCGCGTCGGTGCCCACACTCCCGAACTTGAAAACGCATTCATCGACACGAACATCGAGTTCTGCTTGCAATGCGTTTCGCTTTCAGACTAAGTTTGACCATGCACAAGTTGGAAAAGGCACCTAGCGTGTGTAGATGTTGTTCTTATCGGACAACGGGGAGGAGAAAGCATGGATGATTCTGACCGGGGAGTGGTTGGACGAGCGCGCGACCTCGCTGCGAATGTTGGCGGGGCCGCTGCAGGGGTAGTCGCTCCAGGAGCAGCAGACTCTGGAGCGGTCGCCGCAGCTCGAAGGTTGGTCGCCACCGCGGCCGAGGCCGGCGCCGAGGTGGCGGTGACGCAGCCAAGCACTGGAGTGCCGCAGCCAACTGGAGTGAGTGTTAGCTCGACCGGACGCAGGAAGACCACGGGCAGAAAAAAGACCACCGCCCGAAGGAAGAGCACGGGACGCAAGTCCACCGCTGGGAAGTCGACCGGCCGGAAGAAGACGACCGGCCGGAAGAAGACGACGGGCCGCAAGACCACAGCTCGGAAGTCGACGGGCCGCAAGAAGACCACCGCTCGGAAGACGACGGGGCGCAAGTCCACGGCGCGCAAGGCCGCTGGTCGGAAGGCCGCCGCCACCAGGAAGAGGACCACCGCCCGCAGGAAGGCCGCAGGGCGGAAGGGCGGGAAGGCAACCGCTCGAAAGAAGTCCACGGGCCGCAAGAAGACCACGGGCCGCAAGAAGACCACGGGCCGCAAGTCCACGGCGCGCAGGGCCGCCGGTCGGAAGGCCGCAGCGACCAGGAAACGAACCACGGCCCGCAGGAAGGCCGCTGGTCGGAAGGGCGCCGCCCGCAGAAAGTCGACGGGCCGTAAGAAGACCACCGGACGCAAGTCGACGGGTCGCAAGAAGACCACCGGACGCAAGTCCACTGCTAGGAAGTCCACCCGAGGCAAGGCGACCGGGACGCGCCGTAAGGCGACCGGATCCAAATCCACCGCTCGTAGAAAGCCGGCGAGCCGTCGGAAGACGATCCGCAGGCGGTAGCAGCCAAGCAACCAGGAGGGGCCCCGGGATCGCCCGGGGCCTTTCTCGTTGGGAGTACGCCGCGAGGCAGGGTCGTTGCTTAGGATGCTCGGCGTGAAGAAGTACGTGATCAAGGGGCCCGTCAGGCTCGCCGGGGACGTTCAGATCAGTGGAGCTAAGAACTCCACGCTGAAGCTCATGGTGGCCTCCTTGATGATCCCGGACGAAGTCACCCTCGAGCGGGTGCCTCGGATCCGCGACGTCTTCTTGATGGCGCAGGTCCTGGAGCAACTCGGCGCCGGCGTGTCGTTCGAAGGCGACCGCCTCGTCATCGACGCCTCGGGGGAACTGTCTGAAGAGACCCCGTACGAGCTCGTGACGAAGATGCGTGCCTCGATACAGGTGCTGGGCCCCCTTCTCGCGCGATTGGGCCGGGCACGCGTTGCGATGCCCGGTGGCGACGCGATCGGGTCCCGCCCGATCGATCTTCATCTCTCGGGCCTCGAACGCATGGGGGCGAAGTTCCAGGCCGAGCACGGGTATGTCGAGGGCATGTGCGACCGGTTGCGGGGTGTCAACGTGCTGCTCGAGTTTCCATCCGTGGGCGCCACCGAGAACCTGCTGATGTCCGCGGTCACGGCTGAGGGAACGACCACGATCGAGAACGCGGCCAGAGAGCCGGAGATCCAGGATCTCGCTCAGTTCCTCAATGCGGCAGGCGCGCGTATCGACGGAGCGGGTAGTCCCTCGATCGCGGTGGAGGGAGTGGAGCGTCTGACCTCTGTCGAGCACAAGATCATCCCAGACCGTATCGAGGCCGGAACGTTCGCCGTGATGGCCGTGGCCACGAGGGGTGATGTACTGCTGAAGGAGGCTCGCGCCGACCACCTCGAACTGCCTCTACAAAAGCTCGAGGAGGTCGGAGCGGAGGTACAACGTGGGGACGATGGTGTGAGGGTGACGATGCACCGGAGGCCAAGCGCACTTGACCTGGTCACGCTTCCTTATCCTGGATTCCCAACGGACCTGCAGCCGATGATGATGGTGCTCCTGTCGCAGTCGGACGGTTCTTCGATCCTCACCGAGAACGTCTTCGAAGCTCGCTTCATCTTCGTCGACGAGCTCAATCGCATGGGTACTCGTATCCGTGTCGAGGGCCACCATGCCGTGATCCGGGGGGTCGAGAAGCTGTCGGGGGCCCCCGTGCGCGTTCCCGACATCAGGGCGGGCGCGGCTTTGGTTCTGAGCGGGTTGTGCGCGCAGGGTCGTACTGAGATCCACGACCCCGGCCACATCGGCCGAGGATACGAGGACTTCGACGAGAAGCTGCGCGGGCTGGGGGCGGACATCGAGGTCGCGGTCACCGACGCGTGACCCTCTGTAACGGTTAGCCGCCCTCTGCGCCTACCCTCGCTGCATGACTCCCGGACCGAGAACGGCGGCGCGCGCCGCCGCACTGGCTGCATTGGCCACCCTCGTCGCCGTCCCCCAACCGGCGATCGCCAAGCGGAAGCTGGCTGCCGTCGTGGCTCCGGTTCGAGTGATCCCGAACCGTTCGGATCCGTTGGGCGTTCCGGGCCTGAATCCCTACTTCGGACAGATCGGCCTGGATTCGGCGAGCGACGGCATCGTCGTCACGAACCGATTGGGCCTGGAGGATTACCTGCTCGGACTCAACGAGGTGCCGACCGACTGGCCCGAAGAGGCGTTGAAAGCGCAAGCCGTCGCCGCCCGCACCTACGCGTTGTGGACGCTGGCGAAGCCTCCGGGAGGAAGCGCCGCCGTCTACGGATTCGATATCTGCGCTTCGATCGAATGCCAGGTGTTTTCGGGTGCAGCCGTAGCAACGTCGGCCGACGGCCGCCGGTGGACCGAGGCGGTACGCGCCACCGCCGGCGAGGCCGTGCTGTACGAAGGCGAACCGATCCTGGCCCGGTACTCATCCACGACCGGCGGGATGACGCTCGATAACTCGGATGCCTTCCCCGACGAGGGTGACTACCCGTACCTGGTCTCGGTCCCGAGCACTACGGAAAAGGGTTCTCCTCTCTATCGATGGCGAACGTCGTTCACCCTGAAAGACCTTCAAGCGATCCTCGAGCGCGCCGGATGGTGGAGTTCCGCAGGGCGCTTGCGCAAGGTGCGGAGCGTTCCCTCTCGCACCGGGCTCCACTACCCGGACATCATCTTCCGAGGATCCAAGGGACGGTTGAGGCGAACCGTAGAGGAAGCAAGGGAGGTGATCCGCGACGTCGCCCCGGCGATGTTTCCGTCGAAGTATCCGTCGCTGGCACTAACGGCTACGGGCCGGCTCCCTGAGACGTGGCCGTCCAATCGCCTGACGATCCGGACCGAGAGGAAGATCGTTCGGGTCGCCGGTCGCGGCTGGGGACACGCTGTGGGCATGTCTCAGTGGGGGGCTCACGGGATGGCGCGCCTCGGTGAGGGCTATGAAGACATCCTCCGCCACTACTACACGGGCACTGAGGTCGACGAGGTCGAGGACCCGGGCGCGCTCAGCGTCGGAGTCGCGTGGGGGCGAAAGGCCGTGACGGTGAACGGTTCCTTCCGGATCGTCGACGGTCGGGGGCGCACCCTGGTGCGCGACGCACTGGGGGACTGGACCTTCCGATGGGCGGGATCCGGGGCGGTTGCCGTCGACACTCCACGGGGATATGGGCTTCCGCTTCGCGTCGGCATCATCCACGCACCGGAGCGAGTCATCGCCGGACGCAAGGCGCGGCTAACGATCGCGCTTTCCAGACCCGCGGTCGTCGAGGCACAACATGAACCCGGAACCGGAGCGCAGGGCGCCGTGAAGACGGCGGGAAGGAGCCGCGTCTCCTGGACCGCCCCAGATGAACCGGGCCGCTACGAGGTCCGAGTGGCGGCGGCCACAGGCAAGGACGCGCGCAGCAGTGAATCGATCACGATCCTCGTCGAGCAGCCCGCCGAGGCCGACGCCGGAGCGACCGATCGCCCGGAGGCGACGAGCGATCGGTCAGAGGACGAGGGATTCCCCTGGTTATGGGCGCTGGGGGTCATTTTCGCCGCCGCCTTCGTAGTGGTTCTAGGAAGTAGAATCTTGCGATGGAAACAATCGTCATGGAGGAACAGGTAAGGGCCGCACTCGAGTTGATCCGCCCAGCCATCCAGATGGACGGTGGCGACATCAAGCTCGAAAGCGTTTCCGGGGGCACCGTGACGGTTCAGCTTCTAGGAACCTGTGAGACCTGTCCGATCTCACCGGTGACGCTCAAGCAAGGCGTCGAGCGCATCCTGCGCGAGCGTGTTCCCGGTGTCACAGAAGTCATCGCGATAGAGGCCTGATCCCCTTGGACGACAGCTCCCTGGTTGAGCGCGCCCGGGGCGGTGAGCGCCGGGCCATCGCTCGCCTGATCTCGGCCGTCGAGGACGGCGGCGACGAGGTCGCCTCTCTCATGAAGGAGCTGTACCCTCTGACCGGTCGGGCCTATTCGATTGGGATAACGGGGGCTCCGGGAGCGGGGAAGTCGACACTTACCGAGCGTCTGGTCGCGCGGGCTCGTCGTGACGACAACAAGGTCGGTGTTCTCGCGGTCGACCCCTCGAGCCCGTTCTCGGGCGGGGCTCTTCTTGGCGACCGGGTGCGCATGCAATCGCATGCACTGGACCCCGACGTCTTCATCAGATCGATGGCGACGCGCGGCCATCTGGGCGGGATCTCCCTCGCGACCCCCGAGGCCGTCCGGGTGCTCGATGCGGTCGGCAAAGACATCGTGATCATCGAAACCGTCGGCGTAGGCCAGGCCGAAGTCGAGATCACCGATGCGTGTGACACCACGCTGGTGGTGGTCAATCCCGGCTGGGGCGACGCTGTGCAGGCGGCCAAGGCGGGATTGATGGAGATCGCCGATGTTTTTGTTGTGAATAAGGCGGACCGGCAAGGCGCTCGCGACACCGTGCGCGAGCTGAAGCAGATGCTCGATCTGTCCGTCGCGACATGGAAGCCCGAGATCATCCAGACCGTCGCCGTGAAGGGCGAAGGCATCGACGAGCTATGGGACGCGACCCTCCGGCACCGCGCTCACCAGGAACAGAACGGCCTCCTCGAGAAGAGGCGCCGCCGCAGGATCGAACGCGAGCTCCGCGAGATCGTCGCCGCGCGTTATCGAGAGCTGCTGGACACGAAGGCGTCCGACTTGCTCACCGAGATGGCGACCGAGGTGCACGCCCGCCGCCTCACGCCCTACCAGGCCGCCGACCGCCTCGTCGACGCGCTGTAGCCGCGGGCTTGCGGTCGCTCTCCGCCGTTGACGGCTGCGCCCACCCCGGTCGTCCCCGCTCGCTGCGCTCGCTCCGCTCCGAAGCAGACGCCGTAGGCGGCTGCTTCTGCGCAAGTCCTCCCTCCCAGTGGCCGCATCGCCAACGGCTGGTCGACTCGGGCGCCATCACGGTGGTCGCGCAAGTTGGGGGGCCGCACCGTCACGGCTGATAGACGTCACCCACGTAGGCGGGCTTGCGTTCGCTCTCCGCACCGGGACGTTGGTGGGCGCCGGTAGACTCGGGTTATGTCGGACGAGTTGCTTGGGCGGTGGCGCGAGCGGTACAAGGCGGCCTCGCTTCGTGAGGACGTCGACTTCGACACGTTGTCCAGTGTGAAGGTGGAGCCTCTCTACGGGCCTCCCGATCCGGTCGATGTCATCGGCGTGCCTGGGGAGTATCCGTTCACGCGCGGTATCTATCCGACCGGGTACCGGGGACGGCTGTGGACCATGCGGCAATTCTCGGGATTCGGGACCCCGAGTCAGACGAACGAACGCTACAAGTTCCTGCTCGACCAGGGCCAGACGGGGCTGTCGGTCGCTTTCGACATGCCGACGCTCATGGGACGGGATTCGGACGAGCCCGAGTCCGAGGGCGAGGTCGGACGCTGCGGCGTCGCCGTCGACTCCCTCGCCGACATGGAGATCCTCTTTCAGGACATAGACCTCGGCGCGATCACCACGTCGATGACGATCTCGGGACCGGCCCCCATGTTGTTCGCGTTCTATATCGCGGCCGCCGAGAAGCAGGGGACCAATGTCTCCAAGTTGGGCGGCACGTGCCAGACCGACATCCTCAAGGAATACATCGCACAGAAGGAATGGCTGTTCCCGCCGGACCCACATCTCCGGCTCACCGCCGACATGATGGAGTTCTGTGTATCCGACGTGCCGAAGTACCACCCGCTGTCGATCTCGGGCTATCACATACGCGAGGCGGGCTCGACGGCGGTTCAGGAGCTCGCGTTCACGGTTGCCTCCGGCTTCGCGCACGTGGAACTCGGGCAACGGCGTGGGCTGGACGTCGATGACTTCGCCCCCGGCCTGTCGTACTTTTTCAACTCGCACGTGGACTTCTTCGAAGAGATCGCCAAGTTCAGGGCCGCGCGGCGCATCTGGGCTCGCTGGATGAAAGATCGTTACGGCGCCAAGAAGGAGCGGTCGTGGATGCTCAAGTTCCACACCCAGACCGCCGGCGTCTCGCTCACGGCACAGCAGCCCTACAACAACGTCGTGAGGACCACGACCGAGGCGCTGGCCGCGGTGCTCGGTGGCACGCAGTCCCTGCACACGAATTCCCTCGACGAGGTGCTGGCCCTTCCAACCGAAGAGGCCGTCGAGATCGCGCTGCGTACCCAGCAGGTCATCGGTTACGAGACGGGTGTCACAAACGTGATCGATCCACTCGGTGGATCCTGGTTCGTCGAGGAGCTCACGGACAGGACCGAAGCGGCGGCCGAGGAGTACTTCGCCAAGATCGACGAGCTGGGGAACGGCTCGATCCTCGACGGGATGCTCGCCGGCATCGAACAAGGTTACTTCCAGCAAGAGATCGCGGATGCCGCCTTCCGCTACCAGCGGCTCCTCGAGAAGGGCGAGAAGGTCATCGTCGGCCTCAACCGGTTCACCCAGACGGTCCAGGAGGGGCCGGACGTCTTGATCATCGGCCCCGAGATCGAGGAACGCCAGAAGAAGAACGTCGCCGAAGTACGCGCGAATCGCGACGAGGAGAAGGCGCAGACGGCCATCCAGGCGTTGCGGGACATGGCTCAGGACGAGTCGCGGAATTCGGTGCCGGCCCTCGTCGAGGCCGCGAAGGCATACGTCACCCTCGGCGAGATGGTCCGGGCGCTGAAGGAGGAGTGGGGCGTCTACACCGAGCCCCCGATGTTCTAGCCGATGACCCGCGAGACGGTGCGACCGAGCGAGCGCCTGGGCTGGGTCCGCATAAGGAGCCGTGGAGCCCGGCTTAGCCTCGGATCGTCGAAACCAGCATGAGCCGCAAGATCGTCGGTCTCGCCGTGTTCGTAGTCGCGATCGCGGCCGCAGCGGCCGGTGCCTTCTACCTGATCGATGCTGGGGATGACCCGGGGAGCGCACCACAGGATTCCTTCGTCCTCGTGGACTTCACGCGGAGCGGTGGTTTCACAGGGATCACGCAGCACCTGCTCGTGTACTCGGATGGCGAGGCCGAGCTGACCACGGGGGGGGGCGCCGACGATGCCAAGACGATCGAGTACGCACTCGCGCCCGAGACCCTCGAGCAGCTGGAGCGCCTCCTTCCTGAAGCCGTAACGAGCCTGGACGAGGAACCGCAGTCGGGCTTGGGATGCATGGACTGTTTCCAGTACGACCTCATCTACGACGACGTGAGGTACACATTCTTCGATCTGCCGAGGAAGAGGCAGACCACCAAGATGCTGGACGTTCTAGACAGTGCCATCTGTGAACCCGATCCGCCGGGTGGCTACTGCTCCTGATGGAGTTGAGAACTAGAGGCCGCGGCCGCCTCGGATGATCCGGTAGCCGAGGATCGCGGCTGCGAGGGCGAGAGCGATCGCGAGGATGGCTCCGGCGATCTCCAGCGGTTCCGCCGGGGGGGCCTGCAGCGAGGTCGGGGTGGGCGACGCGGGCGCGGTGGAGCCGGGCTGGGCCACGAACTCGACGACGGGTATCGAAGTCGTCATCTCTTGAGTGGGTTCTCGTCGGGCCACACGAACGACGTCTCGCCGGGAGGTTCGACCAGTCCCGCGTGAGCCAAGCGCTCCATGAAGAGCCGGAGGATCCGGGCGGTGACTCCCCAGATTACGTGGTCGGTCCACACCCACGCCTCGGTCGGATAGCGCCGGTCGCGGTGCAAGAAGCCCGGTTCCCGCCGGATCTCGTCCGTCAGATCCGCGAGCGGCGCTTCGATGATCTCCGCGACCTCTATCGGATTCGGGGTGAGCTCTGGTCGCTCGTCCAACCATCCGACCACCGGCGTCACCACGAATCCGGATACGAAGGTCTCCAGATCGTCGAGGCATCCGACGACGGACACCGCCTGCGGGTCCAGTCCGATCTCCTCTTGTGACTCTCGCAATGCAGCGGCAGCTGGGTTCGCGTCGTCCGGGTCTATCGAACCCCCCGGGAACGAGATCTGCCCCCTGTGGCTACTGAGCGTGTCGGTCCGGCGGGTGAAGATCAATGTCGGCTCGGGCACCCGCACGATCGGGATGAGGACGGCCGCGTCGCGCGTTCCCTCCACCTGAACGGAGCGAGGCTCGAGGGAGTTCAGCTCCTCGCGCAGTCGGTGCTCGAAGTCGTCCGGCATACGCGGCATCGTAGCTTTACGCTTTGGCTATTCCGAACTGTCTCAGAGGTATCCGTCGCAGACCAGGGAGGTCGTCGTGGGTGAATTCGTGAATCTGGAGGTGTCCGCCGCCGGCGTCGGTACGATCCGCCTCGACCGGCCCAAGGTGAACGCGCTGAACGCGCAGGTCGCGCGCGAAATCGCAGGAGCGGTGGATGCCGCTCGCCGAGATGAAAGGGTCAAAGCCGTGGTGGTCTACGGGGGTGAACGGGTCTTCGCCGCCGGCGCCGACATCAAGGAGATGGCGGATCTCGATGCGGTCTCCATGTACCGCTACATCGGCGAGTTCCAGGATGTGTTCACCCGGCTGGAACGCCTTCCGGTGGTCACGATCGCAGCGGTCAACGGGTACGCCCTCGGAGGCGGCTGCGAGCTGTCACTGGCGTGTGACTTCCGCGTGTGCGCAGAGGACGCCAAGCTCGGCCAGCCGGAGATCCAGCTCGGAGTGATCCCGGGTGCCGGAGGTACCCAGCGCATGCCTCGCCTGATCGGTGTCGGACGCGCGAAGGACATCATCTTCTCGGGCCGCATGGTTGACGCCGAGGAGGCGTTGCGCATCGGGCTGGTGGATCGCGTCGTACCGGCGGCCGACGTGCTCGACGCCGCCACCAAGCTGGCCGGCCGTTACGCACGGGGTCCCTCCGTCGCTCTCGCGGCGGCCAAGCAAGCGATCCAGGGTGGCATCGAGACCGACATCGCCAGCGGCTTGCTGATCGAGCGCCAGGCGTTCGCCGCCCTCTTCGCCAGCGAGGACCAGAAGATCGGCATGAAGTCCTTCGTCGAGCAGGGCCCGGGCAAGGCCGATTTCACCGGGCGTTAGCGGAGCGGGGGTCGGGTAGAGTGCTTGCAATAGCTAGCAAAGCGGATTGAACGGCCCAGGCGGCGACGACTAGGAGGCTCGGCTTGAACATCGCGGTATGCGTGAAACACATCCCCGATCCCAATCTCCCGGGCGAGCTGGACGGCCAGCGGCTCAAGCGTGAGGGCGTCCAAGGGACCCTCGACCCCGGCGACGAGTTCGGCGTAGAAACGGCCCTTCAGCTCAAACAGGCCCACGAGGGCGAGGTCACGCTCGTTTCGATGGGTCCACCGCAGGCGTTGGAGGGGATCCGCAGAGGTCTGTCGATGGGGGCGGACAAGGGAGTGCTGGTGAGCGACGACTCCCTACAGGGGGCGGACGCCCTGATCACCGCCCGAGTCCTGGCGGCCGCGATCAAGCGCACCGATTTCGATCTTGTCATCGCAGGGGTCGAGTCCACCGACGGCTACACCGGCACGATGCCCTCGACCCTCGCCGAGCTCCTGGGTGTGCCCCAACTGACCTTTACGAACGCCATCGAGGCAACCGGAGACGCACTGAAAGTGCACCGCCAGACGGTGGACGGCTACCAGGTCGTGGAGTGCTCTCTGCCCGCGCTGATCACGGTCACGGCCGGCGTGAACGAGCCTCGCTACGCGTCGTTCAAGGGCATCATGGCGGCGAAGAAGAAGCCGGTCGAGGAGCTCTCGGTCGCGGACCTCGGTCTCTCAGCGGATGACGTAAAGGTCGCGCAGAACATCGTTGACATCTCACAGGCTGAGGAGCGCAAGGCCGGAGAGGTGATCGAGGACGATGGCTCGGGGGCCGCGAAGATCGCGGACTACCTCAAAGAAGCGAAGGTGATCTAGGTGGCGAAGATCTGGGTGTTCGCAGAGGTGAACAACGGCAAGGTCGATACCGCCGCGCTCGAGATCCTAACGAAGGCTCGGGAGCTCGGCGGCGAGGTCGAGGCGGTTGCTCTCGGTCCGGGCTCGACGGATGCCGCCAAGGAGCTTGGGCAGTACGGCGCGACGACCGTCTACGCGAGCGACGACGAGGTCTACGCGGACTACGTCGCACAACCGGCGGCTCATGCTCTGCACGAGCTCGTCAAGGAGCACGCCCCCGAACTGATCCTGTTCGCGACCAACTACGACTCCCGCGATATAGCGGGGCGCTTGTCGGCGCGAACCGGATCGACCCTGATGAGCAACTGTTTCGACATCCTCGGCACCGACAAGGCGCGCACCACCATCTTTGGCGGGGCCACGGTCGTGGACGTTGCCCTCGAGGGCACGCCCAAGATCGCTCTCGTCAGGCCGAAATCGTTCGAACCGGAGGCTTCCGGGGGCGAGGCCAACGTCATGCCCGTTGAGGTCGACATCCCGGATGATCTGAAGAAGGCGAAGCGCGTCGAGCGCCACGAGGAGCAGGCCAGTGGCCCCAAGCTCGAGGAGGCGCCGATCGTCATTTCCGGCGGTCGCGGACTCCAGGATGCGTCCAACTTCGAATTGCTCGACCAGCTCGCCGGAGCCATCGGCAACGCGGCCGTGGGTGCGACCCGCGCGGTGGTCGACGCCGGATGGGTGCCCTACGCCTATCAGATCGGACAGACGGGCACCACTGTGAAGCCGGGCGTCTACATCGCCTTCGGGATCAGCGGGGCGACCCAACACATCGTGGGTATGAAGGGCGCCAAGACGATCATCGCCGTCAACAAGGACGAGGACGCCCCGATCTTCCAGATCGCCGATCTCGGGATCGTGGGTGATGCTTTGAAGATCTTGCCGCAGCTGATCGAGGAGATAAAGACCCGCAAGGGGTAGAGGTGTCCTTCGGAGACTGGCTCCGCAACTTCTTCAGTCAGAAGCGCAACCCTCAGCTCGAGGCGCTCGAGTCTTTTGCCCGCGACCGCAAGGGCGTCGAGGGCTACATCGAGCCGCGCACCGCTACGCAACCGACGACCCTGTTGCTCGTGGATCGCGTGGGCGATTCCGCACGGGCTCCGGTGCGCGAGCCGCAGGATGGAGCGGCGTTCTGCGAGCGCCTCGGCATCCCTGTCTACGATGCACAGGTGATCGGTTATCCCCAACGGATGGTGGACTTCGAGAGCGGGCGGAAACCCGACCCCGAGGCGCTCGACAAGACCTTCGAGGATCTCGAACGCCGCTTCTCCGAGCCCGACAAGGACACCCCCAACAACTAGGTCGCGGTTCCGGTGCGGGAGACGCCGCACCTCCGGGGACTCCAGACCCTTTTTAGTCGCCCCTCCGGCACGACGTCTCCCGACCTCCAACCCCGGATGGCTGAGTTGCGGTTCCGGTGCGGGGAGATGTCGCACCTCCGGGTTCGGGGGGACGTCGCACCTCCGGGGACTCCACACCGCTTTTTAGTCGCCCACTCCGGCACGACGTCCCCCCGAAAGCGAAGAGCCGAAGGACTAACCTTCGTTGAACGAGCGACAGCCACCTTTTCCCCCTTATCCTGGGGGGATGCGATATCTCGATTATTCGGCTACCACGCCCGTGATACCTGAGGCTCGGGAGGCCATGATGGCTTGGCTTTCGGAGGATTTCGGCAATCCATCTTCAGTGCACGGCTTTGGGCGGAAGGCGCGCCAGGGCGTCGAGGACGCTCGGGATCGTGTTGCAGCGGCCATCGGGGCCAGCCCGGCCGAGATCGTCTTCACGGGCGGGGGCACCGAGGCCGACAACCTCGCCATCAAGGGCGCCTCACACAAGCTGCGAGGCAACGGGAACCACGTCATCACCACTTCTTTCGAGCATCACGCCGTGCTGGATTCGTTCGAATGGCTCCGTGGCCAGGGGTTCGAAACGACGGTTCTTCCCGTCCCCGAGAGCGGCGTGGTCGATCCGGCGGCTGTGGGGGCCGCGGTGCAACCGTCCACGTTGCTGGTGTCTGTGATGGCCGTGAACAACGAGGTGGGGACCGTCCAGCCGGTGAGCGACATCGTCCACGCGGTCAAGGCGGCTAACCCGAACACCCTCGTTCACACCGACGCCGTCCAGGCTCTCGGCAAGATCCCAGTAGACGTGCACGCCTGGGGCGTGGACCTAGCGGCTTTCGCCGCCCATAAGGTCGGCGGGCCGAAGGGCGTTGGTGCACTTTTCGTGCGCTCGTCCGTTCCAGTCGAGGCCGTCATCCACGGCGGGGGTCATGAACGAGGCCTCAGGTCGGGAACGATCAACGTCCCAGGCGTCGCTGCATTCGGCATAGCGGCCGAGGTCGCGGCGAAGGAGGTTCACGAGAGCGCCGAGCGCCTACTGGCACTGAGAACGAAACTGCTAGACGGGATATCTGCGACGATCCCCGACGCGCGCCTCAACGGCGATCTCGATCGACGGGTTCCCGGGAACCTCAACGTCTCGATCCCAGGCACCGAGGGCGAGACCCTTCTGTTGCTGCTCGATCAGGCCGGCATCGCCTGCTCGTCGGGATCGGCGTGTCAGTCGGGAGCGGTCGATCCCTCGCACGTTCTGCTGGCCTTGGGCGTTCCTCGCGAGCTCGCGTCCGGAAGCCTGCGTTTCACCCTCGGGCGGGGTTCGTCCGAGGACGATGTCGACGTCGTCCTCTCGATCCTGCCGGAGCTCGTTCGCAAGGCTCGGGCGGCTGCATGACGCGCAGGAAGGCTGTTGTCGCGATGTCGGGCGGGGTCGATTCGTCCGTCGCAGCAGCGCTGCTGGTCGAGCGCGGCTATGACGTCACCGGGATCATGCTCAAGCTGTGGCGAGGTGAGACGGAGAACAACAACTCCGGTTGCTGCAACGTGGGAGCGGCCGCAGATGCTCGCCGAGTGGCCGACGCCCTCGACATCCCGTTCTACGTGCTCAACTTCGCCGAGCGCTTCGAGGACACCGTGATCGACGACTTCCATCGCTCTTACGCCGATGGGACCACGCCCAATCCCTGCGTCCGGTGTAACCAGTGGATCAAGTTCGACGCCCTGCTCGAAAGGGCTGAATCGCTCGGAGCCGATGTTCTGGCGACCGGACACTACGCCCGCTTGAGACGGGAGCCTTCGGGCTTCCAGCTCCTTCGTGGCGTAGACGAACGCAAGGACCAGTCGTACGTCCTGTGGATGCTGTCGCAGGAGCAGCTGGCGCACTGCCTGTTCCCCGTGGGCGAGCTCGAGAAGACGGAGACTCGCCGCATCGCAAGCGAGCTCGGTCTGCGTACGGCCTCCAAGCCCGACTCGCAGGAGATCTGTTTCGTTCGGGACGGCGACCTCGGTCGCTACATCGACGAGAACGTGCCGGATGCCGCGACGGCCGGGGACATCGTCGATTCTTCCGGCGTGAGCGTCGGCACGCACCAAGGGATCGCCCGCTACACGGTCGGTCAGCGCAGAGGCCTCGGCATCTCGCTGGGGGAGCCGGTGTTCGTCACCTCCATCGATGCCGCGAGCAACACCCTCACCGTCGGGTCGCGCGACGATCTTGCGGTGGGCCGGATCGTCCTGTCGGAGGTGAGCGCGGTGTCGAGCCGCCCGGCCGCGGGTGCCAGTGTTCTCGTGCAACACCGTGCCCACGGAGAGATTAATGAGGCCACGGTGCGGTACCCGCGTGGCGGCGACATGGAGCTTCACTACGCGGCGCCCGTCCAGGCCGTGGCCCCCGGCCAGTCGGCGGCCCTGTATGCGCACGAGGAGCCCGACGTGCTCCTGGGTGGAGGCATCATCGCGAGCGCCGAGTCCGCAACCGCCGCCGCCTAAGGGATAGCGGCACCGAAGGGATTCCGCTCTAATGGGGATCCGAAGGAGGCGCTATGCGGAAGACGACCATCATCTGCGCTGCCATCGTGCTGTCCGGGCTCGTGGCCGTCCCATCAAGCTGGGGTGCCCCCCCAACAGGGCCGGACGAAGCCCCCTCACGTAGACGGCCGCCGCCGGCGCGGCTCGTGAGCCCGCAAGCAACCCAACGAGGCAATCTAGGCACGTACTGCTGGTCTTATACCGACGGGGAATGGGGCGTGCACACCTGCGCGGATACGTCTGGCTACGGCTGGCCTCGCGCCGCCCCCGCGGGTGTGGGGGACAAGGCGAGGATCGTGTTCGACTGGGAGCAGGCGCCCAGCGACCTCAGTCTGCATGGCTGGACGCGTATTCGGAGGAACGGCAGTCCGATCGGCCGCGGCCGCGACGTCGCCTACCGCTGGCGTCCGGAACGCACCCCGGGCGAAGGGATCACCGGATGGGCGGCTCATTTCCGGTTGCCGGACCGCGCCGGACACTTCTACCTCGATGCGTTCGTCGAGTGGCACGGTGAGTCCACCGGGGGGGACGCGTCCTACGCGTGGCATCTGCGGCTCCAATAGTTCTGGTAGGAACCGGCCGTGAACGACGCCCATCGTGCTGAGATCCAGGAGGAGTTCGGTCGCGCCGCCGAACCCTTCGCGCGCCGGACGGCCGGGCGTTTCGACGCTCTGGACGTGGTCGCTTTTTCTCAGGTGCGCCCCGGCGCCTCCGTCATGGAGGTGGGGGCCGGGACGGGGAACTTCCTGTCGCTCTTCCGCGAGCTCGCCGGGTCCCTGCTTGGGGTAGACCTGACCCACGAGATGCTGCGCGTCGCCGGCGAGGTTCACGAGGGACTGGACCTCGTAGTGGGCGATGGCTACGCGTTGCCCTTCGCATCCGGATCCGTCGACCTGGTCACCAGTGCACAGACCTTCCATCACCTCCACCGCCCCGTGCCCGTCCTCATGGAGATGCGCCGCGTCGCCGCTCCCACCGGCAGGATCCTGGTGGTCGACCAGGTCGCCTCGGAGCGCTACGAAGAAGCTGCTCTGACGACCGACCTCGAGACGGTCCGAGATCCGACACACGCTGCGTCCAGGCCCCCATCCGCGATGCGCATCATGCTGGGCGCTGCTGGACTGCGGATCATCGACGAGCGCATCGTTGAGGACCAGCAGCGCTTCTCACGCTGGATGTGGCGCGATGAGTTCCCCCAGGAGCGGATCGACGCGGTGCGGGCCTTCGTCGAGCAACACGGAGATCGCACCGGGATGGGGTTCGAGCGCGAGGGGGAGGACTTCGTGTTCGTCCGCCGGCGCATGATGCTGCTGGCGGAACGCGTCTGACAGGATGTTGACATGACCAGCCCCAAGAAGCCAAACAAGACGGTTGCCCGGAAACGCCTGAAGGAACTGCGCGAGCAACTCGACTACCACTCGTATCGATACCACGTGCTCGATGACCCAGAGGTAGCGGATGTCGAGTACGACGCGCTGATGAACGAGCTGATGGTGCTGGAGGAGGCGTTCCCGGACCTGATCACACCGGAATCGCCGACACAGAGGATCGGTGCACCCCCGTCGGACCAGTTCGCGCCCGTGGACCACCGCACTCTGATGATGTCCCTCGACAACTGTTTCTCGTTGGAGGAGCTCCTGGCGTGGGGCAAACGCGTTGAGCGGAACATCGGCGTGGCTGATGGCTATGTAACCGAGCTGAAGATGGACGGAGTGGCCGTGAACCTCATCTACGAGGACGGGCTCTTCGTGAAAGGTGCGACGAGAGGGAACGGGCGGGTGGGAGAGGACATCACGGCCAACCTCAAGACCGTGCGTGCGGTTCCTCTCCGGCTCCGAGGCAAGTATCCGAAGATCATGGAGGTTCGGGGAGAGGTCTTCATGCGCACGGACGATTTCGAGAAGCTCAATGCTGCCGCAGGCGCGGCCGATCTCCGGACCTACGCGAATCCTCGCAACGCTGCCGCGGGATCCCTCCGCCAGAAGGACCCCAACGTCACGGCGCAGCGCAACCTCTCGCTGGTCTGCCACGGGGTCGGCTACGTCGAAGGGGTTCGGTTCAAGTCCCACTGGGACTCGCTTGAGTCCTTGAAGGAGTTCGGGCTTCGCACGAACCCCAACAACCGGCGGGTGGGAAACCTCGATGAGGTATACGAGTTCTGCACGCACTGGCAGGAGAACAGACACAGCGTGCCTTACGAGATCGACGGGGTCGTGACCAAGGTCGATCCGATTGCCCAACAAGAGGAGCTCGGATATACCTCGAAGGCGCCCCGCTGGGCCATCGCCTATAAGTTCCCTCCCGAAGAGCGAACGACGATCCTCATGGACATCTTCGCTTCGGTCGGACGAACCGGAGTGGTCACGCCCTTTGCCAGTCTCGACACCGTCTTCGTCGGGGGTGTGAACATCTCGACCGCAACGCTGCACAACGAGGATGAGGTAGCCCGGAAAGACGTTCGCCCGAAGGACACGGTGATCGTCCGGCGCGCCGGTGATGTCATCCCGGAGGTCGTGAGCCCGGTGTTATCCAAGCGCCCAAAGAACACCAGGCGGTGGCGGATGCCGAAGACATGCCCGTCGTGCGGAACCGAGTTGGTGCGCAACGAGGGCGAATCGGCGACGCGCTGCCTGAACGCCTACGGCTGCCCCGCGCAACAGCGCGAGCGCTTGTTCCACTTTGCCAGCCGGGGCGGGATGGACATCGAGGGGTTCGGATACCAGACGATCGTCACGCTCCTCGAGCGCGGTTGGCTCAACGATGTCGCCGACATCTACTTCCTGAAGCCGGAACAGCTGGCGGAGCTCGAGGGGTGGGGCCCTCGATCGATCGACAACCTGATGAAGGCGATCGAGGGTTCGCGCACCCGCCCTTTGTCGAGCCTGCTGTCGGCGCTCGGGATACCTCACGTCGGAAGCACGGCCGCCGAGCTCCTCGCGTCCGAGGTCGGTTCCCTCGAGGTGCTCGAGAACATGTCGGCCGAGGAGCTCGAGGCAATCGAAGGGATCGGCCCGATCATCGCGAAGTCGATCGCATCGTTCTTCTCCGAGCCTCGCAACCGTGAGGTTCTCGATCGACTCCGAGCCGGAGGACTGCGACCCACCGGACTACCACGAAAGAAAGAGGGTCCGCTGTCGGGGACGACTGTCGTCCTCACCGGTTCTCTCGAAGGCTTCTCCCGGTCCGAGGCTGCCGCGGCAGTCGAGGAGCGCGGCGGGAAAGTGGGTTCGAGCGTGTCGAAGAAGACGGACTACGTCGTGGTGGGCGACAGCCCGGGATCCAAGCACGACAAGGCGGTGGAGCTGGGTCTCGAGATCCTGGACGAGGCCGGGTTCGCGGCCCTGCTGAGCAAGGGCTAGCCCGATAAAGAACCGGCGCAGGCATGACGCCTGCGCCGGATCATTTATTTCTCAGCGATCGTCGAGACGATCGCTTGGTTCTTCAGCCGACCCCGCCGCACTTCGTCACGTGACGCCCACTGGACCAGATGGGACGGCGCGGTCATTGGTGAACCGGTTTGGATTCTGCCCGTGGCCTGTACCTCTGAGGTGGCCAGAACCCGAATACCTGAGGCTTAGACCACTAGCAGCCGGTCACCTCGCGAGGTCCGTAGCAACTATCACTCAAAGTGTGGACCACCTCCTTTCTCGCGTAGCGCAATCAAACCACAACCCGAAAACGGAGGCGCGCGTTTCTCGCGAAATCGCCAGGAGGAGCTCGTGGTAGAAACTTGACCGAACAGTCAAGAACGGATGCTCGGGTGCCGCGCGGCTAGATTGGGGGCCGGGCCGGGGTGAAGATGTCGAGAACGAGGATCAGGGGAGGCGCGATGGGTTCGTTGGACAACAAGGTTGCGATCGTCACGGGAGCCGGCCGGGGGATCGGGCGCGAACACTCGATCGCGCTCGCCGGCGCCGGGGCCAGGGTCGTCGTGAACGATCTCGGAGGTTCCGCCGCGGGCGAGGGGCAGGACTCGGCCCCCGCACAGCAGGTAGCAGACGAGATCAAGGAGCTCGGTGGTCAGGCGACCGCCAACTTCGACAACGTGGCCGATTTCCAGGGGGCCGAGAACCTGATCAAGCAAGCGGTCGGGGAGTTCGGCCGGCTCGACGTCCTGGTCAACAATGCGGGCATCATCCGCGACAGGATGCTCGTCAACCTCTCGGAGGACGAGTGGGACTCGGTTATCAACGTCCACTTGAAGGGGCATTACGCGCCGACTCGCCATGCGGCCGCCTACTGGCGCCAGGAGTCGAAGGCGGGAAACCCGGTCTCTGGTCGAGTCATCAACACGTCGAGTCCCTCCGGCGTCTTCGGGAACGTGGGTCAGACGAACTATGGAGCCGCGAAGGCCGGGATCGCAGCCTTCACGGTCATCGCTGCGCTTGAGTTGGGTCGCTACGGCGTCACGGTGAACTGCCTGGCTCCCAACGCGCGCACCCGGCTCACGGAACAGACCTTCGGCGATATCCCTGTGCCGGAAGGTGGGTTCGACGCCATGGACCCAGCGAACATCTCGCCGATAATCGTTGGGCTTGCAAGCGACGAAGCGGCGAACATCACCGGTCAGTGTTTCTTCGTCTACGGTGGAGTAGTCAACGTGCTGAAGCCCTGGGACATGGGTATCAGCCTGTCGAAAGACTCACGTTGGGAGCCGGAGGAGTTCGTGTCGAAGTTGAAAGAGGCACTGCCGGATGGCATCCAGCCAGAAGGGATGATTCCGATGATGATCAAGGCCGCCGGGGATCAGGGATTGCAACTTGGCTGAGTCGCACCTGACGTTCGAGTTGCCCGTCGAGCGCGGCAAGGTGCGCGAGTTCGCCCTCTCCGTCGGCGAGGACAACCCCGTTTTCTTCGACGTGGACGCGGCCCGCGCTCAGGGTCTTCCCGATATCGTCGCTCCACCCACTTTCACGGTGACCCAGATCTGGCAGATCTCCAGAGAGCAGCGCGAAGCACAGCTCGGCGCAAACCTGGATTACGAGCGCGTGTTACACGGCGAGCAGGAGTTCGTGTACCAGCGCCTCCCGTTCGCAGGTGAGATCCTTCGCGGCACGATGCGGATCTCCAAGGACTTCACGAAGCAAGGGAAGCGGGGCGGCGAGATGCGGTTCGTCACCTACGAGTCGCGCTTCGTGGACGTGCAGGGCGAGGACGTGCTTACCGCCTACTACACGTTGATCGAGACGGCCAAGGACGTGGGCTGAATGGAGGAGCGCTGATGGGCACGCCCGAGACCATCACGATGGAGGGGATCACTCCGGGTCAGGAGTTCGGCGAGGTCGTCTTCGGTCCCCTCGAGAAGGTCGACTTCGTGAGGTACGCGGGAGCCTCGGGTGACTTCAACCCGATCCACACGGACGAGAGCTACGCCCGCAGGACGGGCGCGCCCACGGTCTTCGCAATGGGGATGTTGCCGGCCGGCTACCTTGCGCACGCGGTGACGGATTGGTTCGGAGGTCCCCAGAACCTCCGGCGCTTCAAGGTTCGTTTCACGACGCGCGTGTGGCCCGGCGATGAGCTCGTCTGCCGCGCCCATGTGGTCTCGATCGAGGACGGCATCGTGAAAACGACGCTCGAGGTGCATCGCCGTGGCTCGGGTCCAGAGGGGCTCGACCTCCCAGCCGAAGAGATGGCGATCGTCGCCGAAGCAGACGTAGAACTACCGGAATAACGCAAGGAGTTGAAAAGCGGGAGCGATCGTCTCGACGATCGCGTAGAGAAAAGGGGAACTTAGTGGGGCTGAATGCCGACCTCGCCGGCAAGGACTACGGGTCGAAGACTTACGAGGTGACCGCCGAAGCCATCGAGAAGTTCGCGCGGGCGACCAACGATCTCAACGAGAGATACCTCTCGACGGACGTTGTCGCCTCGCCGATATTCCCGATCGTGCCGGCGTTCGACTCGTTCATGGCCGCTGCGATGGATCCGGATCTTGAGGCGGACCTTCTGCGACTCGTACACGGAGCCGAGGAGCACGTTCTGTACGAGGCGATCCAACCGGGGGACACGCTGACGATCTCCACGGTTCTCGAATCGGTGGACAAGAAGGACACCGGCGAAACCTTCACGGTGAAGTCCACGGAGACCAACCAGCACGGAACGCCGGTCGCCGAAGTGCGCGGGACCATGTTCATCCGGGGCTCCGGAAGCGGGCCTCGTCCAGCCGCGGCTCTTAGCGACGAGGCCGAGCGGAGCATCGAGCATGAAGCGACGACGAAGGTAGACGAAGACCAGACGCACCGTTATGCAGAGGCCTCTGGCGACCACAATCCCATCCATCTCGACGAGGCCACCGCCCGTATGGCCGGACTCCCGGGGATCATCCTGCATGGCATGTGCACGATGGCGTTGGCGACGCAGGGAGCGGTGGACGGACTCGCCGGGGGCGACCCGAGCAGGGTGCGCCGCGTCGCCGTGCGTTTTTCGAAACCGGTTCGCCCCGGCCAGGAGCTGACGACCAAGTTCTGGCCCGAGGCTGGCGCCGGTGAAGCGACGACCTACGGGTTCGAGACCTACAACTCCGACGGGATAGCGGTGATCAAGGCGGGGATAGTGGAGGTGGAGTCCTAGCCGAAAGGCTGGCAGGAGGACGCGAACGTGGCCGTCCGGTATGCGACGAACGCCAATCCGAGCCCGATCACGCCGAGCGTCGTCACGATCTGCGCCGTCCTCGTCCGCTGAGGAGACCCGCCCCGATCAAAGCCCGCTCCCAGCATGACGCCCGCGAGGAGGCCGCCGGCGTGCGCCCACATGTCGATGTTGGCGATCGCGAACCCCAAGACCGCGTTGATCCCGACGAAGAACAGGAGTTGTCGCAGATATCCGGCGACGAATTGGGACGACCGTCGCCGGTAGAGAAAGATCAAGAGGACCCCGACGACTCCGAAGATCGCGCCGGACGCCCCGACGCCGAAGACACTGCACGGCCCCAGCGCGTACGACGCTGCCGAGGCGAAGAAACCCGCCACCAGATACATCACGACGAAGCGGGCCGTTCCGAATGCCTCCTCGACCTGGGGCCCGAAGATGTACAGGACGTACATGTTCATCAAGATGTGAAAGATGAAGCCGGTTGAATGCAAGAACATCGGGGTGAGCAGCCGCCACCATTCCCCGTTCGCGATCGCGATGGGGAACGAAGCGAAGTCGGTGGTCAATCCGTGGACCAGGTTCTGGGCGATGAACACCGCCACGTTGATGACGATGATCGTCATGACCGCGGGTGCGGTCGCTCGAAGGGCAGACTTGACCGACCGTTGACCCTTGCGGGCTTCGGCCACGCACTCAGGGCAGTGCTGGCCGACCGAGGCGGGGATCGCGCACCGTCCGCAGATGGGACGATCGCACCGGCTGCACCTCAACTTCGTCGGGGTGTCCGGATGGCCGTAGCAGAAGGTCTCCTCGACCTCTCCCACGGCGCTCTGGGGTGTTTCGGGCGGTTGTGTGCTCACGATGAGACCAATCGTCGCACAGGCGCCCCGTAATCTATGGCGCTATGGAGCTGACGATCGCGACGTTCAACATCCATCACGGGGAGGGTTCCGACGGGCGCCTTGACCTCGAGCGCACCGCCGCCGCCATACTGGCGACCGGGGCGGAGATGATCGCTCTTCAGGAGCTCGATCGCAACTTCCGGCGCTCGGACCACCTCGATCAACCGGCGATCCTCGCAGAGCTCACGGGCCTTCGCGTCCACTTTCGCCCCACGGTGCGAAGAGGTGGAGGCGAGTACGGGATCGCGCTGGCGGCAACCGATGACCTCGAGGTGGACCTGCGAACCCTCCCTCGCGAGGGCGACGAAGAGGAGCGAGGCGCCATCCTGACGTCGTGGCGAGGGATAGGTGTGGTCGGCGTCCACCTGGCCACGCAACGTGCCGCCCGGCGGCTTCAGCTCCCCGCGCTTGTCGAGCTCGCCTCGCCCTCGAACGGCCCGGTCGTCGTGCTCGGCGACCTGAACGCATCCCACCGCGAGCTGCGACCACTGGGCCGGGACGGCCTCGATACCGGACCGGGCCGGGCCCCCACGGTGCGTTCCCGGCTGGGGAGCCGGCGCATAGATCACGTGCTCGCCGGAGGGGGCGCCCGGGTCCTGCGTACCTGGACGGTCCCCGGAGACGCATCCGACCACGTTCCGCTGGTCGCCCATGTAGCCATCTGATCCCGGTTTGCCTCTGAAACTCCTGTCAACTAGTGTTACTCCTGTTATCTTGTGTGAAGTAACCGGGGGCCCCAGGAGGGCGCGCATGCCGCTGACCAGCCGGGCGATAGCACTCGTCGTCTCGCTCGCCGTGCTCACGGCGTGCGGGTCCGACGCGAGCTCGGGTCGCGGAGATGCGGCCCTAGCGGAAGCCCGAGCCGAGACGGTGGCCGCGATCGACGAGGTGCGGGCCCTGGCCCGGCGAGTCGACGAGCTCGAATCGGAGCGTGTCACTCAGGAACGCTCTCGTCAGCGCATGGCCGCCAGATTCAAGGCGAGGATCGGCGACCTCGCCGGCCGCGTCGGTGAGGCGCTTGCGTCGGTGCGTGAATCGACTGATTCAGCCGCAGCCAGCGCCGACTCGGCCGTCGCTCAGATCGGTTCCATCGCTCGGGACCTGTCGGTCCTGGAGGAACGATTCGACTATCACCTGCGGAACTCGAACGGAGGCGGATAGATGCGTCTGATGAGGGATCTCGTGGGAACCACTTTCTCGGGTCGCTATCACCTCGTGAGCAGGCTGGCCGGCGGTGGGATGGGCGAGGTCTACCGGGGCCACGACCTGCTGCTCGATCGACCCGTGGCGGTCAAGGTCCTCCAACCATCCCTCGCGACCGACCCGCTGCTGGTGGAGCGTTTCAAGGCCGAGGCGCGAGCGGCAGCGCGCCTGTCACATCCCAACGTCGTGGCCGTATACGACTGGGGGCAGGAGGACGAGCACACCTACTACATGGTCATGGAATACGTTTCCGGATCCGATCTGCGCGACCTACTGGTGGCTCGCGGCTCGTTGAGCCCGGCGCAGTCCGTGGAGATCATGGCGCACGTGTGCGACGCGCTATCCGAGTCGCACGATCAGGGTCTGGTCCATCGAGACATCAAGCCGGAGAACGTCCTCATCGCGCGCGATGGGAAGATCAAGGTCGCGGACTTCGGCATCGCGGTGGTGGCGGATGCGGATCGCTCGATGCCCGGCGGCGGTATCCCAGGGACCCTTCGGTACCTCTCGCCGGAGCAGGCTCGGGGGCATGAGGCCACCTACTCCTCCGACATCTGGGCTGCGGGAGCGGTCCTCTCCGAGCTGTTGACCGGCCAACCTCCTCTTCTCGGAGCGGGCTCGCAGATGTTGAACCGGAGAGCGGTGGAGGACGTTCCGCCTCCTTCCGCCTTCGATGCATCCGTTCCGGCAGAGGTCGACGACGTCGTTCTGCGTGCCTGCGCCCTCGATCCCCTCGATCGTTTCTTCACCGCCTCGGAGATGGGGGCGGCACTGCGACGAGTGTCTATACGGTCGCTGCCCGATT
This sequence comes from Actinomycetota bacterium, assembly GCA_013697295.1. Classification (GTDB taxonomy): domain Bacteria; phylum Actinomycetota; class CADDZG01; order CADDZG01; family WHSQ01; genus JACCXF01. The sequence goes on along the minus strand of JACCXF010000202.1, from coordinate 16,987 downwards.
CGGAACCGCTGGAGCACCTGTTGCGCGACCTGACCGGCGAGGTGGGCTTCGGGGACATGCACCCGACCTCGTTCGCTGAGCGGCCCAGGCGCACGCGGCGATCGCGGCTTCGCTTGTTGCGCGCCGTGGCCGTGCTCGGTCTTCTGGGCGCGCTTCTCTTCGGTGGGTTGAGTGCGGTGGGTCTGGGACAGGACCCGGTGCGCGTGCCCCAGTTGGTCGGTCTGCCGAAGGTGAGCGCCGAGAAGCGCGCCGAAGAGCTTGGTCTGGGTATTCGGATCGAGCGACGCCTTGTGAGGTTCAGCGTTCCCAAGGGCGAGGTCGTGGGCCAGAGTCCGGAAGCGGGACGGGTCGAGGAGGGGGACACGATCCGGCTATCGATATCGAAGGGTCCTCCATTGAAGGACGTTCCTTCGGTCGCCGGCATGGCACCCCGTGCCGCCGAACGTCGTCTCACCTCCGCAGGTTTCGAGCTCGGGCCTCCGCTCGAGCGCTACTCACCGCACGACGCCGGCGTTGTTTTCCGTCAGATCCCCGCCCAGGGGCAACTGACGTGGGGCAGCGAGGTGAGTTTCGTGGTCAGTAGAGGGCCGCGCCCCGTCGCGGTGCCCGACGTCATCGGAGGCACTGAGGAGGAAGCCACGGCCGCGCTCGAGAAAGCCGGCTTCACTGCGGTCGTCCTCGACGTCTATTCGGACGACATCCCGCCTGGTCAGGTACTGGCCATGAACCCCACTGCGGGCGCCATGACTCCGCGGGGAAGCGACATCGAGGTTCAGGTTTCATTGGGGCCCGAGTTCGAGAAGGTCAAGGTTCCGGACGTTCGCGGTCTGTCTCTCGACAGCGCGATCGAGAAGCTCTCGGCCGTCGGGCTAAGTGGTCAGGAGGTTGCATCGTGCGACGGCGGGAAGACAGTGGTCGAGACCGATCCGATCGCCGGGACGACCACGAGAGAGAACCAGTCAGTCGCTCTCTTCACCTGCTGACGCCAGAACGCTCCAGGCGGTCAGGGTCTCGACCAAACGCGGGGTGCATTCGAGCTTCTCGATGTCATCGAACGCGACCCATCGTGCCTCGTCCGCATCCTGACCCGCTCGCGGCTCGGGGCGGCCCTCGACCTCCGCGATGAAGTCGAGGATGACGTAGTGCTGGTCGCCGGGGACCTCGAAGATCCCGGCGAGACGTCCTACCTCGACCTCGAGAGCCGTCTCCTCCTTTACTTCGCGAGCGACGGCTCCGGCGATGTACTCACCGTGTTCGAGTCGCCCCCCCGGGAGGGACCAGAGACCTTTGGCCGGTTCCTTCCCGCGCCGCACCATGAGTAGGTGGTTGTCTTCTCGCATCACCACCGCGCCCACGCCGACGATCGGTCCTTCGTGCTCCATGGCGACCTTGATACACCACACCCGGGGCCGGCACGCTCCCCCTTACCCTGAACCACATGAAGACGGACCCCGGAACCGATCGGATCGAGTCCCGCCCCGTGTGGGCATCGTGGAGCCTGCTCGCGCTCGGAGTCGTGGCCGCCTCGGTCTCCGCCATCCTGGTGCGGTACGCAGAGGGCGCGGAGGCCCTGGCCATCTCCTTCTGGCGCTGCGTCCTCGGAGCGCTTCTCCTGGCTCCGTTCGCGAGGTCGGGATTGCGAGACATGAAGCGACCGGCGTTCACGATGCCCGTGATCGCGGGGGCCTTCCTCGCGGTCCACTTCGCGACCTGGATCAGATCGCTCGAGTTGACGACCGTGGCTTCGTCTGTGCTTCTCGTCTCCACGACGCCGATCTTCGTCGCGCTGATCGCCTGGTTCGCATTCAAGGATCGGTTGCCCGCGGTGGGGTGGACGGGGATCGTCATTGCTCTCGGCGGCTCGGCGGTGGTTGCCGGGGTGGACCTTGGAGGGACGTCCTTCGCCGGTAACCTGCTCGCTCTTGCGGGCGGTGCGATGGCGGCAGGTTACGTGCTCGCCGGGGGAGTAGCCAGGCGGACCCTGGGGATCCTGGAGTACGCGGTCGTGACCTACGCGGCCGCCGCCGTGTTGCTGCTGGTCGTGTGTCTGGCCGCGGGTGTCGACCTCATCGGCTACCCGTCGATCACGTGGTGGGCTCTTGCGGGGATCGTCGTTGGGCCGCAGCTCCTGGGACACACGGTGATCAACCTCGTTCTCAAAGACATCGATGCGACCACTGTGTCGGCGGCGATCATGGCGGAACCCGTCTTCGCGATCACGTTGGCCTTCGTTCTCTTCGATGAGGTCCCCTCGATGCTCGTATATCCGGGCGGGGCGGCCATCCTCGCCGGGATCTATCTCGTATCGACGACGGCCAGACGCCCGGGCCAGATCCCCGTAGACCAGCCGTGATCCTCAGGCACGCAGGCGGGATCCTCGAGACCGACCTGTGCCTCGTCATGGGGATCGTCAACCGGACGCCGGATTCATTCTTCGATGGTGGCCGGCTCGACCTCCGCGCGTCGATCGACTTCGCGCTGGGGCTTCAGGAGCAGGGGGCCGACCTCCTCGACCTGGGCGGCGTGCGGGCAGGGCCGGGGCCGGCGGTGTCGGCCGAGGAGGAGACCGAACGCCTCCTCCCGCTCGTGGAAGCGCTCGTGGGCCGGGTGCGCGTACCGCTGTCGATCGAGACCGGCCGCCCGGAGGTGGCCAGGGCCGCGTTGGGGGCGGGAGCATCGATATTGAACGACGTGACGGGACTCGCCGATCCCGACCTCGCGCCGGCTTGCGCTGCGGCGGGCGGAGCGTTGGTCCTCATGCATCACGGGGGCCAGATCCGAGGGCGCCCGCGTAACCCACGCTACGGAGACGTCGTGGCCGCGGTGCTCGAAGAATGGGACCGACTGACCGTCTTGGCTCGCGACGCGGGGGTGTCGCCCGATGGGCTTCTGTTCGATCCGGGCCTCGACTTCGGCAAGAACACGTATCAATCGCTGGAACTGATGCGGAGGCTGGACGAGCTGGTGGGCCCTGCCGGTCCGGTCCTGGTGGCCCCGTCCCGTAAGGACGTGGTCGGCGAAACCCTTGACCTCCCACCCCCCGACCGTCTGTCTGGGACCCTTGCCCTTGTAGCGCTATCGGCGAACGCGGGGGCGGCAGTCGTCAGGGTTCACGACGTGGGGGCTGCCAAGGACGTCGTGTCGATGGTGGCCGCGGTGAAGGGCCGGATGGCGCCTCGCTCGCCGGTCCGGGGGCTGTGGGAATGAGCCACGGCAACATGGCCTCCGCGACCGATTCGGCCGGCACGGAGTAGCGTCCCTGCTCGATACGCTTCCCCAGCTCGGTCAGGTCCATCTCCGACCTGTATCGGAAGAAACGCAGATTGGATTGATACGGTTCACCCATGGCGAAAACAATACTGATAGTCGAGGACGAAGAAGCGGTGCGCGAGCTCGAGAAATTCATCCTCGAAGCCCAGGGTTATGAGGTCATGGAGGCCCGAGACGGCCTCGAGGGCCTGGCCAAAGCGGAGTTCAAGAGACCCGACCTGATCCTGCTGGACCTGATGATGCCCGACGTATCGGGGCATCGGATGTTCGAGGAGATCCAAGAGCATCCCGCGACCGCTGGGATCCCGATCGTCGTGGTTACGGGGAAGCCGGACGCCCACGAGATGTTCGACGACGCCATCGGCCCCGACAACGTGATCATGAAGCCCTTCGAGGCCGAGGCCCTGCTCGGCCGCATCCGGGACCACATCGGCGACCCCGAGTAGACGTCAGGCTTCATTTCGAGTTGGTTGCTCAAATTCGGTCCCGAACGACCCGATAAGGACAACATGGACAACCTCGTGGGAACCTTCATCCTCGCCGCCGCGTTCGTAGTGGGCCTCATCTTCGGGAGCTTCGCTACCGTGGCCTCTTATCGGATCCCGCGCCGGGAGACCATCGTCTCGGGGCGCAGCAAGTGTCCCGCGTGTGCCCATCAGATCGGGGCGCTCGAGAACATCCCCGTGATCAGCTGGGTTGCGCTGCGTGGGAAGTGCAGGCATTGCAAGGTCCCCATAGGCGCGCGCTATCCGTTGACCGAGCTGGCGACTGGAGCCCTCTTCGTCTTCGCCGCCTTCAAGTTCGTCGTGTCCGCCAACGACGCGTCGGTCTCGGGTTGGGTCACGGCTGCAACTTATGCGGCGTTCTTCTGGACGTTGGTCGTGCTGACGATCATCGATCTGGGACACAAGCTCCTCCCCAACCGCGTCGTGTATCCGCTGTTCGTCGCCGGCTGGGTGGGGTTGGCTGCGGCCGCGGTGATCGATGGAGACCTCGGTCGCCTACTCGATGCGGCTATCGGCGCCGCCATCTTCGGTGGATTCTTCTTCATCGTTGCCTTCATCTACCCCCAAGGGATGGGCCTGGGTGACGTGAAGCTTGGATTCGTTCTCGGAACCTTCCTCGGCTTCATCGAGGGTCCCGGACTCGTCCTGGTCGGGATGTTCTTGTCGTTCCTGCTGGGCGGCGTGATCAGCATCGGGGTCCTGGTGACGCGAGGGGGCGGCCGAAAGACCGAGATCCCCTTCGGCCCCTTCCTGGCTCTGGGGACCGTTCTGGCGTTGATGCTGGGCCAACCCCTGCTCGACGCTTATCTCGGCACGTTCTGAGGTAGCCACGCACATCGAGCGCATACGATGACCCCATGTCAGACCCCACAGGTTCGTTCGACGACGAGCCGGAGCAGGAGATAACCGAAGAGGAACGTGAGGGCCTACGACAGGATCTGGTCGACGTTCAGGTCCTGAAGGAAGTTCTGGGCCCGAAAGGGCTCAAGGGCACGGTTTTCTATTGTCCCGACTGTGACGAAGACCACTACCTGGCTTGGGACCTCCTCGCTGGCAACCTCAAGGAGATGCTCGAGCAGGGGGAGTCGCCGGTACACGAACCCGCTTTCGAGCCGGATCCCGACGAGTATGTCTCCTGGGATTACGCGCGCGGCTTTCTCGATGGCTACGAGTCATTCGAGCGCGAGGACATGAGCGAGGCGGCGGCCGGTCTCGTCCTCGCGTTGCGCGATCGCGGGTGGCCCCCAAGCGAGGTCAAGAGGCTGCTCGTCGAGCTCGGGATAGATGTGAACTTCCCACCGGCGGACGGCCATTAGATGGTTCGCATCATCGCGTTCGCGAATCAGAAGGGTGGCGTAGCCAAGACCACTACGACGGTGTCGATCGCGGCGGCCCTTGGCGAGCGCGGGCTGCGCGTACTCGCTATAGACCTCGATCCACAGGGAGCGTTGACCTATTCGCTGGGGATCGACCCCGACGCGCTCGACGAGACGATCAACGACGTGCTTATTCGCCGGCTTCCCATGCAGAAAGTCATCCAGGCTCGAGAGGTCGATCTGGTGCCAGCGAACATCGACCTCGCAGGGGCGGAGGCCGTGTTGCTGGCCAAGACCGGCCGGGAGTACGCGCTCGAGCGAGCATTGAGAGAAGTGCTTCCGATGTACGACTACGTGTTGATCGATTGCCCTCCATCACTCGGGATCCTCACTATCAACGGGCTCACTGCGGCGCAGGAAGTCGTAATCCCGTTGCTCGCCGAGGCGCTCTCCCACCGTGCCGTGGGTCAGCTGATCGAGACCCTCGGCGACATCCGTCACTTCACCAACCCCGATCTCGAGGTCATAGGTCTCGTCGCGACCATGTTCGATGGGCGGACCCGCCATGCGCGTGAGGTTCTTGCCGACATCGGCAGTCGCTACGGCGTTCCATTGCTTGAACCGCCCGTTCGGAAGTCGATCCGCTTCGCCGAGGCCACGCAGGTGGGTAGGTCGATCGTCTCATTCGCTCCGAGTCATCCGGGGGCAGAGGCCTACCGCGAGCTCGCCACCGTTATCGAGAAGGCGTCTCCATGAGCGATGGGCCGATCGGGAAGCACGCGCTTTACAGCGCCACCGAGCGCAAACCCATGACATGCACCGTCGAGTGCTCCTCGTGTCGGGAGGAGACGCGCGTATCCCTCGTCGAGCTGGCCGCCCTCATGTTCCCCGTGCATTTCCACCTGCCGGTCGTGAAATACCACCATTCGTGGTTCCGCTGTCCGGCTTGCGGTCGACGCACCTGGCTTCGGATCCACCTCGACCGGTAGGTCCTCTGGGACGGGCGCCGGCGCGCCGAACCCGGCCCCCGGAGAGGGTAGATTCTTGCCACACACCCGAAGGAGGGCCTCAATGGCTAGACCCAGCAAGCAGAGAGCGCAGGCGAGCAAGCAGATCAAGGTCGCCGCCAAGAGCATGTCGAATGTGGGCAAGAAGGCAGTCGAGACGGCCGGCAAGACGGCCAAGCAGGTGTCTAAGACCCGCGAGGCCAAGCGGGCCAGGAAGTCGGTGAAGGTGGCCGGAGATGCAGCCAAGGTCGCGGCCGGAGCGGCCGTTGCGCTCGTGAAGACCGCCGTGGATCAGTCTCGCAAGGGTGCGCAGACGGTGACCGGGTCGAAGGAAGCGAAGACCGCCCGGAAGACCGCCCGGAAAGCGGCCGACGCCACGAAGAAGGCAGCGAAGTCCTCGACGTCCGCAGCGCGCGCCAAGGGTTCGGCGGCGGCCACCAAGGCACGGGCGCAGTCGGCCAAGACGACGAAGAAGGCTCGCAAGACCGCCTCCAGCGCGAAGAAGAAGGCCAGCCGCTGAGGGACTTGGTCGATCCGGGAGTACTCAGCAAACGGGCGAATGGGCCGATGATGTGCTCATGAGAGTGAGATGAAGTCTTACCCCTCGAGGGCCCAGTGGCTCAAGAGACTCGCCTCGCGCCGTCGAGGGGGCGTCGCCTTCGCTTTCTCGGGAGGAGGTCCGCTCGGTGCGCTACAGGTGGGCCAGATGCGTGCGTTGTTCGAGCATGGGGTCATGCCGGACATGGTCGTTGGGTCGTCGGTCGGCGCACTCAACGCGACCTTCTTGGCGCTGGACCCGACCACGGCGGGCACGGATCGACTCGAGACCATCTGGAGAGGTCTACAGGACACGGATCTGTTCCCGGGAGGTCGCTTCAAAGCCTCGTGGGCCCGGATGCTCGTCCGAGGGAATCGCATCTTCGAGAACAGCGGCATTCGCAAGCTCGTAACCACGCGCATCGGAAACGCCGTCTTCGACGATGCACAGTTGACTCTTGGGATCCTTGCGACGGATCTGGCCACCGGCAAGGATCGCACCTTCACATCGGGTGAGATCCTGCCCACCCTGCTGGCCTCGATAGCGATGCCGGGAATCTTTCCCCCGGTCGAGATCGAGGGCCGCAAATACATCGATGGAGGCGTCGCAAACAACGTCCCCGTCGCTCCCGCCGTGGATATGGGAGCCCGCACGGTCTACGTCCTGGATGCCACAGCGCAGAACAACGCACAGCACAGGCCCCTGAACCGCCCCATCGACTACCTCGTTCACGCCTTCGGGCTGGCTCGCTCTCAACGCTTCGACATCGAGGTCCCGTTGTACGCCTCGAAGGTAGAGCTGATCCTCATCCCGGCTGCGCCGTTGGACTTCTATGTTCCCTTCGCTTCGATGGACTTCACTGCGCGGCTCATAGATCTGTCGTACGAGCACACCCGGGCATTCCTTTCAGGGGAGTTGAGAAGTGTGACGGAGCGGGTAGACGAGTCAGTGGAGGTCATCGCACCGGCGAAGTAGGGGGGAATCGTGTCCGCTGAGAAGACGTCGAAACCAAACGAACCCGAGGAGCAAGAGGCCCTCGAGGAATCGAGAGATACCGCAACCGAGATGGGTTCGGCCCCGCCGGTAGTCGAGGCGCACGACGAGATGACTCCATTCGAGGCGGCGACCTACTTCTTCCATCTCGCCGCCGACCGACTCGGCCTGCGGGACGAGATGCGATCGGTGCTCGCGAGCACGTACAGAGAGATGGCCGTTCAGGTCCCCGTCAAGATGGATGACGGATTCATCAAGGTGCACCGTGGTTACAGGATTCAGCACAATGGTGCCAGAGGCCCCTACAAAGGTGGTGTTCGGTTCCATCCCAGCGCAGACCTCGACGAGGTCCGGGCTCTGGCTGCCCTCATGACGTGGAAGAACGCCTTGGTGGACGTTCCCTTCGGCGGCGCCAAGGGGGGGGTGCAGTGCGACCCCAGGAAGTTGTCTGAGGGGGAGCTCGAGCGCTTGACGCGTCGATTCACGTCCATGATCGGCTACATCATCGGCGTGCAACGCGACATCCCCGCTCCCGACATGGGGACGAACGCGCAGACCATGGCCTGGATGATGGATGCCTACGGGCAGAAGTATGGGTACACGCCCGGCATCGTCACGGGCAAGCCTGTCGAGTTGGGCGGTTCCCCAGGCCGTGAGGAGGCTACCGGCCGCGGGGTCGTCATCTGCGCGCGCGAGATCGCCAAGAAGCGCAACATGCAGTTCCGCGATGCGTCGGTCGTGATCCAGGGATTCGGAAACGTCGGGTACTGGGCGGCGCGACTGGCAAGCGAGGCGGGAGCCAAAGTCGTTGCGGTTTCCGACGTGACCAGCGGCATCTACAACAAAGAGGGACTCGACATCCAGGACCTCCATTCGTTCACTGCAGATGCAGAGACGGTTGGGGATCACGAGGACGGGGACAAGGTGTCGAACGACGATCTTCTCGAGATCGAGTGCGACATCCTCATCCCGGCCGCGATCGAGGGTGTTATCACGAGCGACAACGCCGACAAGGTACGCACGCAGCTCGTTGTGGAGGCTGCGAACGGCCCCATCACGCCGGTGGCCGACAAGATCCTCGCCGAGAACGGAGTGATGGTGGTGCCGGACATCCTGGCGAATGCCGGCGGCGTCACGGTTTCCTACTTCGAGTGGGTCCAGAACATCCAGGAGTTCCGGTGGGAGATCGACAACGTAAATTTCGAGCTCAAGAAGCGGATGACCAAGGCGACGGAAGCAGTCTTCTCGCGCTCCGAACACGACGAAACGTCACTGAGGGACGCGGGCTTCGATATCGCCGTCGAGCGGGTGGCCCGCGCCGCCGAGCTGAGGGGCTACGTCTAGGCCGAGGCCCGCGCAGCACCATTTTCGGGCCTCCACGGCACCCCTGCTGAGCCCGCTGCGAGCCCCTTTGGAGCCCGTCAGGGCACCCGATAGGGTCGATTCGCCCGAAGAGTGCAGAATGGACGGCGAAAATCCGGCCCGCCTAGCAGGAACTACGTCCCGCCGGTCGAATACCCGCTATCCAAGCCCTACCGGGGCGGACTGGTGAAGAACGGCGGCCTGACGATGAAAGAGGCCCTGCGGGCCGCGCGGATAGTGGTCGTCGATGACTCGGATTCGATCGTTCAGTTGCTGACCGAGGTCCTGGCGCTGGACGGCTACCTGAACGTGATCGGAGTGACGGATCCGCGCCTCGCCATCCCCACGATCGAAGAGAGCGACCCAGACCTGTTGATCCTGGATCTGCACATGCCACAGCTGGGGGGGCTCGAGATCATGGCCGAGATGTCGCGCCACGCCTCACCCCACGCACCTCTTCCGATCCTGGTGCTGACCGCCGATCTGTCACCGGAGATCCGCCAGCGAGCCCTCTTGGGAGGAGCCAAAGAGTTTCTGACGAAGCCGTTCGATAGCGCCGAAGCGCTGCTCCGCGTGCGAAACCTGCTCGAGACGCGCATGTTGCACCAGACCTTGAAGGACGAGAATCGCGTGCTGGAGCTGGCGGTGCGAGAGCGGACGCGCGAGCTGGAAGACCTGAGGGTCGAGATCCTTCAGCGTCTTGCGTTGGCCGCGGAGTATCGCGATGACGCTACCTTGCGGCACACCGAGAGAGTCGGTCGCACGGCGGCGCTCCTGGCGCTCGAGCTCGGGGTGGCCCCGGACGGCGACGGCGACCTGGTTTTCCGTGCAGCCCAGCTACACGACATCGGAAAGATAGGGATCCCCGACGCCATCCTGTTGAAGGAGGGGCATCTGTCTCCGGCTGAGTTCACCCGCATGAAGGACCACACCGTCATCGGCGCCCGCATCCTCTCCGAGAATCGCTTCGAGCTATTGCGACTGGCCGAGGAGATCGCGATTACTCACCACGAGAGATGGGCCGGCGGCGGCTACCCGCGGGGGCTGGCGGGCCCGGAGATCCCATTGATCGGACGAGTGGTGGCGCTGGCGGACGTCTTCGACGCACTTATCCACAAGCGGCCCTATAAGCAGGCGTGGAGCCTCGACCGGGCTCTCGAGGAGATAGCAGGGGAGCGCGGACGGCAGTTCGATCCGGAGGTGGTGGACGCATTCGACCGCATCCGTGACGAAGTGATATCTCTCCACGAGGTCGCAGCCCTCTAGTTCTTATGTCCGCACGCGGCGGGTTGCTGCCGCAACCCTTGCTCCACGGCCGGCATTCCATGCCGGCCTGCGGCAACCCCTGGGGGGATCGGTCGTCGAGACGACCTACTCCCCCCAGACCCCCCTCGGGGGGAACTTCTCGGGTGGGATGAGAGTTCGCGTTGCTTGTTTCGTTTGGAAAAGTTTTTCTTGGGTGTTTCGGACATAAACGGGCATGCCCGGCGAATGGGAATCATGCTTTCCGCATACGTGGGAAGAGATACGTCATGGATCAAACACGTAGCTGTCCGTGGCTCTCCGGCCCCCGAAATGCTTCGTTGAAGCTGCCGGCGACGAAGTGGTGGTTCGCGATCTCACGTGACGTGCTTGCGAAGGATCACCGCCGCCGCGCGGTGGCCGCGCACCGTCCGTCCGTCCGTTGTCACCGGACTCCCACCTTTACGTCGCCGATCGCGCGCTAACGCGCCCTTTATGGCGGGGCCCCTCGCGCCGCCAACTAGGATGACCCCAGTTCCGAAAAGGGGGTAGCGCGATGTCGATCGAGAAGTCCATAGACCTTACGGCGACCGGAAGCACGATCGAAGAGGCCGTGGGTTCGGCGGTGCACCGAGCCAGCCTGACGCTCCAAGGAGTGACAACTTTCGAGGTCGAACGCATCGACGGCCTGGTCTCGGACGGCGAGCTCAAGTACAGGGTTCTCGTTCGCATCTCGTTCGTCATCAAAGAACAGCTGCACGAGTAGGACTCGCCGGGTGCAACCTAGAGCGAGTCGTCTTTGAGACCACCGCGCCGGCGGGAGCCGTTGCCGGGTGTCTTCCGCCTGGTACTTCCACTGCCTTTCCCCGGACTCGATCGCGTCAATGCGTACCTCTTGACGGAACCTGACGGCGCGACGCTCGTGGACTGCGGGATCTTCGCTCCCTCGGAGGAGGACGATCACGGTTGGGACGCTCTGGTGCGCTCGCTCGAGGTCTGTGATGTCGCCGTAGAGGACGTTAGCAGGCTGGTGATCACGCACACGCACATCGATCACTACGGCATGGCGGCTCGAATGGTAGAGAGAAGTGGATGCGAGCTCTGGATGCACAAGGCCGCCGAGTTCGATCTCGGGTTCTACCGGAACCCCCAGGACACGATCGCTCGCCTCCGGAAGACATTCGCCGAGCATGGTGTGGGGCCCACCGAGGTCCAGGAGCTCACGGCGTTCGAGGATTGGAGCCCCTTCATCTCCGGGGTCGTCGACGCCGGCACGTGGCTCGAGGGGGGCGAGGAGATAGCCGCAGGGAGCCGCACCTGGCAGGTCATCCACACGCCCGGCCATTCGAGCTCCCACATCTGTTTATGGGCACCTGAAGAACGGGCGCTGCTGTCGGGCGATCATCTTCTCGCGGCTATCACACCTCACATCGATTTCCGGCGCGGAGAGACGGACGATCCTCTGGGCGAGTTCCTCGCTTCCCTGGACAAGATCGAGGCGCTGGACCCCGCTCTCGTGCTTCCCGGTCACGGTCGCCCCTTCGACGACGGGGGAGGGCGCGCGCGCGTTATCGCGCGGCATCACGATCGTCGTCTCGGCTCGATACTGCAGGTGATCCGTCACGAGCCACGCTCGGCGGACGAGATCACGGATGAGATCTTCGGCACCACGCTATTGAACTTCCAGCGCCGCCTGGCATTGGGCGAGGCCCTGGCCCACCTCGTCTACCTCATGGAGCGTGGCGAGATCGAACGGATCGAACGCGAGGACGGGACCTTCGCTTTCAAGAAGGCAGATCGTCGAGCGCGAGACCGAGGCGACTGATGAGCTCTCTCGTGCTACGCGATGCGGCGTCGCTTGTGCCCTTCGCCGCCGTTCCGGTGCGCGGGCCGGACCTGACCTCGATCGATGTCCTAGCCAACGCTTCGGTCGCCTTCGAGGAAGATCGCGTCGCTCAAGTGGGACCGACGGTTTCGGGCCAGGGGGGTTTCGACGCCTCCGGCTGCACGGTCGTGCCGGGTTTCGTCGACTGTCACACGCATCTTCCGTTCTTCGGATGGAGGGCCGACGAAGACGCGGCGCGGTTGGGTGGCGCGCGGTATGAGACCTTGCACGGCGAGGATGGTGGGATCTTCCGGTCGGCCAGGATGCTGGGTGAGGCATCCGACGCCGAGGTCCTGGAGTTCGGCGAGTCGCTGGCGAACTCGATGCTCGAGCGAGGCACCACGACATTCGAGATGAAGTCCGGCTACGGCCTGTCGATAGCGGCAGAGATCAGGCAGCTGCAGCTGGCGCGGACGCTGGCGTCCCGGGTAAAGCAGACGACCACCACCACGTGCCTCGCCGCTCACGCGATCCCGAAGGAGAAGTCGGCGGGGGAGTGGATAGGCGAGGTGGCTTCGGACCTGCTGCCTAGGATCGCGGAAGAGGGCCTGGCGGAGGCCTGCGATATCTACGTCGAGTCGATCGCGTTCGCCCTGGAACACGCGGCCCGGCTGGCCGAGGCGGCGAGACCCCTGGGTTTGCGGATGCGCATGCACGGCGATCAACTCGAGGATGGTCAGGCGGCCTCATTCGCGGCCCGATGGGGGTTCGCTACCGCCGACCATCTCAATCACACCTCGCCCGACGCGATCCACGACATCGGGGCCGGTGACACGGTGGCCGTTCTCCTGCCGGGGGCCACCTTCACGCTGCGCCAGCAACGGAAGCCCTCCGCGCGCAACTTGATCGACGCCAATGCCATCGTGGCCCTCGGCACGGACCTAAACCCGGGTACGTCTCCTATCCTTTCGATGACGTTCGTCATCGCGCTTGCATGCCGCATCTATGGGTTGCGTCCACTCGAGGCTCTGGCTGCATCCACGGTGAACGCGGCGTTCGCACTCGGCCTGGAGGATGAGGTCGGCCGCCTGGTTCCCGGTCTCCGTGCCGACGCCGTGGTGGTCGAGGGACCAAGCTTCGAACATGTGCCGTATCGCGCCGATCACGATCCTGTGGCGGCGGTGGTATGCGGCGGTGAGCTCGTCTACGTTGCCCCCGGGCACGAATGGCGGACGAGGAGTTTGAGTTCCTGACGCTGACCTCCTAGCGAAGAGATCCCATTTCGGATTCCACCGTCGCGAGCAGGTCCCCCGAGGCTATGGCGGCCGAGAGTGCCTCGATGTCGCCCGACAGGGGACGATCGTCGTCCAGCCTCGGCGACAGGGTTCTGATGAAGGAGCGGCCCGCTCCCGTTCCAGCGGCGGGCTCGAGCGGCTCTCTCAGGTCGAGACCCTGTGCGGCCGCGAGACCCTCGATCGCGATGACGTGCTCCCCGTTCGCCAGGATCGAAGCTGCCTTGCGCGCCGACGTCATCCCCATACTGACGTGATCCTCCTGGCCGGCGGAGCTCGGGATCGAATCGGAGGACGCCGGCCAGCACAACGAACGATTCTCCGAAACGAGAGAGGCTGCGGTGTATTGCGTGATCATGAAACCGGATCGACGGCCCGGATCCTCGGTGAGGAATGCAGGTAGTCCGTTGTTGAGGTCTGGATCCACGAGACGCGCCACGCGCCGCTCTGCGATCGTTGCGAATCCGGTGAGGCACAGGCCGAGATGGTCGAGCGCAAGTCCGAGCGCCTCGCCGTGGAAATTCCCCCCGGAGAGGACTTCATGCGTGTCTACCATCACCGAAGGATTGTCGATCGCCGAGCCCAACTCTGCTTCGAGCATGGATCGGACGTAGGCAAGACCGTCCCTGTAAGCACCGTGTACTTGAGGGATGCAACGTAGCGAGTAGGCGTCCTGAACGAGGTGTTCGGAGTGGCGATGTGAGGACACGATCGCGCTGCCGGACAGCAGCGCGCGCAGGTTGGCTGCTACCGACACCGCGCCGGGATGTTTGCGGAGCGCGATCAACCCTGGATCGAACGCTCTGTCCGTTCCAAGGCACGCCTCGACGGTCATCGCGCTGGTCACGTCGGCGGCGCGCGCCAGTCGTTCGGCGCCGACAACCGAGAGGATCCCCAGTGCCAGCATGGCTTCCGTCCCGTTGACCAGCGACAGGCCCTCTTTGTGAGTCAACGCGAACGGATGGAGGCCTTTCGACCGGAGGCCACTAGCGCCGTCGGTGACCCGTCCGTCGATCTCCACTTCGCCTTCGCCCATCAGGGGTAGCGCGAGGTGAGCCAGCGGCGCGAGGTCTCCGGAGGCACCGAGAGACCCCTGAGACGGAACCACGGGATGGACCCCCGCATTGAGCATGTTAACGAGACGCTCGAGGATCTCGAAACGGATACCGGAGATCCCGAACGCGAAGGTACGGGCGCGTAGCAACATCATGGCTCTGACGACGTTCGTTGGAAGGCGTGGACCGACGGCGGTCGCATGAGATCTGACGATGTCGCGTTGTAGGCGTTCCGCCTCCGCAGGATCGATCCGCACGTTAGCGAGATCGCCGATGCCCGTTGAGATGCCGTAAACGGTGCGTTTCGCAGCGACGACCTCCGCAACGATCCGCCGAGCGGGCTCCATCCGATCCGCTACATCCGGGGCGATGGCCACCTCAGCACCACCGGTGGCTACCGCCACGACATCCTCGAACGTCAGATCCTTGCCAATCAGAACAGTCACACCGGCACTTTAGTCCGGCGCGGTGGGCCGCCGCTGAAATCCCTCTATCCTCTGAACCGCCGAGCGACGAACCACCGAAAGGCGGGCCACCCGTGAGTTTTCGTTGAGCAGCCGAGCGAGGACTACCGAAAGGGAAGACGACGGCACATGAAGTGAAGGCCCTCACCGCCGAGCTGATCCACGTCGGCGACGGATTCGCGTCGGGGCGCGCGATCCTGATCGAGGGCGATCGGATCAGCGACGTCGTGGAGAGCGCGTCCCTGGGCGATGACGTAGCCCTTGATGATTGGGGCCGGACCGCCATAGTCCCGGGGACGGTGAACGCTCACGGCCACGCGTTCCAGAACCTGTTCAAAGGCTTCGCCGACGACCGACCCTTCTCGAGCTGGCGGGACGACGTCCTGTATCCGTTCTCCGAACGGCTCGATGCCGACGCCATCTATACGGGGGCTCTCTTCGCCTTCGCAGAGGCGCTGCTGGCAGGGGTCACAACGACCGTGGACTTTTTCTATCTGCACGACGCTGCGGACGGGAACGCGGAGGTGGTTCTCAAGGCCGCCGCCGATCTCGGCATCCGATTGGTTTTCGCCCGCGCCTTCTACGATCCCGAGGCGCCGACGGCTGCTCCATCCCGCTATCGTGAACCGGCTCTCGAAGCGGCAGATCGCTGCCGCGCTCTCGCGCGTCGGCACCATGATGACCCCTTGGTCTCCGTGCAGCCGGCGCCGCACTCGCTTCATGCTGCGACGCCGGAAACGATCGCCATCGCACTCGACCTAGCGCACGAGCTGGATGTTCCATGCCACCTTCACCTCGCCGAGGCAGCGTACGAGAGAGAACAGGTCGAGGCTCGATACGGCGATACGCCGGTCCGACTGCTTGCTCGAGAAGGACTGCTCGACCCTCGCCTCATCACGGTCCATACGGTCTGGGTCGACGACGCGGAGATAGACCTTCTGGCGGAAGCCGGAGCGGGCGTGGTGCATTGTCCCGGCGCCAACGCGTTCCTGGGCGACGGGATAGCGCGCGTCCCCGAGATGTTGAAGCGCGGCGTGCGCGTCGCCCTGGGACCCGATGGCGGGTGCGCGAACAATCGCCAGAGCGTGTTCGATGAGATGAGGATGGCCTCGCTCGTCGCGAAAGCCAGCTTGGTCGATGGCGGGGCGCTCGATGCGGCCACGGCTTTCAGGCTCGGCACCAGCGCCGGCGCGGACCTGCTCGGCCTCGACTGCGGCGCCATCGAGGCAGGAAGGTACGCCGATGTCGTCGGCCTGGACCTCGACGATCTCTCGCTGCAACCGTTGAGCATGCTCGACCGCAACATCGTGCACTCGATGCAACAGACCGCCATCAAGTCTGTGATGGTCGGTGGTCAGACGGTTGTCGAGCGCGGAAGGCTGGCGAACATGCCGGCGACGGAGATAGCCCAACGGATAGCGGAAGTCACCGCCGGATGGAGCCGCCCCTGACTTCCAACCTGCCGGCGACGAGCTCTGGCGGGCGCCGCCTCGGCCGTCCGAGGTAATGCCGGGTACGCCTTCGACCCGTGTGAGATAAGCCTTCGACGTGCGAATACACCTCCGACCCGTGCGAGATACACCTTCGACCTACGCGAGCCGATCCGCCAAGGAAACCCTGACCGCCGTCCGCGACGCGCTGCCCGCCTTCCGCGAGCGCTCCTGGGTCGTCCCCCTCAAGTAGCGGGAACGGCTCCGCTGGGTTTTCTGCAAGCAGAGGGCTAGGTCGGATACATGAGACACAGGACTACTGGCAATCAGATAGCCGCAGCAAGCAACTCCCGATCGCGCACGCTTTCATCGAGGCCACGCACGCTCTCATCGAGGCCCCTGGGATCGGGTGGCGGACGGATGTCCGTGTGGCGTTCTGCCACATAGGTCCCGGCGGTGTTCGATGATGGTGGTGCATTGATCTCGTGTTTGGAACGCGCCTCCGTCTCGGGTACGAGCGCGAGGTCGAGTCGTAGTGGGGGATCCGGTCCCGGGTCGTGGCGCCGTCCGCTGCGCCGGAACCAGGTCGCCATCGAGTTGTCGTCGAGCGCCACCCGCCACCCATATTCGTGCACCAGCTTGTGGTGGAAACAACAGACCAGCGTGAGGTTGTTGAGATCGGTCGTG